>CAYXUT010000067.1:0-14045 GCA_964468005.1 uncultured Magnetovibrio sp. | reverse complement strand
AAATCTAGCCCTACCCCAACCGGGCCAAATCATCAAGGATCGGGCAGTCTGGGCGATTATTGCCGTGGCAGCGCTCGGTCAGGTCTACGAGGGTGCGTTTTATCGATTGCAACGAGGCAATGCGGGCATTGATCTCTTGAATATGATCGAGTGCCAGGCGTTTGACGTCAGCACTGGCACGTCTCTGGTCGCGCCAGAGCGTCAGTAGGGTGCGGACCTCATCCAAAGAGAAACCCAATCGCCGCGCACGCTGAACGAAACGCAGCGTAGCGACATCGTCTTTGCCATAGGCGCGGTAGCCGTTGGGTTGGCGGTCAGGCTGCGGGGTCAGGCCAATGCTTTCATAGTAGCGGATGGTCTTTGCCGAAATGCCAGTTTTGCGGGCGACGGTGGAGATGTTCACCGGTGTGCTCCTTCGAAGGACCTGAGACGTAAGGAATTGCCGACAACGAAGAGGCTGGAAATACTCATGGCGCCGGCAGCCAGCATCGGATTTAACAAGAGGTCAAGTGCCGGATAGAGGAGCCCGGCGGCAAGCGGTATCAGCGCGACGTTATACGCATAGGCCCAAAAGAAATTACCTCTGATGACCTCTAGTGTACGCTTGGCGAGGCGCGTTGCACGTACTAGGCCTCCCAGGTCGCCGGACATTAAAATGACCTCGCCGGCCTCAATGGCGATATCGGAACCGGTACCGATAGCGATGCCAACGTTTGCCTGGGCCAGCGCTGGCGCATCGTTGATGCCGTCACCGACAAACGCCACAGTGGCGCCTCGTTTTTGAAGGCGCTTGATTGCCATTGCCTTATCACCGGGCAATACGTCGGCCATGACTTGGATGATACCGACATCTCGAGCCACGGCTCTCGCTGTTGCCTCGTTGTCGCCAGTCAGCATGGCGGTTTTGATGCCCATGCCGCGAAGCGCCTGAACGGTGGCTGGGCTTTCTGGTTTAGGGGTATCGCTGATACCGGCAACGGCAGCGAGGCGACCATCGACGGCAATATAGGCGAGTGACAAAGCCTTTGCGGTTAGTTCTGACGCCAGGATATTTGCTCCGGCAGTATCGACGTTGGCGGATTGAAGATGCCGCTTAGAACCAATGAGCAATTCACGGTCATCGACCGTCGCGCTCAGGCCGTGACCCGGGTGCGCCTCGAAGGCTTCGACCTTTGGCAGGGCTAAGTTCTTAGCTGAAGCCGCTTCGGCAAGAGCCCGGGCGATGGGGTGTTCGCTCTTGGTTTCCGTTGCCGCCGCGAGCCTCAGGATTTGGTCGGCGTCAAGGGTTTCATCAAACAGGCAAAATTGTTGCAGGCTCGGCTTTCCTTCGGTCAGGGTACCGGTCTTGTCCAAAACCATGGTATCAACCCTCGCCAATGTTTCCAGCGCCGTGCCGCGACAGAACAGGACACCAAGTTCCGCGCCGCGTCCCGTGCTTGTCATAATCGCTGTTGGAGTTGCCAGCCCCATCGCGCAAGGACATGCGATCAATAATACAGAGACGGCGGTCACAAAGGCATAGCTGAGCGCTGGTTCCGGACCGATGGTGAACCAAGTGAAAAAGGTGATGATAGATACGGCCATGACGGTAGGTACGAAGATGGACGCGATGCGGTCGGCGAGCTTCTGGACCGGCGACTTGCCAGCCTGAGCGTCTTCGACCATCTTAATGATCTTGGCCAGAAGGGTGTCACCGCCAATGCGGCTGACCTCGACGGTGAGCACGCCGTTGCCGTTGACGGTACCGCCAATGACCTCATCACTTTGGAGTTTCTCGACCGGTAATGGTTCGCCGCTAATCATTGATTCATCGATGAAGCTATGTCCTTCGGCGACGATGCCGTCAACGGGGAGCCTTTCGCCTGGACGGATCAATACCCGTTCGCCCACGGTAATAACCGTTACGGGGACCTCTATGATTTCACCTCCGCGTTCAACACACGCTGTTGGAGCTTGCAAGGCCATTAACTTGCGGATGGCGGTTGAGGTCTTGCGTTTGCCGAGCGCTTCTAGGTAACGGCCGAACAGGATCAGTGTGACGATCACGCCCGCGGCTTCGAAATATGCGACGGCTGTGCCGGCTGGAAACAGGCTGGGCACGATGAGCGCTAAAAAGGAGTAGAAATAAGCTGCGCCGGTGCCAATCACGACCAGCGCATTCATGCCGGGATGGAGATGTTTGAGCTCCTTCCAGCCAGAATTGTAGAACCGCCGCCCGGCGTAAAATAGAACGGGCGTGGCCAATACCCACTCGACCGCCATCCAGCCGCTTTCTGGCAGGAACGCCAACATTGCCGTTTCTAGCTCGTCGATCATTCGGCCCATGGCCACGGCTATGAGCGGCAAGGTAAAACCAAGCGCGAAAATGAAAGCGCGCTTGAGATCGGCCGTTTCGGCTTCCATGGTAGATTGCTCGTGCGCGTGGCGGTCGGGCGCATCCAACTCGACTGGGCTTGTCGGGTAGCCGGCGGAAGTGATGGCATCTGTAATCATTTCCGGGGTCACGATGTTGGCGGTATATGTTATGTTCCCGCGTCTTGTGGCGAGGTTGATCTCCGAACTCAGGACACCATCAAGTGCAATCGAGGCTTTTTCAACACGCGAGACGCATCCAGCGCAGAACATGCCATCGATACTTAATGAGAGCGTTTTCGACGGCACTTCAAAGCCAGTCGAATTGACAGCTTCGATTAGGGCCTTGGGTGCCGTTGCATCGGGATCGTAGCTGACCGTGGCGCGTTTGGTCGCAAGGTTAACTTCTGCATTTGAGACGCCATCGACAGCGCTCAAAGCCCTTTCAACGCGCGATACACAGCCCGCACAAGACATGCCTTTGACAGGCATGGTGATTTGGCTTTCTCTGAGCGTTGTTTCTTCCATGCCGACATAAACCCTCCACTTCACTATAATGTTTATTATAAGTGATTTCCAGTGGAGGATAAGGCCAAGTCTGGTGCCTTTAAAAAGGTTGCATGGCTAATATGCGCGGCGCTTGACCTACGCCGGGTGAAATACCATAACCTCTTGAAATGTTTCTACTCATTGATAACTACGATAGTTTCGTCTACAACCTTCGCCACTATATGGGCGAGGTCGGGGCCGACGTTGTCGTGCGCCGTAATGACGCTATAAGTATTGATGAAATATTCGCCATGGCGCCCGAGGGTATCGTGATATCGCCAGGGCCTTGCGACCCCGACCTGGCAGGTATTAGTCTTGAGATTACGGCGCGTCTGCAAAGCAAGTTTCCAATTTTCGGCGTTTGCCTGGGCCATCAATGTATCGGTCAGGCTTTTGGTGGCAAGGTCGTGCGCGCGCCTGCGCCCATGCATGGTAAGATGAGCACGATCAGTCATCGGGGGATAGCGGTGTTTGCCGGCGTGCCTTCACCTTTTCAAGCGACCCGCTATCATTCTCTGACGTTGGCACCGGATAGTATTCCCGATTGCCTGGAAGTGACAGCAAAGAGCGAAGACGGCGTCATTCAGGGGGTTTCGCACCGGACATTACCGATCCACGGCGTGCAGTTCCACCCGGAAAGCATTGCCTCCGAACACGGCCATCACATATTGCAGAACTTCATTGAAATCTCACGCGGGAGAAACGCGGCATGAGCGACGATATTAAACCTATTTTGGCCCGAGTTGCTGAAGGTCACGCGCTTTCTGCCATGGATGCAGAGAGCGCGTTCAATATCATCATGACCGGCGAGGCATCGGATTCGCAAATGGGTGCCTTCCTGATGGCGCTGAGGCTGCGCGGTGAATCGGTCGAGGAAATCACTGGTGCAGTCCGCGCCATGCGCGAAAAAATGCAGACGGTAAGTGCGCCGGAAGGTGCTATGGATATAGTTGGTACAGGTGGAGACGGCCTTGGTACGTACAACATTTCCACTGCGACCGCTTTCGTAGTTGCCGGTTGTGGCGTGCCGGTAGCGAAGCACGGCAACCGTGCGGTGACGTCGAAGTCCGGTGCCGCTGATGTACTGACGGCGCTCGGTGTCAATCTGGAATGCGATGTGTCCTTGGTGGAGGAATCCATTGCCGAGGCTGGTATCGGCTTCATGTCGGCACCGCGGCACCATAGCGCCATGAAGTATGTTATGCCGGTACGCCAATCTATGGGGATTCGCACAATTTTTAATAACCTGGGCCCCCTTTCCAATCCGGCTGGCGTCAAACGCCAGTTTACCGGCGCTTTCGACCGGGCCTGGATCGAGCCCATGGCCGAAGTCTTAGGGATCCTCGGCAGTGATGCCGCTTGGGTCGTGCATGGCGCCGACGGCATGGACGAGATGAGCACAACCGGGACGACGTATGTCGCCGCGCTAGAGAATGGTGCGGTTCGCAATTTCGAGGTTTTACCTGAGGACGCGGGGGTGCCGCGTGCTAGTTTGGATGATCTGAAAGGTGGCGACGCAGCATACAACGCAGCGGCGCTTGAGGCTTTGGTTGATGGCGTGGCTAGCCCTTATCGCGATATTGTGTTGATGAATGCAGCCGCCAGCTTGATCGTTGCCGGTAAGGCGGATGATTTGAGAGCCGGTGTGGCTCTGGCCGCCGCTTCCATAGATGACGGAAATGCGCATGCAGCTCTGGATAAACTGGTTGAGATATCCAACTCAAAGTCATGAGCGACGTTCTCGCCCGTATCTGCTCCGACAAACGCGAACATATCGCGGCCTCAAAGGCAACGAATCGGCTTGTCGATGTGGAAAAGTTGGCTAAGGCGGCATCTGCGCCCCGTGGCTTCACAAAAGAACTGCGCGACACAGCAGAAAGCGGACGATATGGTCTGATTGCCGAGATCAAGAAGGCCTCGCCGTCGAAAGGCTTGATCCGTGATAACTTTGATCCGCCAAAGCTTGCCAAAGCCTACGAACAGGGCGGTGCAAGCTGCCTCTCAGTCTTGACGGACGCTCCCTATTTTCAGGGTGCTGACGAAGATTTGGTTGCTGCTAGAAACGTTGTCAGTCTACCGGTTTTGCGCAAGGATTTTATGCTCGACCCTTATCAGGTGGCAGAAGCCCGCGCGCTCAGCGCTGATTGCGTCTTGCTAATCATGGCGGCACTGGAAGATTCACAAGCTGCAGAACTTAGCGCAACTGCACGTGATTGGGGCATGGAGGTTTTGGTCGAGGTGCATGAGGTAGACGAGATGGAGCGCGCACTAAAACTTGATAGCGATCTCATCGGTATTAACAACCGTAACCTTAAGACACTCAAGGTCGATATCGAGATGACGGAAAAACTGGCCCATATGGTGCCTACAAATCGCATGCTGGTTAGCGAAAGCGGCCTTTATACGCCCGCCGACCTTGCACGGTTGGTGGAAGTCGGCGCCCGTTGCTTCCTGGTGGGCGAATCCCTGATGCGCCAAGACGATGTTGAGGCAGCGACCCGTGCCCTCCTTTCTCCCGTTGATTTGGCAGCTAGCGCATGAGCGGATTCACACACATTGATGACGATGGAAACGCCGTCATGGTCGATGTTTCGGAGAAGAACATCACAGAACGCACGGCTACGGCTAAGGGCAGTGTCATTACGAAGCCCGAAACGCTGGATTTGATCATGCAGGGTGGCGTCAAAAAAGGCGATGTGCTCTCGGTGGCGCAGTTGGCCGGAATTATGGGTGCTAAACGCACACCCGATCTGATCCCCCTGTGCCATCCGCTCAATCTGTCTTCTGTGAAAGTTGACCTTATCTGCGAACCTGAACGCAATGCGGTGGATATCTCGGCAACCTGTAAACTTGCGGGGAAGACGGGTGTTGAGATGGAAGCGCTGACAGCTGTATCGGTTGCCGCTTTGACGGTCTATGACATGTGCAAGGCCGTCGATAAGAGCATGCGGATCACCGATATCCGTTTGGTCAACAAAACCGGAGGGAAGTCCGGAACTTATGAAGCTAAGTAAATATCACGATGAACCAAGTTCCACAGATGCTTACCGTTGATGATGCTCTGGCACGGGTTAAAAGTGCTTTCGAAGTTCTGTCGGCTGAACAGGTGCCGCTAACGCAAGGTCTGGGGCGGGTGCTGGCTGGCGATGTTGCGGCGCGCCTGACGCAGCCGCCGGTGGTCGTTTCGTCGATGGATGGGTATGCCGTCCGCGCGGCGGATGTTGAGAACGTGCCCGTTACGTTGACGCAAGTCGGAATGTCTCAGGCCGGCCAAGGTTTCGACGAGCGAGTGGAGACTAGACAATGTTCCAGGATCTTCACCGGCGCGCCACTTCCAGAAGGCACCGATACGGTGATCATCCAAGAAGTCACGAATACTGAAGGTGATCAAATAACCATCAGAGAACGTGCTACCGTCGGTGCTAATATTCGCCCGGCTGGTCTGGATTTTTGGGAAGGCGATGTGTTGCTGAAAGTGGGAAAACGCCTTACCGCCCGGGACCTCGGGCTGGCCGCCTCAATGAACGTTCCATGGTTGATGGTAAGACGCCGCCCGAAGATTGCTATTTTGGCTACTGGTGATGAATTGGTGATGCCGGGCGAGCCGAAACGCCCCGATCAGATCATTTCTTCAAACTCCGTGGCGCTTAGCGCATATGTGCGGGTATTGGGCGGCGAGCCGATTGATCTCGGCATTGCCCGCGATACGCCGGAATCGTTTCGTCAGACGTTGGCTGGTGCTGAGAACGCGGACGCCTTGGTGACCATTGGCGGCGCATCCGTTGGTGACTTCGATTTGGTACGCCAAGTCTTGGCCGAGGATGAATTGGATCTTAATTTTTACAAAATCGCGATGCGGCCTGGAAAACCTTTGATTTTTGGCCGTCTGGGCGATGTCGCGGTATTAGGGTTACCGGGAAACCCAGTGTCGGCAGGCGTGACCTCGGTGATTTTCCTGCGCGCTGCGGTCTCGGCCATGCTGGGACTAGATCACGAAGCCCTTCCTGACACGACGACGGCCAGGCTTGGCCGTGACTTACCGGAGAATGGTACGCGACAGGATTACATGCGCGCGTCACTGGCTTCAGGCAACGAGGGCACACTGGTAGCTACGCCTTTCGGACGCCAAGATAGCGCCATGATGGCGCGCTTTGCGGAAGCTGATTGCCTCGTGGTCCGACCGCCGAAAGCGTTGGCCGCGAAGACTGGTGATACGGTCGATATCCTGCGGCTCGATCAAGGTTGGGGGCTTTGACTACTTGATCCCTATTAGGTTTATTTCGGGGGAAAGGTATGACCAACAGTCACATGAAATCGCCCCAGGTTGTTTGGGAGCGATTGGATATCCAGGAATTGACGATTGAGGAAGTGTGCTAGGGCTCAGGCTCATTTAACTCAAATAGATATTTGGGCAGCGGGGCAAAGAGCGGCAAGAAAGTTTTCGGCGTTCTTGTCCTATAGGGTGGCAACACGGCGAAAGTCTTTTGGCCGCAGGCTATCCAACTAACGACCGCTAGACCCTACGTGTTGTTAGCAAAAAAAGCACCTGTCCGAGTTTACGAATCGGCTACAATGAAAAAAAACTTTTATATAGAACTTTTTTTTATTTTCTCTCAATAAGAGTTTTTATGGAGAGTTGTTGACTTCTGTGGAGAACTAAATTAGAACATAAGTGAACATATGTCGCTCATTGACGCTGGATCCACATCATGTTGACCCGAAAACAGCATCGACTCCTCTCTTATATCGATAAAACTCTTCGAGAAACTGGCATCTCCCCCTCCTATGACGAAATGAAAGTAGCGCTTGATTTGAAATCGAAATCCGGTATTCACCGCTTGATAACTGGGTTGGTCGAGCGCGGCTTTATCCGGCGCCTACCGCATCGGGCACGTGCGTTGGAAGTGCTAAAACTACCGGAAAACATGGATGGTGGCGTGCCCGCAGTGCCGCTTCGTCGCAAGAGCCAGTTCGCGCCAAACGTTATTAGCGGTGTTTTCAATGAAAGGGTTGGCTTGCTGGGTACACCAGCCGCGGCAAAAGCAAGTAGGACGGAGACCTTGCAGCTGCCGCTTTATGGCCGGATTGCTGCCGGTACGCCGATCGAGGCACTGCGCGACCCATCCAGTAGCGTAGATGTGCCTGCCGCCATGCTTGCATCCACCGCTGAGCACTATGCGCTTGAGGTGGATGGCGATTCGATGGTTGATGCCGGTATCCAAGACGGCGATACGGTAATCATCCAACGCGCAGAAAACGCAGACAATGGCTCCATTGTTGTGGCGTTTGTCGAAGGTAGCGAAGTGACGCTCAAGCGGCTTCGCCGAAAAGGCGATTCGATTGCCCTTGAGCCCGCCAACAAGGCCTACGAGACACGCATATTCGGCCCGGACCAAGTGCAGATCCAAGGCCGGTTGGTCGGGTTGATGCGAACCTACTAAACACCCCTATTCCCTCGGCTAATAGGCCGTGGATTCCCGTTTGTCACTTGGCCTCCTCACCAGTATTGCCGTCAGCTTCGGTTGCTGATACTTCCGATGTGGATATTGTTCGCTCCAAGCCGTATTGCGTGTGCGTGTTCTGCCATAAATCAAACCTGCTGATTACGACTTAGGCGGGGCATTTCCTTCTTATCAGTGCCGATGAGACCGGGGATACGGCCAGCAAGCAATGCTCTCCAGGTGAGCTTTCATGGCGGACTACAACGTTGTTTTCTCCTTGTTGTCTTTAGAGCTAGCCTAAGATATCGCAGTTTAAATCCTTGTCATCATTTGCGCCCAACGCAGGCTAGTGAATCAGCGCTCTTTTGTTTGCCAAACGCCGAAGCCATTGTTCACTTTCGAAGTGGGCGCGGTGCGGTTCGGAAATCCATGTCCTGTTATCGGTATCATGGATAAGTCAAGAGAGTCGCAATAGATATGGTTCTGTGGCAGCAAGCACAATTCGAATTTTGTCACAGGCAGTTGATCCGACAATCAAGAATTACGAAAGACTAGATTTTACTAGGTCATTATTTGAAGCCTATGATCGTGAATCAAAACGCGCTGTATTGTTGGACCATAATAAAAATAATATCCGTAAGATCTATTGATGGTACGATTATCCGTGAAGATGAGGTAGGGCTATTAACGCAGCGTTTAATAAATTTGTACTGGGTTCTACATCAAGGCGGTTTTTATAGTAAACAAATTAATTACAAGGATTGAGGTGATGCCAGAGTTTAAGAAGGTTTGTATTTTTCTGTAATTTTCATACAAAACTTAGTTTCTATTCAAATATTTATCTCCAATATAAAATGATAGTTTTATTTGAAATATCCTACACTATCCTTACATCTTATTACATTCTTAGGTACATAGACATATTTAAAAATATTTTTGAACACAATTCAATTCTTATAATTGCACAATAAAGAACCATTAGAGTGCACTATAACTGACCAATTCTGAGGAATTATGGAAGTCCCGCCAGATTCTTCGACTATTGCAGGACCAGAAAAACGATAACCAGTTGGTAGAGATTCTCGATTAAAAATTTCAGTTTCTTTCCACATTCCAAACCATACTTTTCGCTTTGATTTTTTAATCTTTGTACTATCGTCTGATGTAAATTCTAATTTTGGCTTATCCACTTTACCTGTTGAAACAAGACGAATATTAACAATTTCCACATCATTAGAAGGATCGACATAACCAAATGTTTTCTGATGTTGGGAATCAAAGGCCTTCCTCAGTCTATCAAAGTCTGGTTTTTCAGGTTCCCATCGTATCGGTAATGTAAATGATTGACCACAATACCGCATGTCTAAAGTGAATTCATGCGACTGTCGCTCATTGCCTACACCATCGGAATTTATCAACGTTTCGCCTTTTTGTTTCAAGTTAGTTGCTTCTTCCATCAACGAGGTGACCGACAACTTTGAAAGAGCCCCACCCCATGCTTTAACAAGATCACGTCTCAAATTTGCCATCATCTGACCAAGTGCAGACAAGTGACCAGGAAGAAGGGGTATTATAACCTGGGAAATACCGAGTTCTTCTGCCACAAAAAACCCGTGCATGGGTCCTGCTCCACCAAAACTAATTAGTGAGAAATCTCTGGGATCGAAACCGCGATGAACCGACACCTCTCTTACTGCACCAGCCATCTTGGTTACCGCTATACTTAATACTCCATCGGCAGCGGCAACAAAGTCGTCAGCGCCCATTGCACTGGCAATTAGATGGAAAGCTTCTTTGGCTTTCTCAATATCAAGCAAAAGACCACCCGCGAGAGGTCGATCAGATGCCAAACGTCCTAGAAGGAGGTTTGCGTCGGAAATTGTTGGTTCCAAACCACCACGTCCATAACATGCGGGCCCAGGTACTGCGCCCGCACTTTGAGGACCAACTTGAACTGTTCCATCCGGTCCAATCCAGATAATGGATCCCCCACCGGCACCAATGGTATGAATATCTAATTGGGGCATGCGTAGAGGAAACGCGTCTATTTGGTTGTCGTGAGACATCCTCGGGATAAGTTGATGTACCAGGGCAACATCTGTACTTGTACCCCCCATATCGAAAGTAATTATATCGTGTAGTTCTGATGATTTGGCGATGTCTATAGAACCAACAACACCACCTACTGGACCAGACAAAAAAGTAGATGCACAGCGTCGCGCAGCAACCTGCAATGTCATTGCGCCGCCATTTGATCCCATAATATTGACTGGCGCGGAAACACCTTGATCTATCAGTTCTTGATCTAACATATCTAAATATTCAGTCATAACTGGTGAAAGATAGGCATTCAGGACAGCTGTTGAACTTCGTTCAAATTCACCTCTTTCAGGTATAAGGGCAGATGATTCCGTTACAAATATACCGTGAAGATATTTCCTCAATATACTTGCAACTAGCCGCTCATTTTCTGGGTTTGCATAACTATTAATAAAAGATACCGCGATAGCTTCTGCACCTTGCTCTTTAAGAATTGAGATAAGATCCAAACAATCCTTTTCTTTGATCTTTATTAGAATATCACCACTAGAATTTGTGCGTTCTAGTAATTCATGGCGTCGGTTTCGGGGTACAATAGGTTTTGGTCGCCGCCATGCAGTTTCAAAAATTCCTCCAGTGAGACGACGCCCTTTACCTAACTCCAAAACATCCTTAAATCCTTTTGTTGATAACGTTGCTGTTTTAGCTCCTCTGCGTTCTAGTAGAGCGTTTGTAGCAATCGTGGTTCCGTGCACGAAAGCGCGGATCTCTTCAAAATTAATGTTAAGCTCTTTAAGGGCATCCAATACGCCGCGCCATTGCTCTCCAGGAATGGAAGGTACTTTGGCCGCCAATAATTTTCTTTTTATTTCATCGTAAGCTAAAAGGTCGGTAAATGTACCGCCGACGTCTACTCCTATCAAATATCGGTTACCAGTCATACCTAAGTAGCGCTTAATGCGCGGATCTCTACCCGGTCACCAGGATCTATGCCCAGTGCAGAAAATCCAGTTGGTCCAAGCGAGAGGCCATCATCCGAATTACCAACATAAACCCAAGCCCTCAATGCTGCCGCAGAAGTAGACTTTGATAATTCTACAAGATCTCCTTCAGACACCCCAAGGCGGTCAGCTATCCTTTTAGACAATTCAATTCGGCGACGCGTTCCATCAAAATCATCATCATTTTTAAATTTTACTGGCAAATTTAAGCGTAGTGCCCGCAAATCTTCCCGTTGTTTGTTTGTGGCTTCAATGTTTATTTTTTCATTGTCGGCGTGTAGCACGAGCCCGTAAATCTGCAGCGCACGTTCACTACTAATATAACCCAGCGATAGGTCATCAAACACTCGATCAGGGTTTCTTAATAATGGGTCGCCATAACCTCCTCCTCCTGAGGATTCAATTCGTACAATATCATCCTTCCGAAGTTCGAAGTTACCCACCTTGCCTGGTATTGGTGATGGCTGAATAGTTTTCCCTTCCCGTATAACGACGAACCGGTTGCTCTCGCCGCTATAGCCCCCGGCAACACCAAAAGGCGGTATAATTGCATGATCAGCCAATACAGATAGGCTGGCAACATCTGAGAGAATGCGTATATCACGTCGCATCCCACATCCACCACGGAACTCCCCATCTCCACAAGAACTCTCACGCAAACTATATTGTTCAATCCGAACCGGACACTGCATTTCTGCAATCTCTATTGATTGCACCGCATTGAAATCCCCCTCGGGATATGCCCGTACGGCGTGATTACCATCTGTTTTCCTGGTGGCACCTGTACCTCCCGCCGGATATTCATAAAGCAAAAAGATATCAGCCTTGCCCTGTTCATAAGTGATCTGGGGTCCAGATACGTAAACATGATTTGCTCCGCCTTTTAAATCTCCTACCAATTCGTCGGGTAATGCTTGTCCCAGTGCGCTAACCATAAGCGCTATCATTATAGCTCGACATTCAACCATCCCGCCACATGGTGCTGGGATGGTCGCATTAAGGAAACTCCCCGGAGGATTAATAATTTTGATGGGATTGAATACCCCATGGTTTACTGGTGTATGTGGATCAAGAAATGATTTAACAACACTAGCCACTGCATTTAGAGCCATAGCCGGACCGACATTCGTGGGGCCATTAGTTTGGGTACTACTGCCACTGAAGTCTGCTATCAACTCGTCTCCATATATGGTTAGCTTGAGTCTTCCGAATAACGGCTCGGGATTATGACCATTACTATCGAGATAATTCTCAGCGAAATAAGTTCCGGCAGGGATTTTACTTAAACGCTCTCGTGTTACTTTCTCAGATAGACTTATTAATTCTTCAATAGACTTCAAAAAAAATGTGCCACCGAAACGGTTAAAGAGCCTTTCAATGTGCTCGGCAGCTTTGCGTGATGTGCCAAGCATAGTATTAAAATCTCCACGCCTTTCGTGTTGAATTCGCATGTTGTTAATGAGTAAATCAATAAAAGCATCGTTCATAATACCTTTTTTACAAATGCGTGTCGGCTCAATTCGCATTCCTTCTTGGTAAATCTCTTTGACCCTGCCAGAGAGTGAACCGACGGTCATGCCGCCAACATCGCCCCAATGGCATCGTGTCGCTGTGAACATGGCCAATTTACCTTCTAGGAATACTGGATACAGCATCAAAATGTCATTGAGGTGCGTTCCGCCTGTATAAGGATCATTGTGCAGAAATATGTCCCCGTCATTGATATCAGTTTTGAACTTCTTTAAGACCTCATTAGCAGAATATGGTACTGCAAAAATGTGGATCGGATTATCAGAATTGCCTTGCGCAACCAGTCGGCCATCCGCGGTCAAAAGCGCACAAGAAAAATCGTGGCCCTCATAAATTATGGAAGAGTATGAGCTATGAATTACATTTGCTCTCATCTCATTTACTACTGCAATTAGTGATTCTCGAATTAACTCAAGACGGCCAAATTCACTCATAGCTTCCTCTTTGAACCAACAGAGTTACCAAACTTAACGGGGCCTACGGTCTAGAAAAACGACTTTAACTATACCTAGTAAAGCGGCGAAAATCATTCGGCAATTCATCTAAAATAGAGTTGTCTCTCTGATATCGTGAATTCTTGTGTGATCAATAATACTGTAAAGTTTCTGCTATTTATCCCTGCTTAAGGGCTAGAAAAACTCGGTATTTAGAATTGTTTTCCTGAGAGTGTCATTGAACCGCTTAGTGTAGCCATTCCCCTACGATTTTGCGGACAAACCGAAATGAAAGTGTGCTGGTCAATATCAATTTCAACCCCCTCCCCAAACTGGTATGCTCGGCACTAGTGTCGCGGTGCTCGGCCAAGTAGTGACGGTATGGGCAATATGAAAACGGCCTCAATTACTCATCTACTCATCTCGTGGGAACAAGACCTAATGTGTCCAAGGCCAAACGCCAACACAAGGCATCGACCCAAAGCGTAGTAACCAAAAGCGAATAACTGACATTACACCATTGTTGGCCAAGCCTTGCCGCGGCGACAGCGTAAACCGAAGAAACCGTTACAACAATTTCGCCTAACCACCAAAACGATTTAGCTAGTATGGCGAAACAACTAACAATGCCTATGGTAAAAAGCACTGAAATTCACAGGACCTAAAGGTCTCGTCCCGACGTACAAAAATTGATTACT
>CAYXUT010000066.1:0-14114 GCA_964468005.1 uncultured Magnetovibrio sp. | reverse complement strand
GTCTAACTTTTTGTGTTTGGCATACGAGGGTTCAATTCCGATCGCTCACTATTGATCTGCTCCGGAACCGTTCGACAACGCCAAGTATGTGTTCATCTAGGCGGTTACTAGCTTCTTCTTCTATTTCTATGGGTATGCCAAAGAGAGCCTCTGCTACTGCGCCGCCGAGGGCACAGATCATATCTGTATTTCCGCCTATCCACACCATTTTGCGAATGGCTCGTCCTTTGCCCAAACGCTTTCATGCTTGTCTGGAGATTGATCAGCGTATCTGATACGATCCGAGGCATCGGTAGTGAACGAGCGCAGCCCTACACGGGCATTGAAGTGTGAACTTGCTAAGTCTGCCTTCATCTCAACTCTAGACTGACTTGAAGGCGCCGTTTGCACAGGGTTATCGGATTAAGCGTCGTTGGTGCTTCGTTCTCTAGAGCAGTGCCAACTCTACAAGATCCGATCGCAGTTTAGCGGGGGAAACGAACTGGAGTGCAGGGAGACCTAACGCCATCGCTCCCTCTACATTCTCGAGAACATCGTCAATATAAAGTGTACTTTCGGGAGTTAGAAAACAGGTTTTCAAAAGGTGTGTATAGATTTCCGCGTCCGGCTTTGCGATACCGACGGCACCGGACACCACAACTGCTTCGAACCATTCAAGAAAATCTAGGTGTTTCTCCAACACTGGTAACTTCTCACCAGGCAGGTTGGTCAGTCCGTAAAGCGGCACGCCATGTTGACGGAGTTCTGTAAGCACGGATATCGAACCGTCTATCGGGCCTGCCAGAATTTCAGGCCAGCGTTTGTCATAAGCCTCGATTAGGGGCGCTTGGTCAGGAAAACGCAGGACGAGTTGGGCGACGGCTTCGGCAACCGGCAGACCCATGTCTTGCTGTCTGATCCATTCCTCCGTGCATACGCTTGTCAGAAAGTTTTCCATCGCCATATCGTCACCGTTAAACAGTTTTCGATATAAGTTACGGGGGTTCCAATCCATCAGTACGCCACCGAAATCAAAAACAATTGCGGATATCCCCGTTGAGGCGTTGTATTGGTGCATTTGGCCCTTGTAATAGTTCTCAAACTAATTCAGGGTTTTATTATGTCATAAAAAATCATACCGGTATCAATTTTAATTACCAAGGGGGCACACGTGGGGAGTGGTCGGAACGATACTATGGGACTGATTATCGCTCGAGCTTGGTCGGACTCAGCATTTAAGGATGAGCTTTTAGCAAATCCGGAGACGGTGTTCGCAAAACTTGATTGGAAATTGCCCACGGGAAAATCGGTGACTGTAGTTGAGAACACATCGACGCTTACTCACATCGTTCTCACGGCTCCGCGTTATACAGAAACCAAATCTGTGTACTCTGACATCAAGGATTTTGGCGAATCATACAAAGATCCGCGCTTGTTTCCTCTGAATTGGGGTAGCCACGACCCAGTTTTTACTGCTCGATTCAAGGCCGATCCGAAAATGGCGCTTCGTTACCTGGGGGTTGATGTGCCGGATAAAATGACGATTAAAGTTGTGGAAAATTCGACGAGTAAAATACACCTCGTACTGCCGCCATGCCCCAAGAAATCCGAACTTTCTAAAGACGTTATAAATTTGTTGGCAGAAGGACAAATTCCAGCTGCGTTGCGTTACGCTAATATTTTCGGACCGGCGAGTTTTCAGCAATATTTTTGAATCAACAGATTTAGCAATGGCCATTTAATCACTGCAAAAAAAGTGACTTGGCAATCTGCGTTTTGGAAAAAAGAATAACAGGCTGGGGTGGAAAAAATGGAAACTATTGTTTACGGCAACGTTCAAGGGGCGGCGTTACTTGCTGATATTGCTGCACCGGACAAGCACGATGCATTGCCGGTCATCATCTCCGTACACGGCGGCAGGTGGTATTATGGAACCCGAAGGGACACGGGGTCGATTGATGTCGATCAGTGGGCTGGACTCGGTTTTTTTGCTATGAGCATCGATTACCGGTTGGTGACTTGTACCCCCGCGCCGGCGCCTTACCAGGACATGTTGTGTGCCGTCCGCTGGATCCATGCCAACGCAAAGGAATACAACCTTGATCGGGATCACATTTTCATACTTGGCATGTCGTGTGGCGGGCATATGGCGTCATTGTTGGCTACGCTGGGGGAGGGTAATTTCGCCAAAACGGGTGGCTGGGATGAGTATCCTTCGACAATCCGGGCTGCCATCTGCGCGTCAGGTGCCTACGACCTTGTGAAATTGGACTGGGGCGCCGGATGGGCGCCTCCAGGGGAACCATTCCCTGATGCGCGCGAATATGCTTCGCCAATTCGTCACGTGGCGCCCGATAACGTTCCGCAATTGATTTTTCATTCGGACGACGATCCCTCCATTCCCATTGAACAGGTTTTAAGAATGGTAGCGGAATTAGAAGAAGCGGGTGCGCCACACAAGTTCCTTCATTACAAGGACCGGGGACACATGTTTATAACTGAGGACCTGATAAAGGAATCATTGAAATTTATTGCTGAATGGTCCGACTAACGCTGGCGATCCTACTTGGTCGAACCAATAAAGTGCTCGCGTATTTTCTTTGAAATGAAATCGATGGTGTAGACCGTGACTAGGATTAAAATTATGATCACGCAGGCTTGATCCCAGACATGGGTACGTATTCTGTCGGCAAGAAGAAGTCCAATTCCGCCAGCGCCAACGATACCGAGAATAGTTGCCGACCGGACATTCGATTCGAACATGTAAAGGGCGAACGATAGCATAACCGGAAGCACTTGCGGAATGACTCCAAACCGCACGACCTTTACTTGATTTGCCCCGGCAGACTTAACCCCTTCCATTTGTTTTCGATCAACATTTTCGATCGCCTCGGAGAACAACTTTGAAAGCGTTCCCGTATCCGCGATCGAGATAGCCATGATCCCGGCGAGGGGTCCGAGGCCAATGGCGCGGACAAAGATCAAGGCCCAGATCATCACATCGACACCCCTGAGCACGTCGAAAAAGCGACGGATGCCAAAATGAAAAAACCAAAACGGAACGATGTTTTTCGCGGCAAGAAAACTAAGAGGAAAAGCAATAATGCTACCAATCAAGGTTCCCAGGAAAGCCATTCCCAGGGTTTCGAGAATACCCCAAAAGAACAGGTCAAAATTACCCCCGGTGCTGGGCGGAAACATCAGGCGCGTAATCAGACCGAGTTCATGGGCACCATCCCATAGACGAAATGGCGAGAAATTGAAGCGCACCAAGCAATACATGACTAGCCCGGCGAATGCAGTCCAGCCCATCCAAGACAATAACCGTTCCTTCAGGGGGCGGGAAAACGCGAAGGGGGCATTTCGCTGGGCTTTAACAATATCAGCGTCTGTGATGGTGGCGATGCGAAGCATTTTTAGAGAAACTCCTTACCGATCATACGATGGCGAACTTGTTCGCAACTCAAGTCAACGCAAATTACCGTGGCGACGATAATTAACAGTATCGCACCCACATCGTCGTAATAAGAGAGCCGGATGTTGGTGTAGAGTTCATAGCCGATACCACCGGCGCCAACAAAACCCAACACGGCGGCTGTTCTCACATTGATTTCAAAACGCCAGAGCGTATAAGATACAAAAGCGGGAAGGACTTGGGGAACAACCGCATAACGAATTATTTTGACCCAATTTCCACCGGCGGCACGAACGCCCTCAAGTGGGTTGGGGTCAATGTTTTCATTGACCTCCGCGAAAAGTTTTCCGGAAGCTCCCATTGTATGAATGGCGAGTGCCAGGATACCCGCTAGCGGCCCGAGCCCCCAAGCGAAAACAAACACTAGTGCGTAGACCAAATCTGGCACGGAACGCGATATTTCGAGAAATCGCCGGGTAAGAAAATAGATCCAGTAGGTGTTATTAAGGTTGCTTGATGCTGGAAAGCTGAAAAGGAAGGCAAAAATAGTTCCCATCAGTGTTGCGAAGAAGGCCATTAGTAGTGTTTCAACAAGGAGTTCCAGCCAATTTCCGAGATTCCAATACCAGTCTGAGACCTCGGCCCCTAATGTCTCCCAGTGTAATACCGGGAACAAATTCACGATATATTCTGACATTCTTGGAAAGCCCTCAATTACGGTAATGATGTTGAACTCTCCAACTATGACTGCTGCGGTTAGGCACGCAAAAAACACACCAAAAAAAATTAACGTGTGGAGACGCTTCTGGCGGAGCATCTCAACGCGCCTTATTTCGAATGCGGCAATAGGATCAGAAGAACCCGTAGGCACAATTTCATCAGACATAGGCATCTATTAGTGAGCATATTCCAAAACATGAAAAGAAATAAAAGAAGACGCGGGCAGTGAAAATCTGCCCGCGCCCTCAGGTAACGGCAGGATTAATTACCCTTTTTCTTTTTGCGGGCAGCACGAAGAAATTTTCGGGCCTCCACTTGCGTCGCGTAATCCTTGTGGGTGACCGGAACGTAACCTCTCACATCACCCTGAGCGGCGGCACGTAGCACAGCTTTGTTTTCAGTTGCCATGTCAAAATACATCTGTGCTATGTCCTTCTTCATCTGTTCCGGAAGCTCTTTACGGACAGCAAGAAGAGGGTTCCTGATCGGATCAGACTTGTCGATGACGCGCACTTGGTTGCGCTTCAATAAGCCCTTATCCATCATCATCCTGAGGTTGCCGAAGCTGTCATTTTCCGCGGTCCACGTGTAGACGGCGTCATAGGTGCCTTTTAACAAGGCCAGGACGCTCTGTTCGTGCCCACCTGAAAACGAGGTCTTGCCAAAAAATTTGTCCGGATCAATGCCTGCATTCACCAGGGTAACCATGGGCACGATATAGCCCGATGTGGAGTTCGGGTCGGCAAACGCGATCGACTTTCCTTTCAAGTCCTGCAGGCTCTTGTATGAACTATCAGCACGCACGGTCAGGATTGAAAAATAGCCAGTCGTGCCGTCCAGTCCTTGGGTGGTTACAATTGGCTCGATGCAGCCCTTGCAGTCCAACCACGCCGATGCATACCCAGCGCCCCCGATACGGGCCATTTGCAAATGTCCCCCGATAAGCGCCTGACCAACACCGGCATAGTCAGAAGCCTGGAAGAGCTTTATTTTGACGCCTAGTTTTTTTTCAGCGTAGTCAATGTAGATTTTGTAGCGATCGACAGTCGTCACCTGATTTTCCAGGGTGAGAACCCCGAAATTGATCGTCGGGTATTTATCTTGCCAACCGGCGACGGTTGGTGTTGGCGTTGTTGCTAACAGCACAACTGCAGCCGTAGTCACTGCTAATGCTGTTTTTATGGTGTGTTTAAGTCTCATATCGTAATTCTCCCTTTGATTTGTAATATTCCTGTTCTATTGGTCAGTTTATTGTAATTGGCCGCCTCCATCGACAGCAGGTGGTCACTCGTTTATAGGGGGTTTGGTAATGGTTTCTAAATCGGTCGAAGTAACATTGACGTCGATATCTTCGATGTCGCCATCAACGCCATAAATTTCTCGGATTATTTCAGTCGTTAATTCTGCTGGGGGACCGTCGAAAATCACCCGGCCGGTGACCATGCCAATAACCCTGTCGCAATAGGTGCGCGCGGTATCAACGGTATGCAGATTGCAGATCACTGTGATGCCGTCCTCGATGTTGATTGTGCGTAGGGCGTTCATCACTAATGCGGCGTTCCGCGGGTCGAGCGATGCAATTGGCTCGTCGGCCAACACAAACCCCGGTTCCTGGGTTAGGGCACGGGCAATGGCGACGCGCTGCTGTTGACCGCCCGACAAAGTGTCTGAGCGCTGTAGGCCTTGTTCGATCATATCTAGGCGATCGAGGGCCATGACCGCAAGTGTCCGTTCTGCAGGGCTGAATACCTTGAAAATTGCCGACAATGTGGATCTATAGTTTATGCGGCCGATCAACACATTGGTGATAACGTCCAATCGCGGCACTAGGTTGAATTGCTGGAAGATCATGGCGCACTTAGCGCGCCACTCATGCAAGGCACGGCCTCTGAAGGCCGTGATTTCGTTGCCATTGAAGGTGATGCTTCCGCTAGTCGGATCAATGAGACGATTGATAAGACGTAACAGTGTAGATTTCCCCGCGCCGGAACGTCCGATAATGCCAACCATCTGGCCATCAGGAATTTCCAGGTTTACGTTATTAACAGCAATAAGATCGTCGAATTGCTTGGAAACTGCTGTAAGGCGAAGCATAATTCACCTGTTCAGTTTTGCCCGTTGCTTGGACTTAAAAACTAACACCCTCATCTTGTCATTATTTCCCTGTTTCTTGCGCATTAAGAGATAGGGCACTGTCAACTTTATCTTCCGTTCTTCGCTTATTCTTCCCTCTCAGACCTATAGCCTAGCACAGTTTCTTTGTCAGCCTTCTCGTCCAATTTATCGAGAGCTGCATTCACCGTCATGACACTGCCTGTTTGCGGGCAGGTGCTTTATTAGCCTTCTCGTCCAATTTATCGAGAGCCGCATTAGCCGTCATGACACCGACGCCAGCGTCGATACAATAGGCATCAGCACCGACAAATTCACAAAATCCTTCATTCAATGGTGCACCGCCAACAAGGACGGTGTAATCATCCCGAATGCCACGCTTGTTCATTTCGTCGACGACGATCTTCATGTAAGGCATGGTTGTCGTCAGCATCGCAGACATGCCGAGGATCTCCGCTTCATGCTTTTCAAGGGCGTCAATGAATTCTTCTGCCGATTGCCGAACACCGAGATCGATGACTTTGTATCCGGCACCTTCCATCATCATTCCATAGAGGTTCTTACCGATATCATGGACATCGCCGCGGACCGTACCGATGACTACCGTACCTCGGGGCGGTACCCCCGATGCAGTCAGGATAGGACGGATGATCTCGAGACCGGACTTCATTTCCATCGCCGCCATCAACATCTCAGGAACAAAATAGGTGCCATCCGCGAATAGGTTTCCGACCTCTTCCATTGCGGCGATGAGCGCATCGTCGAGGACGACCTGGACGTCGGTGCCCCGTTTAATCTCGGCTTCCACCAATGGGGCTGTCACTCCTTTCCTCATCTCGATGACAGATTCATATATTTCGTACATCGTTGGCGAAAGCCGGTCCTCGGGTTTGTCTGCCGGAGCTGTCCGGCTTTTCACCGGAACCGGTTGTGTTCCGACATTAACTAGGCTGATGGTCGGCTCCGATCCGATCCGTTCGCCGCTGTAATAACGATCGCGGGATTCCCGAATGGCAATCACGTTGGCTAATTTTCCGTTGACTGGCGCGGCGCATTCCGGCGCGAGGATGTCCACTCCGGCATCCAACGCATAGAAGGCCTCCCGTTCCACGTCCTCGGGCGTACCACTAAGGATTGTGTTGGGGTTGTTGATATTGCCAACCAAGCACATGGTCCCCTTGGCCCGCATCTCTCTAGCATCGTTGGCGGATTCGAAGTTGTACCCCTCCCACCCGTTTTTATTAAACAACTCGATGCGGTCCAGCGTGTAACCGCAGCAGTGCAGCATGATCGGAACAGAGATTTCCTCGGCAATTTCTAGGTCCACCTTATTGAGGAAGGTCGTATAGGCCTCAGGCCGAACGAGGTCCGCCGTGATATGGTTGCTGATCTGCAGAACATCAATGCCGGCCTCGATCTGCGCTTTGGCGTATACCAACTGCAGTTCCTTCAGCCCAGCCAATATGGCATGGACCTTGGGCGGGTCCTCGACGGTGTTCATTAAGAACTTCTGAATACCGAACAGATGGTAGCCCAGTGTCCACGGCCCGTGGGTTTTCCCGATGATTGCAACCTCGTCGCCAAGTTCTTGGCGCAACATGCGGATTGAGTCTAGGGTGGTCTTGATTTCAAGTCGTTCCAGGTAATCGTCTGGCACCACGATATCTTCAGGTTCCTCCCAAATAAAATCCAGGATAGCGGGAAGATTATCCGGATCGCCCCAATCAATTTTGCATCCCAGCGCCCCCGCT
Organism: uncultured Magnetovibrio sp.; assembly: GCA_964468005.1. Lineage (GTDB taxonomy): Bacteria > Pseudomonadota > Alphaproteobacteria > Rhodospirillales > Casp-alpha2 > TMED8. The sequence continues at coordinate 6,137 of CAYXUT010000066.1, read as the reverse complement.
TCCTGGGTTCCGGCACCGAATATGGGAAACACCGCGTCATTTCCGCACACGGTGTGGTTGGCCAACGCCAACTCGGTCATCACCTCGGCATTGTGGTGGGCCTCGGGGAAAAAGTAACCGATCTTGTCTTGTAGTTCCCTAGTGATGATCGAATTCGCAGGGATTACCGGTGCGACATCGACTTCTTTACCGTTAAAAGCGTTGAGAACGCGCTGGCGTGGTGTCATTTCCATAACAGAACCTCCGAACTATCAAGGCGGTCAAAAAAATTCAGCCTTTAGGCGAACCCTCCCCGAGAGCCCAACGGGTCCGACTTGGGACGGACCGTTTCCAATCCTCCCTTCGCCGCATCCGCTTGCTGTTACGTTGGGGCCCGCTCTCCAAACCGTTAAGCCCTGATGGTTTCATATTTCCTACCATTGAACAAATCGAAATAATAGATATTATGTTTCTATTCTATCAAAGATTAAAATGTCCCTGGTATCCGCCCTGGCCGATACCCGTGGCCGCGAAACAGAGGACCGAGGTAGATAAACGACTGGAGCACGGAAACTCCTGTCCATTACATTGAATACGGTGATGGTTCCGCCCCATGTCCGAACGACACGAATGTTTCCGCGACAACAAATATTGATAAAATAGATATATTCCTTAGAATAATTCTATATGTTCAATAGTGAAAATTATGTTACGGTTCAATATACAGGCTCTTCAAATGGATCGCGGTAAGTGTCTCCAGATACGGACACCCGAATACATCAAGTTGTTATGGAGAACTTGGTTTAAACAATTATGACACGGGAGGAAAAAATGACGAATTTTCAACGATTAAACTGGCAAGCGATAAATCTGTTGGCAGTTGGCGCCATCGCCCTATCGCTCGTCCTGCCAAGTCCGGCGCGGGCCGTAGAGGACCCGGAAGAGATTGCAATCGGTGCCGTACCGTTTGAGGAAATCCAGCTCACATTCGAGAAGTTCCAGGGGGTGGTCAAGGTTATCGAGGCTGCGACGGGGAAAAAGGTCGCATGGCATTTTCCAACCTCCTACGCATCCATGATTGAGGCCCAACGACGGGGCTTCGTTCATATCGCCTATTACGGCCCGAAATCCTATATCACGGCATCGGAGGTATCCGGCGGCAAAATCGAGGCCTTTGCCCAAGCCATGTGGGCCGGAGGTCCGTACCGGGAGAAGAAAGCCGGTTATCATTCCTACCTGATCGTAAAATCCGGCAGTCCCTACAAGACCGTCGAGGATGTCAAAGGCAAGACCCTCGCCCTGACCGGTGCGTCGAGCACGTCCGGGAGCCTGATCCCGAAAGTGGAACTCGGCCAACAGCTCAACACGAAGCTATCGGATTACTTTGGCAAGGTGTTCTACGCTGGTGGCCACACGGCGGCTTCCCTCGCCGTATTGGAAGGCAAGGCGGATGTGGCCGCGGTGGCGGATGTCACCCTCGACTGGTCCGTAGACAAGAAGAAGTTCGACGATAAAACCTTCCGCATCATCTGGAAGTCTTCGCTTCTGCCGTTGGATCCGTTCGCGTGGCGGAAAGACCTGATGTCGGACGGTCTCAAAGAGAAGATCCGTAACGCTCTTCTGAATATTCACGAGTCGGAACACGGCCGCGCATTCCTTAAGCAAACGCGTTCCGACAGTGTCGAAGCCGTGAGCGATTCGAACTACGACGGAATTCGCAACGTCAATAAAGAACTCAAGAAGTGGGAATAGATCTGAATTCTTGATCTCCTTCGTGGGAAAGGCTCTCGTGACGACCAGTGGTGGTTCGCAGGAGCCTTTCTCTGGGAGACAAGTTTCTGTGTTTGACTGTATGTCGACCGGCATGCGGGCGGATAATTGCCGGAGGTTGCAGTGTTCAATTTGGTCGTCGATAAAATTTATAAAAGCTACGGTCGGGATAAGAGCGTAAAGGCCCTCAAGGGTGTCAGCATGAACGTTCGTTCCGATGAGAGAGTTGCTTTGCTCGGCCGGAGCGGATCGGGAAAGAGCACGCTGATGCGGTGCATAAACCGGCTGATCGAACCCGATTCCGGTGAAGTCATCTTCGACGACGTCATTGTTAACCAATTGAACGGCCAATCACTTCGCCAGTTTCGACGCCAAATCGGAATGGTTTTTCAGGAGTTCAACCTCGTCAACAGAATGTCGGTCATCGACAACGTGTTGTGTGGGCGGGCCGGTTACACCAACGGCTTGCGGTGCTGGTTTCGTGCTTTTCCCAGCGAGGATGTAAAAAAAGCCGAAGCGCTTCTGGAGCGGGTCGGATTGGCCGACCAACAGTTCAAGCGGGCTGATCAACTCAGCGGCGGGCAGAGACAAAGAGTGGGGATCGCGCGGGCGCTGATGCAGGAGCCGAAACTGTTGCTTGCCGACGAACCGACGGCGAGCCTCGACCTCGAAATCGGACGGGAGATCATGGAGTTGATCTTCGAGATCTCCGAAACGACGAACATTCCGGTCATGGTCAGCATGCACGACGTCGCCCTGGCCACCCAGTTTGTCGAACGCGTCATTGCTCTCAAGGATGGCGTCAAGATCTTCGACGGGAAAGCCGCCGGAATCAATTTGGAACAGATTTACAAGGATACCGATCCCTCGATCGAGCACTCGGGTATCGGCGAGAACGCCGCCCGGACTGGAGTGTGATCGTGGTCGCCGCCAGGAACAAAAGGATAATTCGTCAACACGTTAGTTTCTACCTTGCCGTCGGCGTTCCCTTGTTTATTTCCCTTTACTTCATCCTCGGCGTGCAAACCGATTGGGACCGCATGTCGAGCGCCGAAGAGGCGGTAAGAAACCTCGGCAAATTCATACCGCCCAATGTATCGGTGATTCCCAATCTCATGGGCGCCACCTTTGACACAATACTGATCGCGTTCCTGGCGACGGTCATGATCGCGGTCCTCGTTCCTCCCGTCGTTTGGCTGGCATCGCGCAATATTACGCCCAACATCGTCTTCTATTTCATCGGCCGCGCAATCATCATCATTACGCGTTCCGTGCATGAGCTGGTCTGGGCCATCATCTTCGTGATTGCCGTCGGCCTGGGGCCGCTCGCCGGAATTCTGGCGCTTGGGATCCGCGGCATCGGATTTGTCTCAAAGGTGGTCTCGGAGGAAATCGAGGCGATCGACATGGGGCCCATCGAGGCTGTCAAGGCGACCGGCGCCAATACCTTCAAGGTCATTGTCCTGGCGGTCATTCCCCAAATCATGCCGGTGTTTCTCGGCACGCTGATTTTTCAGTTTGAAGTCGACCTCCGTCGGGCGGCGGTTGTCGGCGTCGTCGGCGGGGGCGGGCTTGGTTTGGCGTTTCACCAGGCGATGATTCAATTCCAATGGCACGATGCGACGGCAATCGTGGTGATATTGATCGTCATGGTGGGTATCGGAGAAATCGTTTCGCGACTGCTCAGGGACAGGCTCATCTGACATGACGAACGTCTCGGCAAACGGTTTCGATAAGGGGTCACTCGGCTATCAACTCCGTTCGCTGGCGCGGTACACTGTTTACCTGTTGGTGCTCGCCGCCATCTTCGGCGCCTATCACCACCTGAACCTACCGCTTCACAGGGTGCCTGACGGGATGCGCGAAGTGGTGGCCATGATCACCGGACGGATGTTCCCCCCGGACTGGGCGTACGCGCCCGAGCATTTATTCGAGCCGTTTATGGAAACTTTCGCCATGGCCTCTGTCGGAACGGTGTTCGGCATCATCCTCTCCGTGCCCTTGGCGTGGCTGGCAAGTGCCAACATGACCCCTTCCTACAAAATTCTGTACCCGCTGTCGCGGATTTTTCTTGTCGTGACGAGGTCCGTCCATGAGATCATTTGGGCGTTGTTTTTCGTCGCCGTCTTCGGTTTCGGTCCCATCGCCGGAATGATCGTACTGACGCTCAACTTCATCGGGTTTGCCGGCAAGCTACTGGCCGAGAATGTCGAGGCCGCCGACATGCGGCCGGTCGAGGCCATTCGCGCCGCCGGGGGCGGCCGAATGAAACAAATGATCCTCGGCGTTTACCCGCAGGTCCGCCCTGTTTGGATCGGCATTTTCATTTACGGGTGGGACATCGTGCTGCGCGCGTCATTCATCTTGGGCATCGTCGGCGCCGGAGGCGTCGGTGTCCAGCTCATCGATTCCATTGAAAGCCTGTATTACCATCGGACCGGCATTATCCTGATAATCATCGTGTCGATCGTCACGTTAAGTGAACTGCTTTCCATCCACGTTCGCAAGCGGGTCATCTGACTTTCTTTGGGGTGCACTGAGAACTTCGCACTCATAACCTGACGGTCGTAGGTTAAATCCTGGACACCCTTCACCGTCGTCGGAGAGGGGAAGGTAAGTGGTCCTAATAGGAGTCCATTATTTTTCAAGTTACTGTACTATTTAAAAATTTTCCGAGTTCGGTAAAGGTGGCTTCGTGCCCCCGAAACCACCTAACTAGTATATTTTTATACATTGATGGTAATTGTAGGGTCTTGAATGTTGCATGCCCCCGGAACCATCTTAACTTGCTCGGCTCGCTCCTCGTAAGAGTAGCGGGTTTGTGCCTTGTGTCGCAGAAGTCGACGGCGCTTAACCCCGAAACTGGTCTGTCACGGTGACAAGTTCGTGTAGAATGCCGGGCTCGTTATAAGCGTGCCCGGCATCGGGGACAATGCGCAAGCTTGCCTCGGGCCATGCCTTGTGCAGGTCCCAAGCGGTGGTCATAGGGCACACCACATCGTAGCGTCCTTGGACGAGCACCGCCGGGATATGGCGGATGCGGTCCACGCCATCTAGAAGTTGGTTCTCGCTCTCAAAAAATCCACCGTTGACAAAGTAGTGGCACTCAATGCGTGCAAAAGCAGTCGCAAAGTCGTCGTCAGCAAACTCTTCAACCGTCTCGGAGTTCGGCAACAGGGCGGTAGTCGTGCCCGATACCCGTGGCGGCGAAGCGAGGTCGTCTCGAAGCTTGCTTAAGGGCTTAGAAAAAATAGTAGTTCCGAACGGAGCTACTGCTTTACAGCCCAGTGCTTTATCCCTTGACCCCTGCATAAGGACAGTGTTCCTCGGAACCCCGAAACTGCGTTCCCAGGGGACCGTGTCCCCCCCTGGGACCGCAGCGGGTTTACTTGGTTTTTCATTTAAAAAATGGTACCTTGTCTCGTAAAGGGATAGGGTCAGTACTAGCTGGTACAGCGGGTCTTGAGGAGGGCTTCTATCATGGCGTTGCTTTCCGCTGGCGAAGACATAATCGCGGGAAAGCGGGTTCGTGAGTTCTCGCGCCAAAACGACTGGGTGTCCCTCGTGTGGCTGACGGGGCATGTGGGTGCCGTCGGCATCACCGGTTACCTGGTTTATTTGACCCTTGGTACTCTTTGGGTGGCGCCGGCGATATTCATTCACGGGCTTTTAGTCACCTTACTTTACTCCCCGATGCACGAATGCAGCCACGGTACTGCCTTCCGCAGCCGATGGATAAATGAAACGGTTTTCTGGTGCGTCTGTTTGCTCTATGTGAGCACGCCGACCTGGTACCGTTTTAAGCACGCGGCCCATCATGCTCATACCCAGATTCCGGGCAAAGATCCAGATATGGTTTTACCCATCCCGGCGACCTTCAGCCAATATGTTTGGTATTGCACAGGGGTACCCATGTGGTACCGGTTTATCGGCTCGTTAGTGCGGCATGCGTCGGGGAGGATCAGCCCAAAAGACTACGGTTGGCTTCCTTTAGTCAAACGGCCTCGGGTCATTTTGGAATCACGGATTACACTCGCCGTTTACGCCTCGGTGGGAGTGGCTGCGGCCGCCTTTGGCTCGTCGGCGCCGTTGATTTACTGGCTGATTCCCAGACTCGTCAGCGAGCCGCTGCTGCGCTGGCTTCGCGTGGCCGAGCACGTGGGTTGCGCGGAAGGATCGGACATCAGGACGAACACCCGAACCACCAAGGCGAACCCGCTGCTGCGTTTTTTCTTTTGGAATATGCCCTATCATGCCGAACACCACTTGTGTCCGTCCGTCCCCTTCCATAGGCTGCCTGCCCTTCATCGCGCAGTTGGCGACCAGCTACATGAAATGGGTCAGGGTTACATTGCCGTCCATCGCGACATCTTACGCAATCATTTCAC
>CAYXUT010000065.1:0-14410 GCA_964468005.1 uncultured Magnetovibrio sp. | reverse complement strand
CCCTTTTCCTCAAGTTGGAAGGGAAGATGAGTATGAGGGGCGAGCGCGTTCGCCAGTTGTGCCCGGTCATCAGGCGCGGCAAACAACAGCATGAAACCGGTTCCGCCAGCACCCAACAGCTTTCCGCCGACGGCGCCGTTTTGGCGTGCGCACGTATAAATATCATCGACCTTATCGTTGCTGACACTTGCTCCCAACTGCCTTTTCAAATGCCAAGTTTCGTTCAGCAGTCGGCCGAAATCCATAATATCTCCCGATCCACGCAAAATCTCCACGGCAGAGTCCACATGGGCGTGAATTTGGCGAAGTTCCGCGCGTTTGTTATTCAAATTATGAATGACCTCTCCGGCGATGTCGGACGCAATTCGGGTACGGCCCAGATAGACCAGCATGAGATGGTCGGCGAGGTTTTTTTTCCGATCGGGCGCTAATTCAAAGGGCCTGGTGTCAATTTTGTCACCGGGCCCGAACCTGATAACGTTCATGCCGCCGCAACTTACCGCGACTTGGTCCTGTGAGCCGACATGCTCGCCCAAGCGGTCGCGCTCAAGCTCCGTGGCGCGTCGGTGCAGCTCATGTTGATCATAGGGTCCTTCGATCATCGTCGCCAACCCTTGTATTAGGCCGGCCGCAAAAGCCGAACTTGAACCCATGCCACTACGGGCCGGAAGTTCGCCATGGTAGATGATCTCAACCGCCCGGCTATCGTCATAGCCAAGCATGGTCAAGGCTTCGCGCACGACGGGATGGCGGATGTCGGCAATTGAAGGGACGATCTCAATACTGGCCCAGACGATCCGATGTCGAGGCGTCTGAAATTTAGGCGCGAACCGGCAGGTCACGTAACAGTATTTATCGATCGAGGTAGAAAGAACTTGCCCACCCTCCTCGCGGTACCAATCGGGATAATCCGTACCACCGCCAAAAAAGGAAATGCGGTAAGGGGTTTTGGTGACGACGAAGCTCATTGGAATGTTTCCCGCCAGACACGGTCGCGATGATAATTCAGCAGGCCCGACAGTGTCTGTTCCAACTCGATTTTCGGCGCCCTGCTGGTGATATTCAAGAAACTGGAGCAATCTGGGACTTGTAGGGTCACGTCGGAAGGCCGCAGAATCCCGTCTAAGGCTGTCTTTTCAAATTTCATGGATCTGTCTCGGTAACAAATTTCATCAAAAACATTGAAATTACATTAACAGATTTCCGGTATGCGGGCCATACTGAGAGCCCACATAAACGTTGCTTATATGGATGCGGAAAATTAATTATATTTAAGGGTTTTCGGTTGCTTGATCGGTAGATGGGAGCGTGACGGTAAGGATGGATCGTTGAAAGTCGGAATCGCGCAAATTAACACGAGCTTCGCAGGCGCCAATTACCTGCCTTACGTGGCGGGCTTGCTGCAGGCCTACGCCGAGGCCCATCTTCGAGATGCTTCAATGTTCGAATTTGTTACGCCGCTCTATAAACGCGTTCCTGTTGATCAAGCTGCGGAGCATTTTCGGGACGCGGATATTGTAGGTTTCAGTCTTTATGTATGGAACGCCCGGCTTTCGCTTGCCATCGCCGCAGTCCTCAAAGAACGCCACCCGGATATATTCATTGTATGTGGCGGGCCGCATGTGCCGGATCATGCCGAAGGTTTCTTGCGAGACAACCCAGCTGTCAATCTGGTCATTCACGGTGAGGGCGAGCGGCGTTTCAAGGATGTCTTGGAAAACCTGAAGACCTGTACCTGGCATAATTGTGACGGCGTCAGTTTTCTGACCGACGATGGGGCGTTCCACCATAATCCACCGGGCCCTCGAATCCGCGATCTCGACGAGATCCCGTCACCCTACAGTACTGGCTTGTTTAATGAACTGATGAAATCCGTCAGCGAAGAGGAGTGGCTGGTTCTTTGGGAAACCAACCGAGGATGTCCGTTTGCCTGCACATTCTGCGATTGGGGGTCGGCGACGCAAAGCAAGGTTTTCCAGTTCGGAGAAGACAGGCTTGAACAGGAATTGGCGTGGATTTCCAAAAAGAAAATTGAGTTCATGTTCTGCTGCGATGCCAATTTCGGCATCCTCAAGCGCGATCTGAATATCGCTCGGCAGGCCGCCGCCATCTCCGTCGAAACAGGCTATCCAAAAGCGCTTTCCGTACAAAACACCAAAAATGCTACGGATCGGGCCTACGAGACACAAAAAGTTCTGGCCGACGCCGGTTTGAACAAGGGGGTAACGTTGGCCTTGCAGACCCTTTATGAGCCGGCTCTCAAAAGTACGAAGCGGGAAAACATATCACTACAGACATATGAGAAACTACAACACCTGTTTGTCATGGACAAAATACCTACTTATTCGGATTTAATTTTGGGTTTGCCGGGCGAGACTTACGACTCCTTTGCCGATGGCGTCTCAACGGTGATTGAAAACGGCCAGCACAACCGGATCCAGTTCGGCAACCTGTCTGTCCTGCCAAATGCCGCCATGGCCGATCCGGCTTACCGGAGCGAGCATGGCATGGAAACGGTGTTCGCTCCGATTCTCAACATGCATGGTTTTTTGAACGAAGAGACCGACGACATAACCGAAGTTCAGGAACTGGTTATCGCCACGGCCACCATGCCACGTGCCGAATGGCGCAAGGCCCGGGCCTTTGCCTGGATGACGGCGTTCTTGCATTTCGACAAACTGCTGCAAATTCCCTTCATCGTACTCCATGAGTTGAGTGCCATTCCTTACCGCCACATGGTCGAGAGCTTTCTCGACGTGACAGCCACGGCTTGCCCGGTGATCGCCGGAGTCCGGGACCATTTTCTGAAACGTGCGGCGGTGATACAGGACGGAAGCTCCGAGTTCTGCCATTCGCTGGAGTGGCTAAATGTCTGGTGGCCTGATGACGAGTACATGTTCATCGAGCTCACGACGTCGGGCCGCATAGCGGCTTTCTATCATGAAGCCGGAAGGTTGATGAAGGAATTGGCGATTACGCACGGACACGAAAAACTTGGTCCGGTCATTGACGATGCCACCTCCCTCAACGGGGCTGCCGTCAATCAACCGGGTAACTTGGATGACTTGGTAGTGGACACCGGTAGCAATGTTTACGAGATTTACAGAGACCGTCTACACGGCCAGTCAACGCCACTGAGCATGGAACGGCACAGCTACCGTATCGAGCGGGCCGATGCGGTCCACGAAGATTTGGCAGGCTGGTTCAGGGAAGTTGTCTGGTTCGGCAACAAGAAAGGTGCCTATCTTTTCCCCATCCATCCCCAAGAAAATTTCCCTCGTTAACGAATTTGATAGGAATTTGACCAAGAATTTACCGATAAAACCGCGGTAGCATGACGTTCACCAGCGCAGGAAAAATGACAGAACCCCGTTCAGCAGGCCCGGCTCCATTAGAACCATTGGACGCCACAACGCCCTATCAGTTGAACCCGGCGAATGATCCGCGCCGTTCACCCAACTTCGGCATGATCGATGGGCTGGCAGAGGCCATGCCTCGAGAACACAATCTGGAAATGTTTCGGCGAATGGCGCTGACGCGATTTTTTGATCTCCGCGCTCAGAAGGCTCAGTTGGACGGGAACGTGGAATGTTACATTTATCTGGCAGTCGGCCAGGAAGCTACGCCGGCCGCCGTCTCCATGTCGATGCGCGGCAGCTGGGTTCTGGGCCAGCACAGATGTCATTCCATCTATTTGTCTTTTGACGGTAGCCCCACCGCGCTGGCCGATGAATTATTGGGCCTGCCCACGGGTTGCTGTGGCGGAATGGGAGGATCGCCACCAATTAACGATTTCGAAAAACGAATCATCGGACATAACGGGTTGGTCGGTGACCAAGTTCCCGTGGCCGCCGGCGTAGCGTTGACCTCAAACGGTGAGACTGTCGTGTGTTTCTTTGGTGATGGCGCCGCGGAAGAGGATTATGTCCTAGCTGCCATGGGCTTCGCCGCAAGCCGGAAATTGCCGCTACTGTTTGTCTGTGAAGATAACGACCTGTCTGTCCTGACCCCGACCATCGAGCGACGCACCTGGTCGTTGAAGAATGTCGCTGAAGGTTTTGGTATGCCGGCTGTTGATATTACCGATGACCCCTGGCTGGTTGATCACTGGACCCGCGAGATGGGGGCGCAACTGCCGGCGCTGATTAATGTTCGTACTTGCCGCGAGCTTTGGCATGTCGGCACCGGCTGTGACGGCGATGCCGAATGGAACCGTTATGAACTTACCAAGAACAAACTCGCCGCCTTAGGCATGGCGGCGGACGTGGAAAAAGTCGAAACCGAAATTTCTAACTTTGTGGATGACTTATGGCGCGAACGGTTGCAGAGACCATCCAAGATATAACCCGCGGTCACATAGATGATGGCGGAATCGTCATTGGTCAGTGCTTGACGGCCGTGGGGTGGGTGCAAAACACCATACCGCCTCAGACGAGGGGTATTGTCGAATTACCGATGACTGATATTGCCGGTTCGGGCATTGCCGTTGGCGCAGCCATCATGGGAAAGCGGCCTATCTTCGTCATGCGGTTTCAAAGTTTTGCCTGGCTGAACGCCAGTCCATTGGTCAATTACGCAGCGAAATCAAAGGAAATATTCGGCTATTCGGCTCCCGTTTTCGCACGCGCCATCGCCTCTGAATCGGACGGCAGCGGCCCGCTACATACCAACTGTTTCCACAGTTTGTTCATGCACATGCCGGGCATCAAAGTCTGCGCCCCGATGACGCCAAAGGAATACGAGATCATCTGGGAGAACTATATTTCTGGTGATGATCCATTCCTGATCAGTGAGCATAGACGAAGTTATAAAAGTGAGATCGAGCTTCCCAACCAGCTTGAAGACAACGCGGATATCACCATCTATGCGGTTTCCGCAGGCCGTTTCAACGTCGATGAGGCGGCCGCGACACTACGCAGCGAGGGCAATCGATGCAATGTCATCCATCTGGTGTGGCTCAAACCTTTCGAAATTGACGAACAGATTCTGGCTCCCTTGCAAAAAAGTGGCCGAGGCATAGTCATCGACTCGGCCTATGAAATTGCTGGCGCCTCGCAATCCATCGCCTATGAGCTGATGTTGGCATCCGGATGTCCGGTCAAGGCCGTGGGCCAGTTCGACCGTTCGCCGGGAGTGGCCAAGCATCTGGAAAACGGCACGCCGAGCGTCCAGCGGATTGTCGACGTGGCGAAATCCATGATTGAAGATGTCTAGCTCATTCTTCCGAGGAAAACAGGTTTTGGTTGCTGGCGGCTCCGGCCTGATCGGCCGGCAGTTGGTGGGCTTGCTCAATGAACGAGGCGCCAAGGTTCACGTTGTCTCCTTAGATGACGATCGCCTAGCGCCGCCTGAATGCCAATTCTTGAAGATGGACCTGACGGAGAAAGCGAACTGCCTTGCGGCTTGCAAGGACATAGAAGTCGTTTTCAACCTGCTTTGCGCCAAAGGCTCGCCGCAAATGTCCAAAATGCAGCCGGCGAGCTTTTTCGTTCCCATAATACAGCTCAGCATCAATCTAATGGAAGCGGCACGGATATGCGGTGTTGAGCGCTACCTGTTCGCCAGTTCTCTGGCCGTTTATCCCCCCGCCGAGATCTTTCATGAAGACGACGTTTGGCTCGGCGACCCATCCCCGAATGACAGGTTTGCTGGTTGGGCAAAGCGTATGGGCGAGTTGCAGGCCGAGGCCTACGCCATCGAATATGATTGGCGGGGCGTGTCAATCGTCCGCCCGGCTAACACCTATGGGCCCCATGACGACTTCGGCAAACAGACGGCCATGGTCGTGCCGTCCTTGATCCGCCGCGCCTTGACGGGCGAAAATCCCTTGACGGTTTGGGGCGATGGCTCGGCGGTGCGCGATTTCATCCATGCCCGGGACGTGGCGCGGGGCATGATGATGGTCGTGAAAAAGGGAATCACTCAACCAATGAACCTGGGCAGTGGCAGCGGCGTTTCCATTCGTGATCTGGTTGATGCCATCATCAAACACCTGCCCAAGTCACCCGAAGTCATTTGGGATGCGACCAAGCCCGGCGGTGACCCCTGCCGTGTCTTAGATACCGCGCGGGCCAGGTCCTTCGGGATCAAGCCGACAATTTCCCTGGTAACCGGGATCGCCGAAACCATGGACTGGTACCAGGCGCACGCCAACGCCAGTGATTTGCGCTACAACGTGTTTTCAGATGGCGACGAGAGTCCGGCAGGATGAATTCGGATAATCGCGTGCTTCTGGTTACTGGCGCCAGCCGGGGGATCGGTGCAGCTACGGCGCGGTTGGCGGCAGAGCGAGGATACCGGGTGGCCGTTAACTACCGGTCCAGCGGGATGGAAGCCGAGGGTGTTGTCGATCAAATCCGGGCGGCCGGCAACGTAGCCGCTGCCTTTCAGGCTGATGTGAGCCAGTGGCCGGACGCCGAGCGGCTGTTTGCCGAGGTCGCCGAACGCCTTGGTCCGATTTCAGCCTTGGTCAATAACGTTGGGGGCACCGGCGGTGTCGGCCCTTTTAGCGACAATAGTCCGGATAAACTAGCGAGGGTCTTTGCTCTAAATACATTTTCGGCCTTTTACGGCACCCGCCTTGCCATCGAGCACATGACGGCCCTTGGTGGCGGCACCATTGTCAACGTAACATCGCAAGCCGCCACCTTTGGCGGCATCAACATGTCCGCCTATGCCGCCGCCAAAGCCGCAGTGAACACCATGACCGTGTCATCATCCAGAGAACTGTCACCCCTTGGGATCAGGGTCAACGCGGTCAGTCCGGGGATCATAGAAGCTGGGGAATTCCTTGATTTTCCACGAGAGCGGCGCGACACGATGCTAGCGAACCTGCCTCTCGGCAGGTTCGGTGAACCGAAAGAGGTAGCGGAAGCAATCGTTTGGCTGCTATCCGATGCCGCCGCATACGTGACCGGCGTCATTCTGCCCATTTCCGGCGGCCGCTAAGAGCATCGGAGAGGTATCCCATGAGCAATGTTCTCATCTGTGGGGCAACGGGTTTCATTGGCCGCAATCTGGTCGAAGCCATGGCCACGTATCCCGAATTTCGGATCACCGCTCAATATCACAATCGCCCGCCCTTCGATTGCCCTGACGTCAATTGGATCCAGGCGGACCTGACCCGGGTCGAAGATGTGGACCGGGTCGCGAAAGATGCCAACGTCATCGTTCAGGCCGCCGCGGTGACATCCGGTGTAGCAGATATCGTTAGCCAGCCGCATATCCATATCACCGACAACGCGGTAATGAATTCTCTGCTGTTCCGCGCCGCTCACGACCATGGCGTCAGCCATTTCATTCTGTTCAGTTGCTCCATCCTCTACATGTCGAATGAGGCAGCACGCAGCGAGGATGATTTTACCGGTGAGGTTCACACGCCCTATCACGGCGGTGCCTGGAATAAGGTTTATTTCGAAAAAATGGCCGAATTCTTTGCCGCCCAAGGCTGCACGAAGTACACGGTGCTACGCCATTCCAATATGTACGGTCCCTACGATAAATACGACCCCGACCGTTCTCACATGTTCGGTGCGACCGTCAACAAGATCATGAACGCGGAGAACGGTAAAATCACCGTATGGGGGGATGGAACGGAATCTCGGGACCTGTTGTATGTGAGCGATCTTACCGACGCGGTGCTTGCCGCACTGACCCACCAAAGGGATGCTTTCGGGCTTTTCAATATAGGATCCGGAGAGGCCGTTCAGGTGCGGGATGTCGTGAAAAAAATAATCGTCGCCTCGGGTCGCGAATTATCCATCGCCTATGACACTGCCAAGCCTACCGTCCCGACGAACATTCATCTAAATTGTAAGCGCGCTGCCGGTGCTTTGGGCTGGTCGCCCAAAGTTTCCCTGGACGAGGGCATTGCGTTGACCCTTGAGTGGTACCGCGACAACATCATGAACACCTAAAAGCCCAAAAACGAATTCGTATCCATGTGTCTAGCCTCCATTTTCTACCACCTTGTAGTACGGTTTCAGGGACGGGTGGTTTCATGTTGAGAGCTTGGTGGGGGAGTAAGGGGACAAGGATGGCAGTGGAGTGTTCTTCACAGGTAATGAAACTAACTTATAGAAACGACCAATCGATCATCCATCACCACCGCTTGAACCATCAACGCCAAGCGGCTTAACATCAACCGGAGATGAGCCAGGTCGTCCATTAGATAACAGGCTCAAACGTCCCAAATGTTTCGATGATGTACAGTCCCGCCCTTACCGGTGTGTCACACGGTTAAGAGGGCCTGGAGTTTGTTCCACAGGTCATCGGATACGCCAACGCCCTCATTTTCTGCCTTGGTTTGCCTCGCAAACCGCCCGTCTCCAGGTATTCGGGCAGGCGAATTGGATTCAAATGCTGCCAGCAAAGGCTCCAAACGCTCAGCGAAACCCTCGCCGTAGAGAACCGACGGGTCGATGCCGATCAGCATCTGTCCGCCATTCGCAGAGGCCGCACCAGATGTTTGTGGCGACATATCTTCGAACGAGAAACGTCCTTTCGTCAACGCGCCTGCGAGAACTTCGATCATAAGCGCAATGGCTGTTCCCTTATGCTCGCCAAAAGGTAGCATTGTCTGATTTTCCATGGCTAAAGCTGCATCATTAGTAGCTCGGCCATCGGGATCGATCCCGACCAACCGGTCGAAACTTTCGCCGCGTTCCGCCGCCATACGCACGTCCGAAATGGCGATGACGCTGGAGGCCTGATCCCAGACAATTGGTGGCTTTCCCTTACGCGGGCAGGCAAAAGCCATTGGATTAGTGCCTAACATTTTGTTATCACCACCCCAGGGAGCCATCCAGCATCGGGTAGTGATGCACGTGATTGCCACCAGTCCCTCATCGGCGAACGGTTCCACGTCGGAGCGTAAGGCCGCGATGTGATGGGCATTGAAAATGCATAGCGATGCGATCCCTGAATGCCGAACCATTTCCCGGAATTCTTCATCACAAGCAGACAATGCGATGGGCGCGAAGCCATTATCACCGTCTACTGATAGGACAGAAGGGCTCAACTTCTCCCAGTGCGGGTGCGCATCACCATTGGCCCATCCGCACCGCACCGAAGAGACGTAGTTGGGCAGCATGGCGAAACCATGACTTGTCGGACCCTGCCGTTCCGCATCCTGAATACGGCGACCTAGAATTCGTGCCGAATTTTTATTGATCCCGCTTTTCTCAAAAATGGAACACGCTAAATCATAGGCTTCAGTAAGCGTTAATGTTTTTGGCATCAGTCGAAATTCCCTTCCGAACAATAAAGGCAGAGCAGGCCATGTGCCGAACCACGCGTAAAGCGTTGGGTCCAGCCAGATAGTTCGTCAAAACCAGATGATGTGACCACACTGTAACCAGGTCCGCGCTCACTTCGTATCTTTCCTACAATTCGTCAGCTCCATCATATGGTTGCTGTAAATTCGCCAACACCACCTAGCCTTCATTGCCGACAGCGACTAGCCTCCTTTTCCAATCATACTTTTCAGGCGGTCCATATGGATTTCGTCGATCTGGATCCCTTCAATTGCGACGCTTCGACGCAAGCTAGCTTTTGACGAGCCCGGAATATGAACGTTGAAGTCACTCGCAAGCCTCCCTATTTGCGCGGACATGCGGCTAAGAAAATTCTGCGTCACGGGCGCAGGGTTTATAGCGAGCAAGAAAAGTCCCGTTCCAGGACACTGGCTACCGTCAAAAAACGAGGGGGCGTCTAGGGACCAATTTGCTCCCGCCAGTCCGGCTGAGAGCACTTCAACCATTAAAGCGATATTCGCGCCGCGCGAGCCACCAAATGGCAGCAATGTCCCTTCGAGCGCCGCATTCGGGTTGGTCGTAGGTTGGCCATTTTTATCTATGGCCCAATCATTCGGGATGTTTTCGCCACGTTCCGCAGCTGCGCGAATATTTACATAGGCAGTCGCACTAGACGATTGATCGATCAGTAACGGAGCATCGTCTATCTGTGGAGCCGAAAAGGCCATGGGATTGGTGCAGAACACGGGTTTTGTCGATCCTGAACCCGCGAGCAGCGGCGAGCCGTTGGTCGCGGCAATGCAGAGCAGACCCGCCTCGGCAATACGCAAGGCAAAGGTCCCGAGCGATCCGCAACAGGTAGCATTCCGGTGAAGGAAAAGGCACAGTCCGAGCCGGTGCGCGGTGTCAATAATATCATTGTAGGCAAGATCAAAACCAAGTTGCGGCAAACCGCCGTTTCCATCTACATGAATAATTGTTGCCGCTGGCGTCGAGAGATCGGGTGACGCCCTACCATCAATTCGGCCGTCCTTTAGGCCATCAATATAGTCAAACACATGGGCCACCCCGACGCTTTGTTGCCCAAGTTCCTCCGCAAGGACTATCTGATCCGCAAGTGCCATCGCATTTGGAGAGGAAAACCCGCTTTGTTCTAGAACGCGGACCAAAAGCTCGTGCAGGACATTGGGAGCTAAAACCGACATGTTGTTACAGCCGCATGGCTAGTTCACGGCCCTCGTAGATTGCCATCACCGCCAGTCTGGAAGCCACGGCATCGCCTATAGCATGGACCCTGACATCTGGGTTGTCTCGTGTTAGATCGTCAAAAAGCCAGCGCTGCGAGACATTTGTTGTTGCTAACACCAAAGCGTCGGCTTGAATTCTGGAAACGGTGCCATCCCTGATGTCCACTATCTCTGCAGTTTCGCCGTCCCAACTTGAAATTGCCCCGTCCGTGACCGCTTCCACGTGGAGTTGCTTGAGACGCTGACGCAGAGGCCAATCAGTCGCAGTGCGTACTAATTCCCAGCCTACCATGGGAAGGCGTGTGATGATTGTTACCTCGTGACCGGCCTCAGCCAAATACCAAGCTGTCCCGAGGCCGTGCCAATGACCGATATCATCAAGAAGGACAACCCGTTTTCCCAGCTGTGCGGCGCGTCCCATTACGTCCTCCACCGACCACACATTAGGTTTATCAACACCCGGCATTTTTTCCACATGTGCAAGGGCTCGTTGGAACCCGGTTTCGCTCGGCAAAGAACCGGTCGCCGAAATCACTTCGTCCGCGCCGAGAGAGACCACATCTTCAGCTTCCATAAATGTATTTAGGCGAAGCTCGACATTGAGACTCTCGAGTTGATGATCATACCAGTCGATCAAGTCGAGAATCTGGCCACGCCGCGGTTGAAGACCAGCAAGCCGGAAACGGCCGCCAATCCGTGGCCCAGCTTCGGCCAGTATCACTTTGTGTCCACGTTCTGCTGCTACCCGCGCCGCTTCCAGCCCAGCTGGACCGGCACCGACAATTAGTAGGTTTTTAGGCACTTCCGCAGGTATGGATAAGTCGCTACCCCACTCGGATTCGCGGCCAGCCGAGGGATTTACCAGGCAAGAAATCCAGTAGTCCCGATAGCGCCTGCCCCAACACATTTGATTACATGACAAGCAGGGGCGGATGTCTTGGGGGCGGTCCTCGGCAGATTTGTTTGCCAGATATGGGTCGGCGATCTGACCGCGTACGATGGAAATCATATCTGCTTGGCCCGACGCTATTACAGCGTTGGCATTTTCCGGAGTGCGCACATGGCTCTCGCACTGTACCCGGGCATGTCTGACGACCTTTTTCAGAGCCTCTGCATAAGGCGCCCCCAATTTTTCGCCGTAGAGCACAGTCGGCATCAATGGAAAAAAATCAAAATAGCTCCCGGTACCACAAGTCACGTAGTCAATCAGGCGTTTCTCATCATGATATGCGACGATTTCCTGCATGTTTTCAATACTTAGCGATGCCTCGACTTCGGGGTGAAGATTAACGGCCATGCCGATAATGAAATCATCACCGACGCGCGAATGGATTCGTTTGATGATCTCTGTTGAGAATCGCATGCGGTTTTCAAACGAGCCGCCCCATCTATCTTCGCGGCGGTTCGACCACGGTGTCCAGAACTGGTCGATCAAAGCGTGGTATGCGGCAAACAACTCGATGCCGTCGAAGCCTGACGCGTTAGCCCGCCTTGCTGCTTCGGCGTAGCCTTCAATGAGGATCTCGATCTCGGCTTCGCTAAGCGCGTGGCTACCGTCAGAATCATGATAAGAGGGCAGCCCTGAGGGCGACCAATTGGCATGGTAAGAATTGTCAAAATCACCGTGTTGGCCGATATGATATAGCTGGTGGATCATTACCGTGCCATAGGCGTGACAGGCATCGGTTATGCGTTGGAAATGCGGTATCACGGAATCATCGCCGTGGCGGAAATTGCGCTGCGTGAGTACTCCACTTTGATGGACTGGTATTGGTTCGACGACAATCATTGCCGCGCCGCCGCGCGCCCGCTCTTCGTAATATGCCAAATGTCTGTCACCCGGCATCCCCGCTTCGGCCATATTGGCCGTATGAGCGCCGAACACGATTCGATTTTTCAGAGTTTTGTGACGAAGCGTTAGTGGTTCGAACAATCTCGGGAATATTTTAGACATTGGTATCCACGAAACCTTGAGGTCACCTTTCGCGCGTTTAAACTACTATATTACGAGGTTCGAGAAGAGTTTTCCATCGAAGCTTCTGCCAACCGGACGTCGACTGCACACAGCCATTGGGGAGCGCTGCACTGCAGAAGAAACAATGACTGGTTAAGGGCTTACAGCAGACACCCACTATAATCGATGCTATGTATGCCGGCGCCTCGCTAACCTAATCGTCACCAGCAGCCCCCGCCGCCTTATTTCTGATTGCAGCTATCGTTGCCGTGATCTAGTTGTCAAAAAGTTTGTCAAATATTGGAGTTGCAGCACCTCTATCGAACCGTCCAACGATAAAGGTCCAACGAATAACTCGTGATGCAGCGCATCGGAAGCACGGGCGTTGTATCGAAGACACCTTTACGCAACTTGGGTTCTGTTTTAGGTGCTACCTTTTGATTTTAAAGGCCTATAACAGCACGTAACCGCCATCAGCGACCAATGTCTCTCCAACTATGTATGATGCAGCATCAGAGGCAAGAAACAAAGTTAGCTTAGCCATCTCTTCACGACTACCATAACGTCCTGCTGGAATGTGCTTTAGTCCTTCCGTTCGTTGCTCTTCAGTAGAGAGTAAAGGTGTGGTCATTGGTGTAAGCGTACGCCCAGGTGCCAAGGCAACTACTCTTACGCCATGAGGTGCCCATTCTGCGGCGGCACTTTTGGTGAACTGAACCAAACCAGCCTTAGCAGCGGCGTAAGCGGCTCGTGTTGCAGAACCGTGGAATGCCAGTTGGGAAGCAGTGTTGACAATGACACCACTACCTCGCGCAACCATGCCTTCACCAATATGCCGGGCCAGGAGAACGGGCCCAATCAAATTGATTGCAATAATCCTCTGGATGGTTTCGGGCGATTGCTCCAAAAATAGTCCAGCCTTATTCATACCAGCGTTGTTGCAAAAAATATCCACCGATCCCACCATGGTGGCTAACTTCGCAATTGAGGAAGCGTCGCTCTGATCGTATTGGTGAACCGATATACCTTTATCGAGTTTTCCAGCCTGCTTTTTTAGTGCGTCGACGTCGATATCCGCTAGTATTAATTCCCCACCATGGGCTGCAAACACCTTAGCGATCGCCGATCCAATGCCACCCGCAGCACCAGTTACGAGAACACGTCGGCCTGTAAAATCGAAGTCTTTGTTCTCAATCACGTTCGTCCTCCCTAATTCAAATTTCTGGTCTTAGCGGTATAGAAGATGGCTAGTGTTCCAATTTATATGACGACGAACACCCCTAAAAAGTAACGGCCAACTTTCCTAAAGTATAAATGCAACTAGAACTGCTCTTCATGTTTACAAAACCCATCAACTAACCAGAAAGTCACTCTTATTACTCTGTTAGTAACCCAAGCACATATTAAGAAAAAACCAGCTGCTATTAACAAACAGAATGATTCTCCAAGCAATTGCGACCACTCGTCTTCGATATAAACTCCAAGATTGAGAAGCAGCACCCCTACGAACAAGATAATTGGAGAAGCTACGAGGAAGGACAAGGCTTTCCCTAGTCGATTTGAACCTTCATCCAATTTCGCAGAAAAGAAAATCATAGAATTCCAAAAAAACCAGTCATAAATTCTTTTCATGTGTTTTTCTACCTATCCTATTTAATTAGTCCCTTAACCGTGACTTTTCTGGTTTTAGAACAAAGGAACTTCCAAAGAGAATGGGACCCAATAAAAGATCGCCAATCACCTACCCTTTGCTTATGAAAGGATTTAGTCCATTAATGGTCCTATCGTGGGGTCTATAATCGATCGCACGCGCACATACATCGATCGATAACGGCTATGCTGCATCATCGTCATGTGTTCGTGTCAGCCTGGGGTGAGGCAATTGATCGGGATGCTACAAAGACCACCCGAGTTCTCCTCTGACATAGACGCATTGTCCGTCATCAAAACATTTG
>CAYXUT010000064.1:630-14649 GCA_964468005.1 uncultured Magnetovibrio sp. | reverse complement strand
TGATTGCCTATACTTGCGGCGGCGCTCGTATCCTGCATATGCTTTTGACGCGAGGGGTCGTGGCAAAAACCCAGGCTTGGCGTAGCTGCTAAACCAGTCCTTCTAACTCTGCGATACTATCGACAACATGGTCGGCAAGATCACTGAGATGTTTGCGCTCGGTCGTTCCCGTCAAAACTCCAACCAAAACTCCCGCGCTAGCGTGCCGGGTCACTTCCAGATCGTACCGGTTGTTGTCAACAACCAGAATGTCTTGCGGCTGCAAACCTACCGCCTGCGCAAAGCCGAGTGCTATTCCCGGATTGAGCTTAGAGCCAAAACCGCTGTCATAGCCGGCAATGTATTCGAAATAATCCAGGATGACGGTGTAGATTCAAGCCCCTGGAGTTCTGGTGAATATCTAAAAGCCAGCATGACCATTGCCATCTCGACCGAAGTGACCTGGTGCGCTTGGGGGGTATAAATCGGCCTGCGCGATGGTAAATTCAGACTGGCCGGAACCTAGGTTCCTCAACTGCAATCGAGGGTAATACCGTTATGCTCGCAAGCTGGACCCGCCAATTGCACGAAAGCGTCCGTGACATCCTCCGGCGCCTTGACGGTTTTCGGGTCTTCGCCGGGCATGGCTTGGGCGCGCATGCCGGTGCGGGTGCTGCCGGGGTTGATCAAGTTGGCGCGGACACGAGAATTGGCGTTCTCTTTGGCATAGATTTTCACCATCATCTCAAGCGCCGCCTTGGAAACCGAGTAAGCAGCCCAATAGGCGCGTGCTTCGGCGCCAACGGTGGAGGTAACGAATATGGCTCGCCCGGCGTCGGATCGTTGAAGTAGCGGATCCATGCACCTCACGAGGCGCCAGTTTGCTGTCAGGTTGATCGACATCACCTGGTCCCAGGTTTTTGGGTCAACGTGTCCCATGGGGCTGAGCGAGCCGAGAATACCGGCATTGCCAACGAGGATATCAAGATGCCCATAGCGTTCGTACAGCGCCGCGCCCATGTGGTCGATCTCGTCAAAATTTGTCAGGTCCATGGGCACCAGGGTTGCCGGCTCACCCGAGATATTTTGAATATCATCATCGATCTCTTCCAGTGCGCCGGTGGTCCTAGCCACTAATATTAGATGCGCACCTTCTTGGGCGAACCGCCTCGCAACGGCGGCACCGATGCCACGCGATGCGCCTGTGACAAGCGCTTTTCGGTCTTTCAGGCGGTCCGATTCCATGCTCACACCTGTTCGTCGAGAAGCGTGAGTAAGCTCGGTTGTGGCGTTCGCTCGCGGTCGGTCGGATCGATCGGATAATCGCCAGAGAAGCAGGCGTCGCAGAACTGCGGTGTGTCGTTGTTGCGGCCCTTAAGACCAACAGAGCGGTAGAGGCCATCAATGGAGATGAAAGCCAGGCTATCGACATTGATCAGATCGGCCATGCCCTGAATATCGTAGCGCCCGGCCAGCAATTCTTGTTTTTCTGGCGTGTCAATACCATAGAAACAGGAGTGGGTGGTCGGTGGCGACGAGATGCGCATGTGCACCTCCTTAGCGCCGGCACTGCGGACCATTTCGACGATCTTCATAGACGTGGTGCCGCGCACTATCGAGTCATCGATCAGCACAACGCGCTTTCCTTTAAGGTATCCCATATTGGCGTTGTGTTTGAGTCGCACTCCTAGGTGCCTGATCTGGTCAGTCGGTTCGATGAAGGTACGCCCGACATAATGGTTTCGGATAATACCGAGTTCAAAGGGAACGCCGGCTTCCTGGGCATAGCCAATGGCCGAGGGCACGCCAGAATCCGGTACCGGAACGACAACGTTCGCATCGACGTGGCTTTCGCGCGCCAATTCGGCTCCGATTCTTTTCCTGACGTCATAAACATTGCGCCCTTCCAGATGACTGTCGGGACGGGCAAAATAGATATACTCAAAAATACAAAAACGCTGCTGGCGTTTGTTGAAGGGTTTGACGCTATGCAGGCCCATTTCGTCGATGATCACAATCTCACCAGACTCAATATCACGCACGAAATCGGCACCAATGATATCGAGCGCACAGGTCTCCGAGGTAAGCACATATGATTCACCGATCCGGCCTAGAATCAGGGGGCGGATTCCCCACGGATCACGCGCGCCGATCAGTTTCTTTTGGGTGATGGCAACCAGAGAGTAGGCGCCTTCGACCTGCGACAGCGCGTCGGTTAAACGGTCGATGACGCGACCGTATTCACTGATCGCGATAAGCTGGATAATGGTTTCGGTATCGCTGGTCGATTGGAACAAGCAGCCTCGGTCGACAAGCTGACGGCGCACATCATAGGCGTTAGTCAGGTTGCCGTTATGAGCGACGGCGAGACCGCCGAATTTAAACTCGGCGAACAGCGGTTGCACGTTGCGGATCACCGTGTTGCCGCTGGTCGAATAACGCACGTGGCCAATGGCGAGGTTACCGGAAAGCCGGTCCATGGTCGCTGGCGTGTTGAAGTTGTCTCCGACCAACCCAAGGGCGCGGTGGCTATGGAACTGCTCACCGTCATAGACGACGATCCCGGCGGACTCCTGGCCGCGGTGTTGCAGCGCATGCAGGCCAAGCGCAGTGTGTGCGGCGGCATCGGGATGATCGTAGATACCGAACACGCCGCACTCGTCATGGAAGTGATCATCGTCTAGTGAAGAGAGAGCCGGGGGTAAGGTCATGGAAATACCATGTCATTGTCCTTGGGTGTTACCGATCAACCGGTCCATGTCCTGGCGCTGGCCTTGGCCATAACCGTCGGGGCGGTCTTGCGTTGGTGTATTGGATTTGGGCGACGGTGAGATGATGTCGAGCACCACCTTGCCGGCATCGTTTTGGTCGGAACTGGAAGACTTGTTGTCACCGTAACGGCTCGACAAAAGGTTGTTCAATTCGCGGGCGGCAGGCTTGATCATCTGTGTAGACCGTGATTCGCGCACGAAATCCGGTTGCTTGTGCGTCGGCATCAGCAGTTCTAGGCCAATATGAGCAATGATCACGATCAGCGAGCCACGCACCAGTCCGAACAGGAAGCCAAGCGCGCGGTCCAAAGCATTCAGCGCGCTGTTCTGCACCTGCTTGGAGACGGTGCGGGTCATCATCGAGAGGAAGACCAGGGTGAAAATGAAAATCACTAGGCCAGTCGCTAGATCGGCGGCCAAGTCCATTGGGATCAATTGGCGGGCATAAGGCTGAAGATAGGGAAAGCCATAGAAAGTCGCGACGATGGCTCCGATCCATCCGACCACGGCCAGGACCTCGTGAACGAAGCCACGCGCGTAGGCAAGCAATGCCGAAATCAGGAGAACGGCAATGACGCCGACGTCGAATACGTTGACCGGCAGGTTGCCGATATATTCCATATTAATCTCCGTGGCCCGGCACGGCACGCAACGCCGTCCTATCTACGCCGCCGAGCAATACTACCAGGTCATCCAGGTGTTGGATGTGGGTTAGCGCCAACGAAGTGTTCGTGTGTTTGTTCTTCTGGCTCTTCAGATTGCTGCTAATTGCCGGTAAGATTGATCGGGTGAAGCCCAATTTCTCTGCCTCCTTCAGCCGTGCTTCCATTTGCGACACTGTACGCACCTCACCGGATAAGCCCACTTCCCCGAACACTACCGTCTCGCCCGGCACCGGCCGGCCTGTAACAGAGGAGATCAAGGCCGCGGCCACGGCTAAGTCGGCTGCCGGTTCGCGGATGCGGAGGCCCCCAGCGACGTTTAGGTACACCTCGGCTCCGGCTAGGGCAACTCCGCAACGCGCTTCTAAGACAGCCATAATCATCGCCAACCGGCCGGAATCCCAACCGACTACGGCGCGCCGTGGCGTCGCCTGTTGTGAGGCTGCGATTAGGGACTGGATTTCGACCAGCATAGGTCGCGACCCTTCCATGCCGGCAAACACCGCCACGCCAGTTGCCTCGCCATGGTGATCGGCTAAGAAGAGCGCCGAAGGGTTAGGGACTTCGTGCAGGCCTGTTTCGGTCATTTCGAAAACGCCGATCTCGTCGGCCGGTCCGAAACGATTTTTGACAGAGCGCAGGATGCGGAACTGATGGCTCGGATCGCCTTCGAAGTAGAGTACCGTATCGACCATGTGTTCGAGAACACGCGGGCCGGCGATGGTGCCTTCCTTGGTTACGTGGCCGACCAAGATGAGTGCGAAGCCCCGCCGTTTGGCGGCGCGGATCAATTCCTGTGCTGAGGTGCGAACTTGGGCGACGGTGCCCGGTGCTGAATCTAGGCTATCAACAAACATGCATTGGATCGAATCTATAATCACGATATCCGGCGCATCGCCATTTTCCAACGTGGTGATGATATCGCGCACCGATGTCGCCGCTGCCAATCCTACCGAAGCACCTCCCAGGCCCAACCGGTCGGCGCGAAGTTGTAACTGCTCGACGGCTTCCTCGCCAGATATGTAAGCGCATGTGAAACCTTGGGATAATGCGGCAACGACCTGCATTAAAAGCGTCGACTTGCCAATGCCCGGGTCGCCGCCGACCAGGCTGGCTGAGCCGGGAACCAAGCCACCACCGCACGAGCGGTCAAACTCGGCGATCCGGGTAACGCGGCGCGGCGGCAGTTTTCTCGATCCATTAAGACCGACGAACTCGATCTTTCTGCCCCTGCCTTTGCCCAAACCCTTGGGCGCGGCCTCCGGCAGCTTTTCCTCGCCAAGTGTATTCCATGCCCCGCAGCCGTCGCATTGCCCGCTCCATTTCGGGTGACTGGTACCGCATTCGGCGCAGACGTAAGTGTTAGGTTTACGGACCAAAGATACCCCTTTTCCGAATTGTCACGGCGCGGCCTTGCTCACCCCATGCCATAGAGGATTCGGGCGTCGCGCACAACCGGTTGATGGTGATATAGGAAGGTTCTTTTGCAGTGAATTGTTGCGAGGCCGAAAAAGCCGTGAAATGCTGAGCGGATCGTCTTGATCATGATTATAGAAGCGGTAATCATAACGACGATTATGAACGCCAGAATGGTGTATCGTTTAAAGGTTCTTTCTTTCCATGATTCGGCGTATTGGATCATCTTGTAAAAGGGTGAAGAAGTGCCGCACGACCAAATAAGTCACCGATTTCCAAAATGCCTTGAAACCCTTGCTTGTGGAGGTGTTCGATGCTGAGGGCGGTGATTTCGATAAGATGATCAGAGATGCGGTTCTGGCGTAGTTCAAAGAGGCGAGCATGGAAACGCGCGCTGTTGCCGCCTCATGCTATAGCCTGTGCCAAATCACCGCCGGTGGTTTTCCCCGGAAAGTCGGAACCGGCATTTTCTCTGATGAAGTGATGTTGAGTGCAGTCCGAAGCGAGAGCCGCTTGAACTTCACCATAATCAGCGACAGTATCAATACTTTCGCACGTCTGTATTCTACTGCCAAGGGCAGCGAGTTGGTACTTAATATCGCTATTACCGAGCCAACTGGTAATAAAGGTTTCACGCTGGCTGTAAAAATCACCGTTAAAGGCCGCCGTGAACTACTTTGCGAAAAGCGTTGACAGTTTTGATCGTTGTCTCGGTATTGAAAACAAACGATCAAAGGTTTCCGCGACCTTCTTGCTCGGTTACCATGCCGTAATTCCGACGCATTGTGACGGTACGCGTGAAGACATCTGAGCAACCTTCTGCCACTCTGATCGCCATCGATTGGGGGAGTTCCAATCGTCGGGCTTATATGGTCGATTGCCAGGGAACTGTCCTCGAAATGCGCCAGGACAACCACGGTATTCTCAATATCGAGAACGACGCCTTTGCGGCTGCCCTCTATCCCTTTATTGCGGGTTGGCGAAATGAGGAAAATGATCGGCTGCCCGTTTTGATGTCCGGCATGATAGGCAGCCGTCAGGGCTGGATTGAGGCACCCTATGTTAGCTCTCCGGCATCGCCTGCCGATCTGGCCGCCAGTGTCATCGCCGTGCCGGACACGGAAAATGTGTGGATCGTTCCCGGTGTCTGCCTCGACCCGGAAGGTGAGCGCCGGGATGTGATTCGCGGTGAGGAAGTGCAGGTCATTGGCGCCCTAGACCAGACAGGTCGAACTTCAGCCGTACTTTGCCTGCCTGGTACCCATAGCAAGTGGGTGCATGCCGGGGACGGTTACCTTTTGGACTTTGCCACCGCTATGACCGGCGAGGTGTTTAAGGTGATGTGCGAGTATTCCATCCTCGGCACCCTGATGAGACATGGCGCCGATCATGATGCCGATGCCTTTGTGTACGGGCTCGACGCAGCGGCTGAACCTGGTGGGCTCCTCAACCACATGTTTCGACTGCGCGCCGACGGCCTGTTCGGCGTAACAAGCGAAGACCAGCAGGCGTCCTATCTGTCTGGGCTGTTGATCGGCCATGAAATTCGTGATCTGGATAAGAGCTTTTCAGAAGATAGCGGTGAGGTTCTGATCGTGGGCTCGAATTCGTTGGTCAAAACCTACAGCGAGGCCTTGGGTCACATGGATATACCTTTTCAAACTATCAATGGACATGATGCTGCTGTGCGGGGCCTCAATGCCGTTTGGGCATCCCGGCGCGAAACCGATTGAACAAGGGAACGAGAGGAATGAGTGATATCTCATTACAAGAGTGCCTCAATACCATGCCGCTGGTTGCGGTCCTGCGCGGCATTGCGCCGGATGAAGTCCTGGCGGTGGGCGAGACGCTGGTTGAGGCCGGCTTCAAGATTATGGAAGTTACCATCAATTCGCTCGAGCCGCTGGAGAGTATCCGTCTTCTCGCCGATGCTTACGGATCGCAAGCCCTAGTCGGTGCAGGAACCGTATTGAGCGCGGAAATCGCCATAGAAGTTGCCAACGCCGGTGGGAGATTGATCGTCATGCCCCACGCTGATACATCCGTGATCAGGGCCGGTAAGACGAAAAATTGTTTCGTCCTGGCGGGCATCTCCACGCCGACGGAAGCTTTTGCCGCGTTGAAAGCCGGCGCTGATGGGTTGAAGTTGTTCCCGGCTGAGGGCGCACCGCCTGCTGTTTTACAGGCCATGCGCGCGGTCTTGCCGGCCGAGGTGCCGGTGCTTCCGGTCGGTGGCATCACGACCGAAACCATGGGTGGATACTGGGCTGTAGGCGCCAGCGGGTTCGGGCTGGGCTCAAATTTGTATAAAGCAGGTAAAAGTAATAGCGAAATTAAAGCTGCTGCCGATGCTTACGTGCGGAAGATGAATGAATTGAGACGATAGTGGGGCTCACAAGCCTGTAGTGCGCGATCGCCTGTTGACGATTTGAAATGGGATAAATCGATGTAAGGATACGGGGCGTTCACTGTTGTGGCTGGCGTGATGTACAGGCTGTTCGGAGATCGGTCGATAGTAACGCCGCATGCGCGTACCTAGGTCATTAAGGCGAGCAAGTCAGAACTTTATTATGTCTTGCCTGGCTTTGCCACGCTGACAGAATCTTTTTAAGCGCTTGGTGCCGGGGCCGATGGCCTTAGGGTTTTTCCAGCAAAGGCTGCTTCTCCCTTTGTGTTAAAGGTTCTTCGCGTAGTTTTGCTAAGTAAAACGCCGATGTTTCTAATATGCAGCATTACACCTGATCAAATAGGGGGTCATTGTGTGGCTGGCGCCTATGGTTTCGGGTTTGGATCAAACCTTTATAAGATTGGTAAGAGACTAGGTGAAAATGAAGCTGTTGCTAATTTATTCGTTCGCGCAATAACCGAGTTTAAAGTTTCGTTTCATAGTGACGTGAACGAATTATCTATTCATGAAAACTATTAACCACTAAAGAAAGTACGAACTGACACATATGTATTCGCGAAACCTGGCATTAACCAAATGGTTTCCACAACAATATTAGTTTTGGGAGCACCGTAAGCGCAGCCAAAAGGGCGATAAACATTGCCGCCCCCGTCAGCACTCCAAAATAGATAGTGGGGATAAAATTTGACAACATCAAAATAGAGAATCCAAAAATTATCGTCATCGTTGTATAGAACACGGCCTTTCCTATATTGGAATGACAAATGTAGAGCGTTTCATGATAACTTTTAGTTAGGGCATACTCTTCTTTGAAGCGATAGATGTAGTGAATACCATTGTCGACCGCGATACCTATTGTAATAGCTGCGATTGTGATGGTCATCATGTCCATTGGTATTTTTGACCACCCCATTACGCCCAAAACCACCACGGCACCTAGTAAGTTTGGTAAAATTCCTATAATCGACAACGTGATTGATCGGAATAATACTAGGAACATCAATGCAATGCCGAGCATCACAACCCCTATGGTCTTTATTTGCGAGGCGAATAAGCTTTGAAGCATGTTGTTGTAGAGAACGAGCAACCCACTTACAGTTACATCTTTAATAAGTAATTTGTATTTAGAGAGTTGTTTGAAGCCTTGCGCTTTTCCAAGGTCGCGGCGAACTGTTTCCAACAGCTGCTCGCGGGACAGGTCAGGTTTTGAATCTAAAACACGTGCCATAAGCCGCACTTCATTATTTTTTACGGAAACATATGGATCAATCAGGTTCTTTTTGACCGAGGTAGGTACTTTAGTATAAAGAATTCCTAACTCCATTCCATCTAACTCTTTTTCTGCATAGTCTTCGGCAACTCGAACCGATGAAGCAAGGGAGAGAACCTTGCCGATTTGTGGTAAGCCATCAAGGTAGTCGTGTGCTTTTTTTACAATCCGGATATTGGTAGGAGTGAACCAAAGTTCCGGTTTATTGCGAAGCTCTTCCATGTATTCCTTTTCCATCCGTATTTCTTCTGGCGTCATCTCTTTTAATTCTTCGGGTGTTAATTCTGGAATATCCTCAAATTTTATCAGTATTTCCAATGGTGTTGTGCCGCCGAGCTCTTCATCGATGAGCTTTAACCCTTGGTAGATTTCTGTGTCATTACTGAAATAGTTTATGAAACTGTTTTCAACACGCAGCATACTTATCCCTGATATACTCACTACAGTCAGCATTACAGCCAGCACTAGGATCTTGTTACCTTGGCCCTCGGTTAGACGGGCTAAATATGCAGGCAAGAGAAACCGTTCGATATCGACGATGGGTTTGGATGCGGTTTTTCCTATAACTAAAAGCAATGTGGGAAATAGTAGAAACGAAGTGCAAAATGTTACGCCTAAACCCGCGCTCATCATCCACCCAAAGTCGATGACTGGCTTAATCTCGCTCACGACCAGAGAGCTAAAACCCATTACGGTCGTCATTGCGGTGTAAAGACATGGCCTTACCATCTTATGAATAGTTGTTCTAACCAACATCAACTGATCATCCGTAGGATGATCTCTGTGGAGTTGCAGATAACGTACGATCAGATGAATGTTCATCGAGATGGTTATGATAAGCATGAGGGCAAGAAAGTTGGAGGAAATGACAGTAACCTTCCAGCCGATCAATCCCAGGGTACCGATCATTATCAATCCGGAGTAAAAGCAGCTTAGGAGGGGGAGTACAATCCAGCGTAATTTACGAAAGATGGCGGTGAGAACAATGATTAAGAACGCTAGGACCCCAGATCCGAAGACGATAAGGTCATTGCGGACAAACGTCACCATGTCGTCAGTGATCATCGGTAAACCGCCTAGATGTAGAATTCCGAACTGACGATATGGTTTGATGATATCTCTGATGTTGTTGATATCGAGACGTCGTTGCTCGTTTATCCTCTCATTAACCTGATCATATTCGATGGTAATGCGTTTGAGGGTTCTCGCATCTTCAACCGATAGGCCTTTATCACTCTTTTTAGCACGTAACTCGTTTCGGGACTTGAGTAAGTGGTTGTAATGTTCATCCTCAATCAAACCCAATAGGAGAGCAGTAGTTCGACCATCTGCGCTGACTATGAGATCACGGTAAATGGGGCTATTTACCAACTCGTTCTTGGCCTTGCTTCGGTCGATACCGGGTTTCTCCAGGCTCGGCATATCTTCAACCATTTCTTGAATATCTACATCTGAGCTATTGAATAGAGGGGCATCAAGTATAGTGAATACCGCATCTACACTTTTAACCCTTCCGAGTTCTCCACGGAGTTTGTCCAACGTGTCTAATGATTGGTTTGAGAAGAGATCTTTGTCTGGAGTGAATGTTACAATTAATAGATCGCTACTCGGGAACCTTTCGTGGATTTTTCGGAAGACTTTAAGATCTGCATCATCTTCTAGTAACAAGGAGTCAGCTGATGCATCTAGTCTGAAATCTTTAGTATGATACCCGAAGAAAACCAAAATTGATAACAGCACAATCAGAACAAATTTTGGATTGTGAAGGACTAGAGCGTCATAGGCCTGCGCAGTACGAGACGTCAT
The DNA here is from genome assembly GCA_964468005.1 of uncultured Magnetovibrio sp. GTDB lineage: Bacteria > Pseudomonadota > Alphaproteobacteria > Rhodospirillales > Casp-alpha2 > TMED8. Next base: position 4,338 of record CAYXUT010000064.1, on the reverse strand, counting down.
GGAGCATCCTCTTCTAGCAGTGCGAGTGCCATACCCTTAAATAGGATGATGAATTATAGTCAATTTTAACCAATTGCTGACAGATGGTGCAGGGATCGCAAAATGAATTATAATAATGTGCCTTATAATTTGTTTTAAACAACATGGGCAGCCCTGCTATCTCCCAGAAGGTCGAGAATGCGTGGCCAATTTTTAGAAGAAACCTGACTTGAGGCTGATTTAGAAAACCACCCATGGAATTGCTACCTTCAACCACTGACATAACGGCGATGATAACGGTCACCCAGCCCGGTCAAGATCTCGTGGCTGATGGTGCCCGCGGCGTTGGCAATGTCATCGGCGCTGATATGGCCGCCGATCAGTTCCACCCATTGGCCAGGGCGGCATTTCTCTTCCAAAACTTCTGACACGTCAAGCATGATCATATCCATCGTCACGCGCCCCAGTATGGGAAGACGTGTCCCGTCAATAAAGCCATATCCCTTCGCTGATAGAGACCGGAGATAGCCATCCGCGTATCCTGCCGATACGGTAGCGATTTTGGTTGGCTTTTCAATAGTGTGGGTGGCGCCGTAGCTGACGGTTTCGCCGGGCGTCGCATTGCGTCGCTGCAAAATTCTGGCCATCAGGGTCACTACCGGGCGCATAGGATTCTGCGTCCATGGCGTTGGGTTACAGCCATAAAGTGCTATGCCCGGTCTGACCACATCACCCAGGTAGTCGCCGCCCAAGAAAATACCAGAAGAGTTGGCCAAACTGGTGCGGCCCATGGGAAGTAGCTTTCGCGCCGCTTGAAACGTTGCCAGTTGTCGCCCGCTCTGGTCAGAGTTTTCGACATCTGCCGAGGCGAAGTGCGAGACTACGAGATTAATGTCAAGCTTGTTTAGGCGGTCGACATCGCCAGCAAGAATATCTAGCTCATCCGGCGGCAGGCCTAGGCGTAACATGCCGGTATCAATATGCAGATCACAGGGAAGGAGAGCGCCGGCGCATTTGGAAATCCAACGGTCGACCTCATCAAGGCTGCTGAGCACTGGGATCAAGGCGTGTCTGCCATAAGAATCTTCGGCCCCGTGTAACAGGCCGTTGAGGATGTGGATGTTAGCATTTGGCAGCACTGCGCGAAGCTCCACGCCTTCACCAACGTGTGCTACAAAAAAGGTCTTGCATCCGGCGCTAGCCAATACCGGCGCTACACGTGCCATGCCGGTACCATAAGCATCCGCCTTGACTACGGCGGCGGTTTCCGCGCCCTGGGCCCAATCACGAAGCAGGCGATAATTGTCAGCAATGGCGTCGAGATCAATGGTCACGACCGCGCCGGCTATATCTTCGGAAATTTTTGAACCGCTCATGGTCGAAAACTCTGGGGCTAATAGCGGGCCTTCGTCAAGGCCCCGAGTAGCCGGTGTCGTAATGAGTGTCGAGATCGCCGAAGCGGGTAAACTGACCGTCGAACATCAACCTAATCGTACCGATGGGGCCGTGGCGCTGCTTGGCAATAATGATTTCAGCGATATTTTGAACGCGCGCTAGCCGTTCCTCCCAGTTGGCAATGCGCTGGGCGTACTTGTCAGTACTTTCGTCGGCGCGCTGCTTGGGCTCGGCTTTTTCAAGGTAGTATTCATCTCGGTAGATGAAGGTCACCACGTCGGCGTCCTGTTCGATGGAACCGGATTCGCGCAAATCAGCTAGCTGCGGACGTTTGTCCTCTCGATTCTCGACCTGGCGGGAGAGCTGCGATAGGGCGACGACCGGCACATGGAGTTCCTTGGCCAAGGTTTTCAAACCTCGGGTGATCTCGGAGACCTCCTGCACGCGGCCATCGTTTCGTGAGCCAGCCGAACCTGAAATAAGCTGTAGGTAATCTACGACGATCAGGCCGAGCTTGTGCTGGCGTTTCAAGCGCCGCGCACGAGTGCGTAGCGCGCTGACCGTCAGCGCCGGCGTGTCATCGATGAACACAGGCACTTGATGCAGTGCCTGGCTTGCCTGAACCAAGCGCGTGAATTCCTCATTGGTGAGTTCACCCTTGCGCATACGGTCGGACGAGATGTTGGATTGCTCAGAGAGAATGCGTGCGGCCAACTGTTCGGACGACATTTCGAGTGAAAAGAATCCAACCACGGCACCCTCTTCACCCTGCGCCTCAAGGTAGTCCTTTGCCGCGTTGTAGGCGATATTGGTGGCGAGCGCGGTTTTGCCCATGGCCGGGCGTCCGGCGAGGATGATCAGGTCCGATGGATGCAGGCCGCCGAGCAGCCGATCAAGGTCGCGAAAGCCACTGCCGACACCAGCAAGCTTGCCTTCACGTTTGTGCGCCGATTCGGCAACTTCGATGGCCTTGAGGATCGAATCCTTGAACGCTAGGAATCCGCCTTCGTAGAAGCCAGATGTGGCGAGGTCGTAGAGGCTTTTCTCGGCGATCTCAATCTGAGTTGTGGCGGTGTCATCGACCTCGCCTTTGTAAGCGCGGTTTACTACGTCCTCACCAAGGTTGATCAGTTCTCGCTTGAGATAGAGATCATAGATAATGCGCCCGTATTCCTGGGCGTTGATGACGGTGACAGCTGAGGTCGTGATTTCGTCGAGATAAGCCGGACCGCCGATTTCGCCCAAGCTTTCTTCCTGCTGGAAATACCGCTGCAGGGTAATGGAATCAGCGATCTGACCGCGTTCGATCAGTTTCGAGCAGGCCTCATAAATGCGCCCATGCTGGGCCAGGGCAAAATGTCCTGGGTCAAGATAGTCCGAGACCATTTCGTAGGCCCGGTTGTTGGCGAAGATAGCACCCAACAGCGCCTTTTCCGCTTCAATGTTGTGAGGCAGGCGGCGGAACGGTGTTGGTGACAAGGGCTCGACTGAATTGTCCAGGGCGGCACAGCCGTCGAGTTCTGCAGGGGGCGGTAATGTGGCTGGCATGATAAACGTACATTATAAACGATAACGTTTCTGAGATATCTGGAAATACTAATTCAGCGGGGATGAAACCTGTGTAAACCCCTATCGGCTGTGGATTTCGGGTATAGGCTGTGGAAAACCAGATCAGTCGCAGCTTTATTTATAAATGGGCGAATCGATAAAAGCCAATTCGTGCTCAAACTTATCGTTTTTCATCTAATCTCGAGTCTTCGGCAGGGTTTCGTTGTAAAGCTCGACGAGGATGTCGTATCAGATAAGTAAGCGCCGCCGTTATCGGCGTAGTGTCTCGGCGTAATGCAGCGACGGTCCCTCGACATCCACTGTCCATAGCCCGGCGCGATCGATATGCGGGAGGATTCCCGAAAGCGTCGGACTGTAGCCGCCCGGGAAGGAGTAGCGCTGGAATCAGAGGGCCGTGGAACCGGGACAGCCGACACTACCAATGATGCGCCACATTCTTGTGTGAGCGTCAAATTGGATAAAACTGTTTAATGTGGCGCGAAATATCAGCTGAATGCAAAGCTTGGCTGCCGGCCGAACCGTATCGCCGCGCATTTTCCGCGCCACCAAGTTAATCAGGTCATAGATGGTGGCGTCCTTTACGTTGAGCGTGCCGTTCATATAGGCCTTGCAGGCAACGTTCTTTGGGCGTTGATAAAGTTTCCAGTGTGGGGCAGGGGCCGCAGGCTAAAGGCTACCGCTGGCTTTTCGAAATCGCAGACATGCTTCTTTCCCTGACTGTCGATGATTGTAAGACGGCTCTCTCGCGGATCAGATTCTGAATAA
>CAYXUT010000064.1:0-620 GCA_964468005.1 uncultured Magnetovibrio sp. | reverse complement strand
GCATAGATGGTGGCGTTCTTTACGTTGTGTGTACCGTTCATATAGGCCTCGCCGGCAACGTTCTTTGGGCGTTGCTAGTGTTTCCAGTATTGGGCGGGGCCGTAGGCTAAAGGTTACCGCTGGTTTTCGAAATCGTAAACATGCTCCTTTCCCTGAGCGTCGATGATTGTAAGACAGCTCTCGCGGATCGGATTCTGATAAAAGCGCGCCAGTAACATTTGTCTTACCGATTGCGGCGGTCCGTCATCCGGGTGGCGTTATTTTGTCGCTCATCTCCCTGAATGCGTTTCAGGTTGATGCTATATCAACTTTAAAGGACAAAAGTCCAACAGGGAGAATATTACAAATTGCAATCGATAGGAGATGAGGAAACGAAAATACGGCGCGCCCCGGCAAGGAGCGTGCCGTCTGTGATCCCCCTTAGAGGAAACAGCGAGGGGTTATTGAGTTTTTTCTTTTTTCGCTGCTTCGTCGCTTGGTTCTTCTGCAGAGTTTTCCAATGGGTCCTCGTTGGCTTCTGTATCTTTTACCTGGGTTTTCTGGGCGGCGGCTTTTTTGTGGGCGACCTCGACGACGGTCTCGGCTTCTGCGACCGCGTCCTCGGCAGCGCCTTCTTCGAA
>CAYXUT010000063.1:0-14673 GCA_964468005.1 uncultured Magnetovibrio sp. | reverse complement strand
TCGATGTCACTATTAGAAAAATAATAGATAAAACTATTCCTTGGCGCGGCAAAGGGTAAATTGAAAAGCTTTGCATTAATAATAATAAAAAACCCATTTTGAGAGTTTTTGAATGAATCTGGCTGTGTCTGTAACGTGCAGAAACCCTAAGGTTTTTAGGTCTGAGAAAAACTGTATAGCCAGTTGCATTGCTCTACAGTGTGTTTTGAAAGTTGATACGGGTAGTTAGATGCGAACTAACACGCTGTTACCAAAACGAAAAATTAGTTTCTAAAGGTAGATTTATATAATGACCCGGGTGCGGAAATGGGGTCGGTAATTGCGCGCGACACCAAAGAACGGTTTGAACACTATATCGATGAAGGCGTGGTGGAAGATGCTGAAGGCGACAGGGCACGTGAATGCACTAACATTGGTAACATCGGTATGGTCGGTGGCGACCTGCCGATCCCGGTGCCGGTGAAACAAGTTTTGGTGGTTGGAAAGGCTCGCTTTTCCGAAACCATTTCGTCCGGGGCATGGAGGGCAAGCAATTTTTCACGCGCTTCAAATCGGTTGCCGCACTCTGGTCGAGCGGCATCACGTGAGGCGCCGTCTTCGGCTTCTATGCAAGCAGAAATGCCGGCATTTAGTTGGTTGGTTTCGGCGCGCTGAGATATGAAGGCGGTACTGCAACGTGTATCGGAAGCCAGCGTTAGCGTTGACGGCAAGGAGGTTGGCAAGATCGAGGCCGGTCTATTGGTGTTGTTCTGTACCGAACCAGGTGATGGCACTGAAAAAGCCGCCTATTTTGCCCGTAAAATTGCTGCCATGCGCATTTTCACGGACGCTGCCGACAAGATGAACCTCTCGGTGAAGGACGTCGGCGGGGCAGTGCTGGTTGTCAGTCAGTTTACCTTGGCCGCAGAGTGGCGTAAGGGCAATCGGCCAGGCTTCTCGAGCGTTGCCGATCCCGAAACTGGAAAAGCTATCTATGACCTCTTCTGTGGCGAACTGCGCGCCAATGGCCTTGAGGTCGAGACCGGGCGGTTCGGTGCATCGATGGAGGTCTCGTTGATCAATGCCGGTCCCATGACCATCATCATGGATGATTAGATTGCTCCAGAGAGGGATTGTCGGCAGAGTGACTGCTAGGGTTCTGGCTGTTGAGCGGAGATACAAGAATGGCCGATGCGATTACCAAAAAACGATTACCGAACCAGGCTGAGGTGGTCATTGTCGGGGGCGGCGTGATTGGTTGTGCCATTGCTTATTGCCTGACCAAGGCTGGGATCACCGACGTTGTGTTGGTTGAGCGCAAGCAATTGACATCAGGCACGACGTGGCATGCCGCCGGATTGATCGGGCAGTTGCGTGATTCCCAAAACATGACGCAACTTGCCAAATACACGGCTGAGCTTTACCTCGATCTCGAACGGGAAACCGGCCAGGCCATCGGCTACAAGGTTAACGGGTCGTTATCGCTGGCGACTAGTGAGGGGCGAATGGAAGACTTGGTTCGCCGCGCCGACATGGCCAAAGTATTTGACTTGCAGGTTGATGTGCTTGGTCCCGAGGGTTGCAAGGACCATTACCCACTGATCAGTACCAAAGGGCTAGTCGGCGGCATCTTCATCCCATCTGATGGGCAGGCCGATCCCGTGGGTATTTCCCAGGCCTTGGCCAAGGGTGCGAGGATGGGTGGCGCGCGGATTCTTGAGAACACCCTCGTTGACGAGGTAGTTGTTGAAGATGGCCGAGCCGTCGGCGTAGTGACGGATCAGGGCGAAATTAGCGCTAAGCACGTGGTGCTGTCGTGCGGCATGTGGACACGCACTCTGGCAGCCAGTATCGGCGTCCATGTGCCGCTGCATGCGTGCGAGCATTTCTATATCGTTACCGAACCCTTCGAAGGGGTGACGCCCGACTTGCCGGTACTGCGCGATTACGACGCTTGGGCTTACTATAAGGAAGATGCCGGCAAGATTTTGTTGGGCGCTTTTGAGCCAATCGCCAAGCCCTGGGGAATGGACGGCATCCCAGAGGATTTCTGTTTTGACCAACTGCCGGACGATTTTGACCATTTCGAGCCGGTGCTGATGAAAGCTATCGAGCGCGTGCCGGCACTTGAGAACGTTGGTATCCAGACTTTTTTCTGCGGACCCGAGAGTTTCACGCCCGATAACCGATACCATCTGGGTCTAGCACCCGAGGTCGAAAACCTATACATCGCGGCTGGCCTCAATTCCATCGGTATTCAGTCCGCCGGGGGCATCGGTAACGTGCTGACCGATTGGATTCGAGATGGCTATCCCCCGATGGATCTCAACGGCGTCGATATTCGCCGCAACATGCCGTTTCAGTCGAATGGCCGCTATTTGCATGACCGGGTAACAGAAACTTTGGGGCTTCTATATGCGGTGCACTGGCCATTCTACCAGTATGAGACCTCGCGGGGCGTACGCCGTATGCCCTTGCACGAGAAACATGCCGCGCAAGGGGCCTGCTTTGGTGAAGTAGCAGGTTGGGAACGTCCCAACTGGTATGCGCCAGGCGAAATCGAACCCAAGTACGAATACAGCTTCAAACGCCAGAATTGGTTCGATCATTCGGCAGCCGAACACATGGCGGTGCGCGAGAATGTTGGTCTCATGGACATGACATCGTTTGCTAAGTACCGGGTTCAAGGTGCCGATGCCGAAAAGGCCCTCGGTCAGGTTTGTGCCAACGACGTCGCTGTTGAACCCGGCAAGATCGTCTACACCCAATGGCTCAACGAACGTGGTTGCATTGAAGCTGATTTAACGATCACTCGACTCGCGACAGATGACTATCTTATCGTAACCTCGGCCGGCTCGCAGGTCCGCGATTTTCATTGGCTCACCCATCATATTGCCGATGATGCCCGCGCAGTGGTAACAGATGTCACCTCGGGGTATGCCGTATTGGCTGTAATGGGGCCAAAAGCACGTGATTTCTTGCAACCTTTGACGCCGAATGATCTTTCCAATGCCGCCTTTCCGTTTGGCACCAGCCGCGAAATCGAGATCGGTTATGCGCGTGCTCGGGCGTCGCGAATCACCTATGTGGGCGAACTCGGCTGGGAACTCTACATTCCAACGGAATATGTCGGCGGCATCTATGAGGCCTTAGTCAAGGCAGGCGCCGATATTAGCCTCAAGCATGTTGGTATGCATGCGGTCAATTCACTCCGAATGGAAAAGGGCTATCGTCATTGGGGCCACGATATATCTGATGAGGAAACGCCGCTTGAGGCGGGGCTTGGGTTCGCGGTTGCCTGGGATAAACCCAAAGGCTTCATCGGCAAGGAAGTGCTCTTGCGCCAGCGCGGAGAACCTACCACGAAACGATTGGTGCAGTTTTTGCTGACCGACCCAGAGCCCTTAGTCTATCACAATGAGCCGGTTTACTGCGACGGCGCAATCGTCGGATACGTAACGTCAGGCATGTACGCCCATGCGCTCGGCAGTGCCGCGGCCCTCGGTTACGTGTCCCATGCCGATGGAGTAACGGTGGATTTTGTTGAAGCTGGGCGGTTCGAGATTGAGGTTGCTGGGATCAAGTACGGGGCAAAAGCGTCGCTTCGCCCCTTTTATGATGCGAAAAATAGCAAAATCCGAGCCTAGAGATTTTCCGATTTAGTTTGAAGCATATCCGGCATTTATAAAAGAAATTGCGCATTTGTCTTCTGACCGTAGAGGTTGTCCATGATGACGATGTCGTCGGCGCACAAGGTCTGAACAAGAAACTGTTCGACATAGCCTAGGAATCTGGCACCGTTGATGACACATGGTTTGGTCTGTCAATCGCAGCGGAGAGCCGTCAGGAATGTCGTGGTGCGCCGATGGTCGTGCTCTGGGGCGGCGATAGTGCTGTGGGGTTTCCATGAAGAGATTGCTGCCATTTAAAGCTCTTGTACGCTGATTGTGCGCACGCGTTCGGATGATGAGTTGGGGTTGGGGGGCGGTTACGACCTCGACATGATCATGCTCCAAGGCTTCTAGATCGACGATCTGTTGGCGAAGAAGACAAAGAATAGGATAAGAAACTCAGTCTAGTTGACCCCGCACCGGAAACAGCTTGTCCAATCTGGCGCAATCAAGCGCGCGGATTACCGCCGCGCTGGCACCAGTCAGGTGAAATTCAGCGCCTAGTGCCTTAGCACCGGCCAGGAGTTGCACTAGTCCGGCCATGCCGGCGCTGTCGATCCAAGTCACACGGGTCAAATCCAAGGCCAGGCCGCGTTCGTGGACAAGAACTTTTCTTGCCTGATCGAGACGTTCTGTGACGTTGGTTATGTCCAGTGAACCTTGAACCCAAAAAATTCTCATCGCTGCCTCTATGATGTTTTACATGTTCACAGTTTGCGAGGTAGGTATGACCAATCGAAGGAAAAAATAAGGCCGTTTCATGACATTTTGTCGCGAAACGGCGGAAAGCTGTCTTCCTGGCCATTTCACACGCAGCACGTCAATACTCTGGGGACACGCACGCCAACAAAAGGCCTTGGTGCAGTTATAGGCCTGCGATGTGGAAAACACTAATTCGGAGCGTCCGGGATATAGTGGCGGACACCCTGAGATGTCGCAGGGTAAGGGAAGTCCGCGTCGCCATCGTCGCGGGAAGCCGCTAAAAAAACCTTGGGTGTCTTGGCGAAGAAGAACGTCGGCTGGCTCATGGGACCATGGCCTATCTCGCGCGCATGTTCGGCGCAATTGCGTTCAACGCAATAGACCCGGCTGAACGGAAACAGATCGATGCTGCCGGCAGTGGAGACGGCAGGGGAGGGGCGGGCGGGAACGACATGGGCTATGGGCGAACTCCTCAAATTGGGCCGCCTTGTATAGCGGCCTGCTACGCCTTCACCAAGAGCGCTTGATTAGCTCTGCTAGAAAGTATGTGATGGGTTATGTTGAGTTCTAATAATTGTGATGTCTATGCGGAGTAGGGTGCCTACATGTCTATGAGAACGCCTTATTTGATGTTTCTTGGTAATGCCGTCGATCAGTTGGCGGCGAAGACGGCGGCTGGCGTCGTTCATTGGCGGCCGGATATTTGCTTGGGGCAACTTCGGTTGGATGGTTGTAACGCGGATCTGGGGTTGCCCGACATGACGCTCAAGGATGCCGCTGAGGCGGGCGCAAAGACCTTGATTGTCGGCGTCGCCAATCGGGGCGGGGTCATGTCTGATACGTGGGTTGAGGTTTTGGTAAACGCCCTTGAGCTTGGCTTCGATATCGCCAGCGGTTTGCACAACCGATTGGGCGACACTCCGGCCATTAAGAACGCAGCCGAGGCCAATGGTCGCCAGTTGAGCGATGTCCGACATCCAACTCGCAGTTTCAACGTGGCCAGCGGCAAGAAGCGTCTTGGAAAACGTTTGCTGCCAGTCGGCACCGACTGTTCGGTAGGCAAGATGTATACCGCCCTTGCCTTGGAGCGCGAAATGCAAGCACGTGGCATGATGGCGACCTTCCGAGCCACCGGGCAAACCGGCATTTTCATTGCTGGCAATGGTGTTTCTGTCGATGCTGTAGTTGCTGACTTTATTTCCGGCGCGACGGAATGGCTGGCGCCCGACAACGATCCTGATCATTGGGATTTGATTGAGGGGCAAGGTTCTTTGTTCCATGCCTCGTATGCGGGTGTCAGCTTGGGCCTCTTGCACGGTGCGCAGGCAGATGCGCTGGTGCTGTGCCACGAGCCGACGCGTGGCCACATGCGCGGTTTGCCGGAATATCCGCTGCCCGGTATCGCCGAGTGCATCGCTGCCAACGGGACAGCTGCACGGCTGACTAATCCGGCGGCAAAGTGGATTGGCATCGCAGTCAATACCCAGGCCTTGGGCGATGAAGATGCGGATGCCTATCTCGCCGGCCTAGAAGACGAGCATGGTCTTCCGGCCGTCGATCCGGTCAAGACGGGTGTTGGCAAACTGGTGGACAATCTACCGTGAGACAACGAAAACTGGCGCTCAGAACCGAGTTCTGGCCGCTGGCACAGCCGTTCACTATCTCGCGCGGCACTAAGACGGAGGCCGAGGTTCTGGTCGCTGAGGTCTCCGAAAATGGCTATACCGGACGTGGCGAGTGTGTGCCCTACGCTCATTATGGCGAGACCATGAAAAACGTGCGTGAAGAGGTGGCGTCGCGCAAGCAGGTTGTTGAAGACGGCATGGAACGCGATGCCTTGCTGTATGTCAGCTCGCCCGGAGCCGGGCGTAATGCGTTGGACGCCGCACTTTGGGATTTGGAGGCGAAACTTAAGGGCTCGCCGGTTTGGGATCTGGCGGAAGTGCCAGAACCAAAGCCGACACTTACTGCACAGACTATTTCTATCGGGGATGTGGACAGGATGGGGCAGTCGGCGTTTGAACTTGGCTCGGCGCCGCTGATCAAGGTCAAGCTCAATGCCTTTGATGTGGTGGCACGGATGACCGCCGTCCGGTTGGCCCAGCCTAAAAGCCGCCTCATTGCCGATGCCAATGAGGCCTGGGACATGGATCTTCTATTAGAGGTGGCGCCGGCGCTTGCTGATCTTGGCGTCGAGATGATTGAACAACCACTCCCTGTCGGGGAGGATAAGGCACTCGCAGGCTACGAGAGCCCAATTTTGATCTGTGCGGATGAATCTTGCCACATCTTAGATGATCTGGAGGCTATGGCCGGCAAGTACGGCATGATCAACATCAAGCTCGACAAGACAGGAGGCCTGACGGAAGCCCTTAACCTGGCGCGTGCCGCCGAAGCGAATGGCACCAAGATTATGGTCGGTTGCATGGTCGCCACGTCATTGGCCATGGCGCCGGCGATGATGCTGGCATCATTTGCTGAGTTTGTGGACTTGGATGGGCCGCTTTTGCTCAAGGATGACCGCGAGGACGGGCTAATCTTTGAGAGGGGTTACGTTCACCCACCAAAGCCCAGCCTTTGGGGTTAGGGTTGGTCCCCGGAGTTACTCAGAATTACTGCCAATGCGTCGTGGTGACAATGTTCATCATGTGGTAATGGTGAAACCTCATCGCTCTTCGGGATGTTCACGTCCGGGCCGGGTATTGGTCAAGATTTGGATTATGAAGCTATCCGTTTCCATCACGAGTACCGAATATAAGGTAAACTGGGAAACTTCGACGGTGAACGCACGTTTCCGTTAGCGTTTCGCTCGGTAGATTTTGGCCGGCGTCTATTTCAAGCTCCCGGCAGTTCGTCTAAAACGGGCTGTATGAGGGCGGTTCGGCGCTGCCGTGCGTAAAAGGGGGTGAGACCTATGGTTCAGAGACATCAAGATATCCGCGATGCTGTTGCGCAGCTATGCGGCCAATATCCGGGGGAGTATTGGCGCGAAAAGGACCGAAATCAGGAATATCCAGGAGAATTCGTCCGTGCGCTGACGGAAGCGGGCTTTCTGTCCTGCTTGATCCCCGAAGAATATGGTGGCAGCGGACTCGGCATGTCAGAAGCAGCGGTGGTGATGGAGGAAATCCATGCGTCCGGGTGCAACGGTGGCGCCTGTCATGCGCAAATGTACACCATGGGAACCGTGCTGCGTCATGGAAGTGAAGAACAAAAGCGCTTGCTGCTGCCGGGCATCTCGTCCGGCGAACTTCGTCTGCAGGCCTTCGGTGTTACCGAGCCAACCTCTGGCACCGACACCAGTCGCATCCGCACCACGGCAGTAAAGGAGGGCGATACCTATCGCGTCAATGGCCAGAAGGTTTGGACATCGCGCATTGCGCATTCTGACTTTATGTTATTGCTTGCCCGAACCGCGGCGCGCGACGTCGGCGAAAAGCCGCACCACGGCATGTCTGTGTTTCTGGTCGATATCAGGAAAGCTCAGGGAAAAGGTCTCACTATTAAACCGCTCCGTGCCATGATCAACCACGCCACCACAGAAGTCTTCTTCGACGACCTGATCATCCCGGCATCCTCTCTAGTCGGTGAAGAGGGCAAAGGGTTCCGCTATATTCTGGACGGCATGAACGCTGAGCGTATCCTAATTTCGTCTGAGTGTATTGGTGACGGTCGCTGGTTTATCGAAAAGGCTACCTGTTATGCCAACGACCGAAAGGTTTTCGATCGTCCCATCGGCATGAACCAGGGCATCCAGTTCCCGATTGCGCGCAGTTACGCCGAACTACAGGCTGCCGCATTGATGGTCGAACGTGCCGCTGACATGTTTGATGACGGCAAAAGCTGCGGTGCCGAGGCCAATATGGCCAAGCTTTTGGCCGCAGATGCGTCCTGGAAGGCCGCCGATATGTGTCTGCAGACCCACGGCGGCTTTGGATTTGCAGAGGAATACGACGTCGAGCGTAAATTCCGCGAAACGCGCCTATACCAAATCGCGCCAATCTCCACCAACCTGATCCTCAGCTACATTGCCGAACACGTGCTCGGCTTGCCGAGATCGTTTTAAGGAAATGCTATGAGCATAGAAACCGAACACCTTCAACGTTGGATTGGTAAGACGGAAGAGCTTGGCGAGGTCATTGCCGCTGCTCCAATGGCCGGCCTAGCGGCGATGCTGGACCGCCCTGATGAACTCAATCCACAAGCCGGCGATGCAGTGCCGCCGGCGGGGCATTGGATGTATTTTTTGCACAAAGCGCTGATGCGCGACATCGCCACCGATGGCCACGCCAAGGTTGGCGGGTTCCTGCCGCTGGTGGAGTTGCCTCGACGCATGTGGGCCGGTGGATGCCTCGAGTTTCAGAAACCCTTGCGGATTGGCGAAGAGGCTCGACGCTTCTCCAGCATAAAAAGCGTTACTCACAAGCAAGGCAAAAGCGGCAGCCTGGTTTTCGTTACGGTTGAACATGAGATTGTGGGAGAAGACGGGACCGCTATCGTGGAAGAGCAGAACATCGTCTACCGCGATGCGGCCGATCCGAACGCACCGCAACCACCGGCCAAGATGGCGCCCGAAGGTGCGATCTGGTCGCGGAAAATCACGCCGGATCCGGTATTGCTATTTCGTTATTCGGCGCTCACCTTTAACGGTCACCGCATCCACTACGACCTCCCTTATGTGACGGAGGAGGAGGGATATTCGGGCCTGATAGTGCATGGGCCACTAATCGCCACTTTGCTGATGGACCTTTGCCGGCGCGAAAATTCGCATATGACGCTTTCCACTTTCGACTACCGTGCCATGAGCCCGGTCTTTGATACCGGCCCTTTCAGCGTTAACGGGATACCCAGTAACGATGGGGCGAGTGCGCGGCTCTGGGCGACGACGAACTCCGGTGGCCTTGCCATGCAGGCGAAAGCTACATTTACTGGCTAACATGGCCATGAATGAACCCGATACCTTCGACGTCATTATCGTGCTTGGGGCGGCGCAGATGCCGGATGGTACGCCCGGCCCGGTGATCAAACGTCGGGTCGCCGAAGCCGCTCGGCTATGGCATGAGAAAAGAGCGCCCCGCGTGCTGCTTTCCGGCGGATGTACTGTGTCCGAGACACCTGAAGCCCAGGTTATGGCCGAAGTGGCTCGGGGCGCAGGTGTCAGCGATGATGCGATTCTGTTAGAGAAACGCTCGACGCGCACGCTCGAGAACGCTGTTTTCTCTATCGAGATGATGCGCGCGCGCGGCTGGAAACGTGCGCTCATCGTTACCGATGATTTTCACATGGCGCGCGCCACTTATTGCTTTCGCGCCATGCGTTTCCCGGTGTGGTCGGTAGCGGTGCGCAATCCACTCGACAGGAAGATATTTCATTGCTGGTGTAAGGAAATCATTGGCAAGTTAATCTATCCTCGCCAGGTGCGCGCCTATCAGGGGCGATGGTAGGACGGGGAGCAGGGAATAGAAATGAACCAATCCGTAAAACCGATGCAGGGCGTGCGCGTGCTAGACGTCGCGACCTTTATTGCAGCCCCGCACGCGGCTTCTATTTTGGGCGAGTTTGGCGCCGAAGTAATCAAGGTCGAAAATCCAAAAGGTGGCGATCCGTGGCGACGTTTCGGCACGGCGACCGAATTGCCGGACCGCTCTCTCGCCTGGCTTACGGAAGCGCGAAACAAACGATCTGTCACACTCAACCTTCGCACGCCGGAAGGGGCTGAGCTCTTCAAGCTTCTGGTTAAGGATACGGATGTAGTGTGTGAGAACTTTCGCCCCGGTAGGCTCGAGGGATGGGGGCTTGGCTGGGATGTTCTAAAAGAAATCAACCCCGGCCTAATTTTACTAAGGGTATCTGGTTATGGCCAGGACGGGCCATACCGGGACCGGCCGGGTTTCGCGCGCATCGGCCATGCGGTCGGCGGGCTCACTCATCTCTCGGGCCTTCCCGGGGAGATTCCGGTGACGCCGGGCTCCACCTCTTTGGGCGACTACATTACCGGTATGTACGGGGCCATTGGTGTCCTGATGGCGCTCCGGCATCGAGATGCGACGGGAGAGGGCCAGATGGTCGATATGGCGCTTTATGCTTCGGTGTTTCGAGTTTTGGATGAAATGGTACCACGCTACGCTCGCACCGGCTATGTGCGCGAGCCTGAGGGCACAGGCACAGTCAATGCCTGTCCGCATGGCCATTTCCCCTGCGGCGATGGCACCTTTATGGCCATTGCTTGCACCACCGATAAAATGTTCGAGCGCCTGTGCGCTGCCATGAAGCGGTCAGACCTGCTTGCCGCCTACGCTGACCAAGCCAAGCGTCTGGCCGCGCGGGAGACGGTAACCGCCGAGGTCACGGCCTGGACTTCTTCCATGCCGCGCGCCGAGGCGATGGAACATTGTGTTGCCAATGATGTACCGTCCGGTCCGATCAATTCTGTGGCTGATATCTTCGCTGATCCGCACTTCGAGGCGCGTGGCGATATGGTCGCCGTCGACGTGCCGGGTATAGGCGAGGTGGTGGTGCCGGCTGTCTTCCCTAGACTGTCTGAGACGCCTGGCGAGGTTGAAAGTCTCGGCCCGGCACTGGGTGACGCCAACGAGGAAGTTTACGTCGGTTGGTTGGGCTTATCCAATGAAGAGCTGATCTTGCTCAAAGACAAGGGTGTTATCTAACCCTAAAGCATCACATACCGAGACACTGCGGCCTTGCCCTAGGCGAGAATCCTGTAGGCGTTGTGTTCCGGCACTAAGTAGGGTTCAACGAAGTCGATCTCGTTTACCTTTTCAAAAATATTCGCCTCGATGACCCAGAGCCTACCGACAAAGGACGTATCCGGGACGGTGCGCAGTCCGCTCTCCAGCTTTATCCTGTCGCCCGGTTTCCCAAAATCAATCCTGAAAACATTATAAAAGCTAGATTACGTTCGAAGATCGTCCGAGTTAGTTATTCAATATGATGCCTAACCCATTGTCTGAATTTTGATAATTGGGCGGATGAATTGCTATCATTAACGCCATTTACACTCCTTAAAAAACAGCCAGATGTGGGTTTAAGGGGTGAGGACATAATCTGTTCAAAGCTAGTGGTTCAGTTGAAGTAGGCGCTATAGTGCGGATCTTTCCGCTGTGCTCGCCATTCAGCTAATTCCCGTTGGCGACGCTTAGCAAAGGCGCTGGCGCGCTCGGCAGCACTATCACGGGTCAACTGCTTGGTGCGGCGAAGTTCCAATTCAGCACGGCGCATATCGGCGAGGTGTGCGAGGCTCAGGCCCTTAATTTGCTGTTGGCGCCAAGCATCGAGTTGCTCTCGGTGGCGGCTGGCACGACTCAGCGCGCGATTAGTCTTCTCGTCGCTCTGGCTAGCTTTGCGGCGTTTCTTGAAGGCAGCATTGAGTCGGCCAATCAGTGCATGGTCGATATCGGCTCCGTGCCAGCCGCCTGAGATCTGCGTTCCGGCCACCGTGGCCTTCGGCTCGGAGGCCGATGCCAACTGCTTGTCGACGGCCTGCGCCCAAAGGCGCATGACTTTCGTCTTGTAGTGTGCCGCTTGGGCCGGTGTGGTCGAGTGGTAGTGCGCGGCGGCCTTTCGCCAGTCCTTGGTTCGCTTGTGCATGGCGCTCAGGTACTTGGCGCCATATGCGGCGTTGGCGATGGGATCAAAAGCCTTCGACAGCGTTTCGAAGGCATCGGCATGGTATTTCAGGTTAATCTGCATGCAGCCGACGTCAATGTTGCGCACGCCTTGGGTCAGAAGGATCTCGGTTTCCGCCATGGCTTCTTCCTTGGAGGCGAAAAACTGCCCCTTGCCATGCGCTGTTACGGTCCAGGGCCAGGCAATATTTACCTGCTTTTCGCCGTTCCAACGCCCCGATTCAGCTTGCGATATGGCAGTCAAGAGATGCCTTGGAATAGCTGCCGCACGCTCTGCCGCTTGCACCGCACCTGAGCAAATATTCCAATTTTTATCAATGGATTGGGTTGTGTTCGGCGAGGCAGTGGCGGCTCCGCCCGAGGCCAGAATACCAATTAATACCGATATGAATAGGGGCATCCGCATCTTTCGGCACCATTATCTCCTAATCTTTGACAGAGCAAAAAGGGTGCCAATTGGCGACGAACGAGGAATGCGGGGCTAGGGCGATGTCGAATCGCCCGGGCCGAGGGCGCGTTGCATAATCACTTGATCAAGCCATTTGTCGTGCTTGAAACCACAACTGGGTATGGTGCCGACATGCTTGAAGCCGGCCTTTTCGTGCAGACGGATAGAGGGCAGGTTTGCCGAATCTCCGATAATTGCCACCATGCGCCGAAGTTCCATTGCCGTACATCGTTCGATCAGTGCGTAAAGCAGCGTCGAACCGACGCCACACCTGTGGGAATTGTTAGCCACATATACGGAGTTCTCGCAGCAGTGACGATAGGCCGGCCGAGGGCGGTATTTCGATGCATAGGCGTAGCCCAGAACCCTACCGTTATCTTCTGCAACCAGATATGGAAAGCCATCCGTTAGGATGCCGTCTCGCCGGTCTGTCATTTTTTCCACGCCAGGTGGTGTCTCTTCCCAACTGGCAAGGCCGTGCTCAACATGGTGGGCGTATATTTTCTGGATGGCGGCCATGTCACCGTCATTCACGTCGCGGATCATAATATCGATGCTCATGGTCGCTTATTCGGCGGCTTGCGGCATCAAGGTGGGTAAGTATTCAATGGTTGCAGGCGCAGCCTCCGTCAAGGCCTGAATCAGTCGGTTGATGTCACGAATCAGGCCGCTGAGGCCTGGGCCGCGTTGGATCGCACATTCGTCCATGTAGAGCGCGCGATTGATCTCGATTTGCAGTGCATGCTGGCCTTTGTGGGGGCGTCCGTAATGTCGGGTGATGAAGCCGCCGGCGTAGGGCCGGTTGCGTTGCACCCTGTAACCCAGCGTCACCAGGGTGTTTTCCGCAACATCGGTGAGCACGGTTGCGCAACTCATTCCGTGGCAATCGCCCAGTACCATATCTTGGTTCTTCAGCACGTGGCTGCGGACACCCGGCGCGCCGGCGGACGGCATGGAGTGGCAATCGATCAGCACGGCGCCACCAAATTTGCTTCTGGTTTGTTTGATCAATTGGTCCAGCATCTGATGATAGGTGCGATGGCAGGTCTCGATGCGATGGTGGACTTGCTTGAACTTGAGCTTGCCTTTGTAGATGCTGGCGCCATCGGCGATAATACGCGGAATGGTGCCGAGACCAGCGGTGATCCGAGGTGAATTGGTACGCACGTAGTCGGGCAGGGGAGTGTCGAACATGGCTGGGTCTAGTTCATAGGCCTCGCGATTGACGTCCACATAGGCGCGTGGAAAAAGCGCGCGCAGCAAGGGTGCTCCGAAATCCGGTGCGGCGGCGAAAATCTCATCGACGAAGGCGTCTTCCGAGCGCCTGAGTTGCATGGTGTCGAGCTTCGAGGCAGCGGTGAATTCAGCTGGATAATCGCGCCCACTATGCGGCGACGAGAACACTAATGGTACCGTCTGGCGCGCCGGTGCGCGCAGGTCGCTCCCCGGCAACTTCGTTTGTTCACTCTTGGGTTGCTCTTTGCCCATGGAAATCGGCCGCTTTCTTGAGGTTTGTTTAAGGGGATGGCAACACTGCTGGTGGCGATTGTCAACGAGGCTTGTCATTCTCCGGGCAAAAAAGTAAAAGACGGACCGCGATTGTGGTATCATCGCCACGACGGGCGCGTAGCTCAGCGGGAGAGCACCTCGTTGACATCGAGGGGGTCACTGGTTCAATCCCAGTCGTGCCCACCATCAAAACCCCAGGCCTAAAGCTTGGGGTTTTGTTTTTTTGCTAATAATTCGAAAACATTAGGCTCCGCCACGAAAGAGAGAACGTCCTCAATACCCATAAATTTTCTTGTCGCGGATCCATTGGCAAAGGTGCAGCGCGGGGCTGGGCCTTGTTCTGCGAGGTCTGCATTTCGCCCAGTTTCTGGCCGAGATCGGCGACAATGTCGCAGTAGTGATTAGCCATCTGTATTTCTACCCTAAGTGCGGCACTCAGCTTACCGACCTCGTTTTGCTGGTTTTTAATCGTCTGCTTGCGCCGGTCACGGCTCGTTTTAGTGATATCGTTACGTAGATACTTAACCTTATCGAGAATCGTCTGGTCCGTGAGCTTCAGGTTCGGTGCGATGCAACGGATTTGCTCAAGTTCGACCTCGCCCTCGGAGGTGTCGACATCTGCTGCCGTCAGGCGTTCACACATTTCCGAGCGTTTGATGCTGAGAAGATTCACCGCTTTCGATACCGATATTCGTTCGCTCATGGGGCGCCTCCTTCG
>CAYXUT010000062.1:0-14690 GCA_964468005.1 uncultured Magnetovibrio sp. | reverse complement strand
GCAGGGGTTAGGGCCTACAACAGGCCGAGATCCCGCAACTCGGCGGCCATTTTCGGGGGTAGTTCGCCACCCAGTTTCGACGCCGCGCAGAGATCCGGCGGTGCCTTTTCCGGCGGAAAATATCGCCATCCCTGAAAAGCTCGAAAGGCCCGGGGTTCTGTTCGGATGTGTTCGGCATCATACAAAATTGCGCAGGCCGGCTCGCCGCTTTCGCGTTGTGTTGCCTCGAGACCGGTAATGCGCTGGCGGACCTGAATGACGCCCTTGATCACCCAGTAGAGCGAGCCCCCGTCCAATACCTCATTACGCCGCCGCGGCATATTACGGGTAACGTGGCGCAGTTGCGGCTTCTCGCCACGTGTCCGAGCGGTATCCATACGCACCTTCTGCACTTGCGCCAAATGCTCGACGTTCTCTATCCCGACACAAAGCTTGATCAGGTTAACGCTCACGCCGCGGCCTTTCCGGATAGTGCACGTGTCACATGGGCATTCGAGGGCCGGCCAAGCGCCTCGCTGATAAACGCACCTGCCTCAACCATGGCGGCAAGATCGACGCCGGTCTCAATGCCAAGTCCATCCAACATGTAGAGCACGTTCTCAGTCGCCACATTACCCGATGCGCCCTTGGCATATGGACAGCCTCCAAGGCCGGAAACGGACGAGTCGACTACTGCAACACCCTGCTCCATGACCGCTAGAATATTGGCCAGCGCCTGACCATAAGTATCGTGGAAATGCACCGCGATCCGATCCATAGGTATGACCGCCGCGACGGCGTCAATCATGGCTTGCGCCTTGGCCGGCGTACCAGTGCCGATTGTGTCTCCAAGCGAGACCTCATGACACCCCATATCCCACAACGTTTTCGCCACCTGCGCCACTTTTGAAGCGGCAATCTTGCCCTCATAAGGACAGCCCAAGACACAGGAGATATAGCCGCGCACGCGAATGCGCGCTTCGATAGCCGCATTGCAGACGGGCTCGAAGCGCTGGAGGCTTTCTTCGATGGTACAGTTGATATTCTTTTGCGAAAAGGTTTCCGACGCGGCACCGAATACTGACACCTCGTCCGCCCTCGCTTCTTGAGCTGCCTTAAAGCCCTTCATGTTGGGCGTCAGAACAGAATAGACGACCCCTTCGCGGCGTTCGATCCACTCCATGACAACGCCTGAATCAGCCATTTTCGGCACCCATTTAGGGGAAACGAAGGCAGCCGTCTCAATAAACTTGAGCCCCGCAGCCGAGAGACGATTCACCAACTCAACTTTAGTCTCGGTGGAAATATCGCTCGGTTCATTCTGCAAACCGTCGCGCGGTCCGACATCGACGATCTTGACCTTGTCCGGATATTTCATCAGCCCTGCTCCATTGCCTCGAAGGTCAATAAATCAACGCCCTCGTCGACCTGTTCGCCAACCTGATAATGAACCGCCGTCACCTGGCCGTCTACCGATGCTTTAATGGCATGCTCCATTTTCATCGCCTCGATAACCATCATCGTCGATCCGGCCGAAACAACATCGCCGGCATTGACGTTCACCGCCACCACCTTGCCCGGCATGGGCGCGACCAGACCAGCCGTTTCTGCATCATCGGCGGCAGCCAGCTGGGCAGGGTCGGCGAGCGTCATGCGGGCCATGTGTTCACCCGAGAACAAGCTCATCTGGTTCTCAACACTGATGACCCGGACTGACACACCTCGCCCATTGATGGAAGCGCGGACATTGCCAGAGACTTGTCCCTCGCCCGCAACCTGAAAATCGCACACCTCATTTCCATCGACAATATGGAACCGATGCCCATCGGCATTCGGTGTCGCGGAAACCCTTACCTCCCGGTCACCCCAGCAAAACCGGAAGTCTTGGTGAGCCACGTCATTGAGGCGCCAGCTATTGCTGAGCGCCCAGGGCGAGGTTGGATCACCCATGCGCACTGCCAACTCTCGCGTCGCTTGCTCACGTTGTTCCATTAGCCAAAGGCTGGCACAAATAAGGTCATCATCGGTCGGCGACGTATCGGAGGTGTAGGCCCCCGCATCCAGCCTTTCGATCAATCCCGTATCGACATCGCCGGCATGGAAGTCATCGCGCTCAACCAGAAACTTGAGAAACGACCGATTGACCGTCGGTCCGACCACCTCGACATCATCCAGTACCGTAGACATGCGCCAACGCGCCGCCTCGCGGTTAACATCCCAAACAATCACCTTAGCGATCAGCGGGTCATAGTGGGTCGACACCGTAACGCCGACTTCGACGCCGGTATCGATGCGCACATTGGGTGACGACGGTGGAAAAGCCAGGTGATACACTGGACCGGGCGACGGTAGAAAACCGGCATTGGTATCTTCCGCATAAAGCCTAGCCTCCATGGCATGACCATTGATGACCAAATCATCTTGGTCTAACGGCAAGGGCTCGCCAGCCGCAACCCGAAACTGCCATTCCACAAGATCCTGGCCAGTGATCATCTCGGTCACCGGGTGCTCAACCTGCAGGCGCGTGTTCATTTCCATAAAATAGAACTTGTCGTCGCTATCGAGCAGAAACTCAATGGTGCCGGCGTTCTCGTAGCCAACAGCCTGGGCTGCAGCGACCGCCGCCGCACCCATGCGGGCTCGAAGTTCGTCGCTCATGCCTGGCGCCGGCGCCTCCTCGATAACCTTCTGGTGGCGGCGCTGCAAGGAACAGTCGCGTTCGAACAAATGCACAACGTTGCCATGGGAATCAGCAAAAATCTGCACCTCCACATGGCGGGGTTTAATCAGAAATTTTTCTACTAACAGCCGCCCATCACCGAACGAAGATTCGCCCTCGCGCCGGGCAGACGCCGCAGCTTCAGCCAGATCATCGGCCTTCTCGACAACCCGCATCCCCTTACCGCCGCCGCCCATGGTGGCTTTCAGCAAGACCGGATAGCTGATCTCGTCTGCAGACGTGGCTAGCCGCTCAATGGATTGGTCCTTGCCATAATAGCCGGGAACCACGGGCACACCGGCTTTTTCCATGATCGCCTTTGCATTGTCCTTGGCACCCATGGAACGGATAGCAACGGCCGAAGGGCCGATGAAAATCATTCCTGCATCACGGACAGCCTCGGCAAAGTCCGCGTTTTCGGAAAGAAAACCGTAACCCGGATGGATGGCAGTTGCGCCGGTCGCTCTGGCGGCGGCAATCACCTTATTACCTAACAGATAGCTTTCCGACGCAGCGGGTGGGCCAAGATGCACGCTTTCTGTGGCCATGCGCACATGCGGCGCATCGGCATCGGCATCTGAATAGACCGCAACCGTGGCGACGCCCATCTGCTCTGCCGTCCTCATGACGCGGCAGGCGATTTCCCCACGGTTGGCGATCAGGACTTTCTTAAACACTCCTATCGTCCTCTACTCTTGAACCCACGCTGGTTTACGCTTTTCCAGAAAGGCCTGAATGCCTTCCTTACCCTCATCCGTCGCACGGACATCGGCAATCCGTTTTGCCGTATCGTCTAACACCGACTGATCGATCGGCTTGTTAGCCACGGCGCCGATTAGTTCCTTTCCGGCAGCCATGGCTGCTGGACTGTTGTTCATCATGGTGGCAACGATGCCATCGACTGTGTCGGCAAGCTTTTCGGGCGTTACAACCTGATGTACGAGGCCAAGTTCAAACGCTGTAGCTGCATCAAATAGTTCCGCTGTCAGAAAGTAACGGTGCGCTTGGCGCTGACCGATGGCGGCAACCACGTAAGGCGATATGGTTGCCGGAGTGATGCCGAGTTTGACCTCGGAAAAGATAAAGCGTGCTTTTTCAGATGCGACGGCGATGTCGCAAACCGAAACCATGCCGACCCCGCCGCCGTACGCAGGCCCCTGGACCTGGCCAATCACCGGTTTGGGACAGGTCGCGATGGTATGAAGCATGCCAGCCAAGGCTTTGCCGTCGGTAATGTTCTCTTCGTAACTGTAACTGGACATGCGTTTCATCCAATTGAGATCGGCGCCGGCGCAGAAACTCTTGCCCTCCGCCGTCAAGACGATGACACGCACGTCCGGGTTTTCCGAAAGGCCGGTAAACGTTTCCTGTAAGCCGGCAATCAAGGCCTCGTCAAAGGCATTGTGCATTTCCGGCCGGTTCAGGGTGACCGTGGCGCGGCCCTGGTCGTTGATTTTCGTCTTGAGCATTCCCTTTTCCTACATTCTGAAGACGCCGAACTCGGTCTTCTCGACCGGCGCGTTGAGGGCGGCCGAAATGGAAAGCCCCAAGACCATTCGTGTGTCTTTGGGATCAATCACCCCGTCATCCCAAATCCTGGCGCTAGCATAATAAGGATGGCCCTGGTGTTCATACTGTTCGAGGATTGGCTGGCGAAACTGAGCCTCTTCCTCAGCCGACCATTCCTCGCTCCGCGCTTCCATGCCATCGCGCCTAACAGTCGAGAGCACGCTCGCGGCTTGATCGCCGCCCATAACGGAAATTCTGGCGTTCGGCCACATCCACAGGAACCTCGGCGAGTAAGCGCGTCCGCACATGGAATAGTTTCCGGCACCAAAACTTCCGCCGACGATGATGGTGAATTTCGGCACCCGGGCACTGGCGACGGCCGTGACCATCTTGGCGCCGTCTTTGGCAATGCCGCCAGACTCATACTTCTGCCCAACCATGAAACCGGAAATATTCTGCAAAAAAACCAACGGAATGCCGCGCTGCGCGCAAAGCTCGATGAAATGCGAGCCCTTGAGCGCTGATTCAGAAAACAAAATACCATTGTTGGCGATAATGCCGACGGGATAGCCAAAGATCCGGGCGAAACCACAAATCAAGGTCTTTCCGTAAAGCAGCTTAAACTCGTCAAGGCGCGATCCGTCAACGATGCGCGCGATCACCTCGCGGATGTCATAGGGCTTCTTCAAATCCTGCGGCACCAAGCCATAAATTTCCTCCGGATCGTAAACTGGATCGACCGGATCGCGCACATCCATATTGATCTGCTTCGTGCGGTTCAGGTTCTCGATGGCGCGTCGCGCCAAGGCCAAGGCATGGTCGTCGTCGCGCGCCATGTGGTCGGTAACGCCGGAAATCTTGGAATGCACCTCGGCGCCGCCCAAATCTTCGGACGAGACGACTTCGCCGGTTGCGGCCTTAACCAACGGCGGTCCGCCTAGAAAGATCGTACCCTGTTTCTCAACGATAATACTTTCATCACACATGGCCGGCACATAAGCGCCGCCGGCGGTACAAGAGCCCATCACGACAGCGATCTGCGGAATGCGCTTGGCGCTCATGTTGGCCTGGTTATAGAAGATGCGTCCAAAATGTTCGCGCCCAGGAAACACCTCGTCTTGTTCTGGTAAAAAAGCGCCGCCGGAATCGACCAGGTAAATGCAGGGCATGTTGTTTTCCTGAGCCACTTCTTGGGCGCGCAGATGTTTTTTCACGGTGATCGGGTAATAGGTGCCGCCCTTGACGGTGGCGTCGTTGGCAACAATCACCACTTCATTGCCGGCAACCCGACCAATACCGGTAATAACGCCGCCAGCTGGTACTGGGCTTTCGTACATGTCGTAACCCGCAAGCTGCGAGAACTCTAGAAATGGCGAGCCAGGGTCCAAGAGCCGCCGTACCCGCTCGCGCGGTAAAAGCTTACCGCGTGCCGCGTGTTTGTCGCGCGCCCGCTCACCACCGCACTGCTTGATCTCGCCGATCACCCGGTGGAGGTCGTCGACAACAGCGCGCATATCGGCGGCATTAGCCATGAATTCTGCTGAGTTCGGCTGCGCCGAGGAACGGAAAAAGTTCATAACTACCTTTTCTTCTTCTCTTCGATTTCGCCGCCGGCTTCCTTCCAGCCCTTAAATCCATCGGTAAAATGTACGACGTTCTCAAAGCCCATTTCGGTAAGTGTCCGGGCAGCCAACGCCGAACGCCAAGCGGCGGCGCAGAACAGCACATAGGTCTTGTTCACGTCGGTGAACTTTTCCTTATGGTACGGGCTGTCGGGGTCGAACCAAAACTCGATCATGCCGCGCGGCGCATGTTCGGCGCCCGGGATCGTGCCTTCGCGTTCAAGCTCCCGGATATCGCGAATATCTACGAACACCACGTCAACATCGCCGTGGCGCTTGATAGCTTCGGCTGTGGAGAGCGTGGTGATCACCTTTTCGGCCTCGGCGACAAGATCCATGACGCCTTTTATCAATTTAACAGTCATTTCTGGTTTTTCCTATTTACTGGCTACCAGCCACCGCGCTCGATCCACCGGCGTATCATCCACATACGGTCTGATCCCCAGAACCCTTCACCATCGACGATAAAATAGGGCGAGCCGATGACGCCGGCATTAATGGCTGATTGGGTTTCGTTCTTCAGGCGTTGTTTAACCTTATCGTCGGCCAACGCCGCCACGAGGTCGGCATGGTCAACACCAAAGGAAGCCGCTACCTCGGCCACAACCTCGGGTGACGAGATATCGTTACCACGGCCAAAGTAGCTCATGAAGGCCTCACGTGCGAATTTCTTCGCCAGCGCCGGGTCTTGGTCATTAAGCCAATAAAAGGCCCGTGCAGCCGCCTGCGTGCCAATAGGAAACGGATCGGGGTGCGTCCAAGGCACGTTCAAGAAGCGCCCCATCCGTTGCCAATCGTGTTCGATGTAATCGCCTTTGACGGGCGGCGCATTAGCCGGTTGCGAGCCGGTGATCTGGAATAATACACCCAGCAAAAATGGTTTCCAGATGACTTCGCGATCCAACGCTTTGCTGGTTTCATCGATCTTGAAGCTGGCGAAATAGGCATAAGGCGACGAGAAATCGAAATAGAATTTGATTGGTTCAGACATCACGCTCCCTCCTTAATGGTGCGCGCGATCAGGAGTTTCTGCACCTCGCTGGTTCCTTCGTAGATCTGGCAGACGCGCGCGTCGCGGTAGAGGCGCTCGACTGGAAAGTCGGAGAGGTATCCGTAACCACCGTGTATCTGGATCGCATCTGAGCAGACCCGTTCGGCCATTTCCGAACAGAACAACTTGGCCATGGAGGCCTCTTTCAAACAGGGCTCGCCGGCCATCTTGAGGCGTGCGGAATTGAGCATCATCTGGCGCCCGGCCTCTATCTGCGTCGCCATATCGGCTAATTTAAAACCGATGGCTTGGTGATCGATGATCGGTTTGCCAAAAGTCTCGCGTTCCATGGCGTAGGTGCGCGCCGCACTGAAGGCGGCCTGAGCGAAACCGAGCGACTGCGCGGCGATACCGACGCGCCCGCCTTCCAAATTCGATAAAGCGATCTTGTAGCCCTCGCCCTCTTCACCGAGCAGCATCTCGGATGGTAATTTCAGGTCTTCAAGAGCAATTTGCGCCGTGTCGTTTGTCTTCTGACCGAGCTTGTGTTCGATCCTCGCGACTTTGTAGCCCGGCACATCCGTCGGCACGATGAAGGCGGAGATGCCCCTGCTGCCGGCATCCGGGTCGGTGACGGCAAACACCAGCGCTACGTCAGCATTGGAGCCGGTAGTGATGAACTGTTTGCTACCATTCAAGACATACTGATTGCCGTCATTGGTCGCCTTGCAACTAATAGCGCCGGCATCCGATCCCGTATGCGGTTCGGTCAACAGAAAAGCGCCAAGAATCTCACCGCTCGCCAGTGACGGCAGGTATTTCTTTTTCTGCTCGTCGTTGCCGTAGCTCAGGATGCAGGTCTCGGTAACGGTCTGTACCGCCATGGTCACCGACGTTCCGCCATCGCCTCCGGCAATCTCAGCCAACGCCACAGCGTAGGAGATGAAATCGGCATCGGCACCGCCGTATTCCTCAGGCACCAAAATCCCCATCAGGCCAAGCTCACCCATCTCGGCTAGTTCAGCGCGCGGAAAATGCGCCTCGCGGTCCCAACGCTCGGCATTGGGTGCCAGCTTGTCAGCGGCAAAACGCCGCGCCGTTTCTTGGATCAAAAAGTGTTCTTCTCTGAGTTGCATGGCGCCTCCTACCAAGGCAAGGGCTTGCCGTCGTAGTTGAAGAAGCATCCGCTGTCGGATCGGTTAAGATTGGCAATGGATGACCTTAGGCCCGCAACGCTGGTCTGAGCGTCGATGGCAGCACCGGCGCCGCCCATGTCGGTCTGCACCCAACCCGGATGAAACATGGCAACTATTACATCGCGCGACGCCATATCATGGGAAAATGAATGCATCACCATATTCACCGCCGTTTTTGATGACTTGTAGATGTATTCACCGGCCGATGCCGTCTGGCCGATGGAGCCCATAATTGACGATATGGTCACCAGCTTTTTCGCCTCGCTGCTGGCAACATGATCAACGAAGGCGGTCGAGACCCTGAGCGGCGCGAAGGTGTTGACCCGCATCACGAGTTCCCACTCTCCGTAGTCCATGGCTTCGGCCTGCATGTTTCGGGGGCCGTAGATACCGGCATTGTTGATCAAGAGGTCGATGGCGGTGCCGTTCAAGTCCTTGGCCAGTCGGTTTATCTGGGCTTGGTCGGTAACGTCGAGCCCATGCACCTGGATATCGCCCGGAATGATTGCCAGTTCACCGGGATGTATCGGGTTGCGGCAAGTGGCGATGACGGTCCAGCCGTCGGCCGCGTACTGGCGGGACAATTCGAGCCCAATGCCCCTATTGGCGCCAGTGATCATAATGGTAGGCATGGCAAGTTTGTTCCTTTCCTGTACGTCGTGACTTTGATCCCGACCTTCATGCGCGGATCAAAGAAGCCGGCGATTATCGCCGTCGCGGTGGACCTGTCGTCGGCGAATGTCTCGCCGATAACCGGGTAAATGCTCTCTCGATATTGCGGAGCATCTCGCGGATCTGTTCTGCCGCATCGTTGGAGTTCTCGTCACGGGCACAATCAAAGCCAGTGATGCCCGAAACGAACACCCACTCGTTATCGACGACGGCGCGGAAATGCCCGAACTTCCGCTCCATATCGGAGCCCAACGATGTCAGCCGGCGTTCGCTCAATTGACGCGTTCCACCGCCACGGCAGTGGCTTCCCCGCCACCAATGCAAAGTGACGCGACACCCTTCCTGAGATCATATTTCTCGAGCGCATTAAGCAGTGTGACGATGATGCGTGAGCCTGAGGCGCCGACCGGATGACCAAGCGCACAGGCGCCGCCATGGACGTTGATCTTGTCGTGCGGAATATCAAGATCGCGCATCGCCGCCATGGCAACAACAGCGAAGGCCTCGTTGATCTCGAACAGGTCGATCTCGTCCTTTGACCAACCAACTTTATCCAGGACCTTCTTGATCGAACCGATGGGCGCGGTGGTGAACCAGTTGGGTTCCTGCGAATGGGTCGAATGAGCGTGCAGCACCGCAATCGTTACAAGACCGCGCTTTTCGGCCTCGGAGCGCTTCATCAACACCAATGCCGCCGCACCATCGGAAATCGACGATGAATTAGCAGGTGTCACCGTGCCGCCCTTACGAAATGCGGGCTTGAGTTGCGGGATTTTATCGATGTTGGCATTGAAGGGTTGTTCGTCGCCTTCCACCAACGTTTCGCCTTTGCGGGTCTTGACCGCGATTGGTTCGACCTCGGGCGCGAAAGTGCCGTCCTCGACCGCTTTCTTGGCGCGGGTGAGAGATTCGATGGCGAAGGCATCTTGCGCTTCGCGGGTAAATTGGTAGTACTCGGCTGTGTCCTCGGCAAAGGTGCCCATCAGGCGCCCCTCGTCGAAGGCGTCTTCTAGGCCATCGATAAACATATGGTCCTTGGCGACGTCGCCATGGCCAAGCCGGTAGCCGCCGCGCGCCTTGGGAAGGATGTAAGGCGCGTTGCTCATGCTCTCCATGCCGCCGGCAACCATAACGTCGTGCGACCCGGCTAGAATATTGTCGTGCGCCAGCATCGTCGCCTTCATCGCCGAGCCGCACATCTTGGAAATCGTCGTCGCACCAGCGTCCCAGGGAATGCCAGCGTTGTGCGCGGCTTGCCGTGCAGGCGCCTGCTTGACGCCGGCAAACAGGCAGAGCCCCATGATCAGATCTTGCACGTCTTCCGCCGGCACGCCGGCGCGTTTCAGCGCAGCCCTAATGGCGTGGCCACCCAATTCCGGTGCACTCAGGCCCGATAGCGAGCCTTGAAAGCCGCCCATGGGCGTGCGCGCGGCACCGACAATGACAATGGGATCTTCTTGCATGATCTTAAATCTCCTCAATCCTTCTCCTCATAAGAATGGCCGTCCTTATGACTAAACGTAATTGATTGTCCATCCGACGATACCACGCCGTGTAGATCAACATCCGAATAATGGCACACATCGCCACCGACGCGGTCGCCTACCACCAAGTAGGATGCGACGCTGGCGCTGTCGTTTCGCAAGTGATGGCCGTCCCCGGAATTAGCCAGAAACCCCGCCGCCATGCCGGCTTTCAGAACCTGTTCGCCGCCATCGGTGATCAGTGTCAACTCGCCCTCAAGCATGTAGAGGAACTCGTCCTGTTTGGAGTGCCAATGACGCTGACTACTGACTTCACCGGGCGGAATATGCACCAGGTTGACGCCGTAGTGCACAATGCCTACCGCGTCACCCATGGCGCGTTTCTCCCGGCCTTTAGAGCTCTCTTGCAGCGGAGATGGGTAAGGAGTGCCGAATATCGGCTCCAACTCCATGGGATTATCGAGAACTATTGTGTGATCTTTGTCGCTCATCTCATCCCGTCCTTCCAAATAACGACGCCGCAAAGGGCAATATCAGGCAAATGCCGTAGCTAACCATCGCTAGTCTGGCCATCAAACCCCAGCCCTTGTCGACGCAGTTATCGGCGGCGCGCCATACCGTGACAACAGCCCAAACGACAAACGTCAAAAATACCGACACCAAGACCGTTCCCCCTGTCGCCAAGCCGGTGAACCCGGCATCGAGCGAACCCGCATCGACGGCAAACCCGAGAACCATGGCAACTATCATGAGCCCCGATCCGAGCCCGATTACGATGCCATGGCCAAACACGAAACACACCCAAAAAGCTTTCCAAAGCTGCATTTTTCCCTGCCAGCCGTCCTTCCACCATGGGCCTGGTGAAGCCTGGTTCTGTGTCAGCGTGGTGCCGAACTGATCGATGAAAATAGGGTTCTGCCCGGCCATGCTTCAGTTGGTCTCCTCGAACAGTTCGCGGCCGATCAGCCAGCGGCGAATTTCTGACGTGCCGGCGCCGATTTCGTAGAGCTTGGCGTCGCGCAGCAAGCGCCCAGTCGGATATTCGTTGATATAGCCGTTGCCGCCGAGACACTGGATGGCCTCAAGCGCCATCCAGGTGGCTTTTTCGGCAGCATACAAGATGGCACCGGCGGCGTCCTTGCGTGCCAACTGGCCCCGGTCGCAGGCCTTGGCGACGGTATAGACGTAGGACTTGGTAACGTTCATTGTCGTGTACATGTCGGCAAGCTTGCCCTGCATGAGTTGGAATTCGCCGATGGAGTGGCCAAACTGTTTTCGCTCGTGCAGGTAGGGCACGACCACATCCATGCAGGCCTGCATGATGCCGGTCGGCCCGGCGGACAAGACGGCGCGCTCGTAATCGAGGCCGCTCATCAAGACGTTGACACCATGCCCGACCTCACCCAGCACATTCTCTTTTGGCACCTCGCATTCCTCAAAAACCAGTTCGCAGGTATTCGAGCCCCGCATGCCGAGCTTGTCCAACTTCTGCGCGGTGGAAAAGCCTTTGAAACCCTTCTCAACGATGAAGGCGGTGATACCCCGGGGTCCGCCATCGGGATCGGTCTTGGCATAGATCACCAGCGTGCTGGCGTCTGGGCCGTTGGTGATCCACATCTTGTTGCCGTTGAGGATATACCGATCACCTTTCTTTTCGGCTTTGAGTTTCATCGAAACTACGTCGGAGCCCGCACCTGGCTCGCTCATGGCAAGCGCGCCGACGTGCTCACCAGAGATCAATTTCGGCAGGTACTTGGCGCGCTGTTCGTTGTTGCCGTTGCGGCGGATTTGGTTGACGCAGAGGTTCGAATGCGCGCCATAGGAAAGCCCGATGGCAGCCGATGCGCGGCTCAGTTCCTCCATGGCGACGCAGTGCTCGAGATAACCCATGCCGGCACCGCCGTATTCCTCTTCGACGGTGATGCCAAGGACGCCGAGATCGCCCATCTTACACCACAGATCGGCAGGGAAATCGTTAGCCTCATCGACGTGGGCAGCGCGCGGCACGATCTCGTCTTCGGCAAAGCTGCGCACTGAATCGCGCAGCATGTCAGCGGTATCGCCGAGATCGAAATCGAGGCTCGGATATGCTTTGGGACTCATGCGATGCCTCCGTCAAAACGCGTTCTCAGTTGTAGTAGACCCGAGCGGGTGGGCCAAATTACGCTTTCGTTGTTCTCACCCATTGATGTCATCGCGCCCGTTGATGCGCATCAGGGTTTGTTGCATCAATGCGCAGACGGTTTCTTTGTCGTCCTCGACGGCAATAACTTCGCCGCGTGTCACCGTCAGCGTGCGTCCGGGTTTTACAACCTCGCCCCGAGCAATCAGTTTCCTACCCCGGGCCGGCGCGATGCAATTGACCTTGAATTCGACGGTCAGGATACCATCATCTTCATCGAAGAGAGAGTACGCCGCATAGCCGCCGGCCACATCTACGATGGCAGCAATGGCACCACCATGGAACAAGCCGTGCTGTTGCAGGACTTGCAACCCGTTGGGCAATTGCACCTCACAGAAGCCGGGCCGCACCTCGCTCACCTCGGCACCCATGTGTACCATCATACCTTGTTTGTAGAAGCTTTCGCGCACTCGGTCTTGGTAGTTTAGCGTCGCCGCCTTAAAATCATTCATCGTCAATCTCCGCCATTAAGGCATGCTCAGCCGCCTTGGCCATGACTTCTTTCGAGAACGGACAGGGTTTACCAAGCTTGGTATCGGTGCAGACCGCCAACTGGTCGATGATCGCTGCCACCTCGCCGATTACGCCGAGATTATTTTCATTTAGGGATCTGCTATACATGCCTACTTCGGCAAAAAATCCCAGGTCGCCTGATCGAATTTCTCCACATAGCCCGCCACGTTCAAATGGTCCATGTGATCGCAATCCTTGGGATAGACGCAGCCACGGTGTGTAATCGGCACTTCGGTCATTTTGCGCTTCCTCCTGCTTCTCGAACTTAGTGCCCAAACATTAATTGACGTTTACGTAAACGTCAATATCAACACAGACACAATCAACAATTGCACCCCAAAGTGACGGACCATAAAGTCCAGCCGAACAACCAGGAGCTTGACATGCCTCGCCTTCCCCGCCTCACCATCACCGACCTTAATCCCGAACAGCAGAAATTCGTCCAATCTCTGACCACCGGGAAACGTGGCGCTGGTCTTGCCATTGATGATTTCACTTTCGCCGACAACAGCCTCAAGGGCCCCTTCAACGCTTGGCTCTACAGCCCCGAAGCCGGCGAGCGAGCGCAGAAACTGGGTGAGACACTCAGGTTCAATAACGCTATGCCGCCGACACTGCGCGAAGTAGCAATCCTCTGCGTTGCGGTGCATTGGCGCGCCCAATACGAATGGTGGGCGCATGTGCGTATCGCCCGGAAGGAAGGTCTTGATGAGGCTGTTATCAACGCGATTCTGACTGGCGAGGAACCAACGGAAACCGAACTCGGGGTAAAGGCCGTCACCGCATTTGCGCGCGAAACCCTGAACGACAAACGCGTCACTGACGCCACCTTCGCCGACGCCATGGCGCGCCTGGGTGAACGCGGCATTGTCGATCTCACCACGTTGCTGGGCTACTACTGCATGGTGTCTGCGTCGTTGAACGTCTTCCAGGTGCCGGTGCCGGAAGGCGAAGAACCGCCGTTCGCGGAGTAATTTCTCGCCGATTACTATCCGTCATCAAAACATTGGGGATTTTAAAGAGCCACATTAAGAATAAAATAGCGTTTGTAGCTATATTGAGCACACTAAACGTATATTTTACCGAACCCGGAAACGCACATTCAACCGGGATCCTTCATCATCAATTTATCATCTTAAGAAGCACATTGGCGATGTTGTCATAACCCTCTCGAATTAGCCAACCAGCGATAACACCCAAAGCAAATTGAATGTCAAAAACAAAATTAAATAGCCAACCTGCTGCAAACAAAAATAGTGAATAAACAAGCCGTTTTATCCATTTCATGAACGGTCTCCCAACTAAATCGCCAAATCCTCTTTTTCACAAAAACGCTTCCGTGTCATCACATACTTCCTCACCCAACAAAGAAATCTTGTCAGAGTGGTTCAAGGATAGGGGGAAGGAAACCGGACCAACCTCTTTTCCATCCTGCCATGGCATTCCAATGGGTAGGGTCTCGGCCTGACGCACCAATTCGGCCATTACCGCATCATGAAGATCGGCATGAACTAAGACCCTCGAGGTGGACGAGCACGATTGGCCTTGGCGGTTCATGTTCATGCCATTGATCGCCGCCGTTGCCGCCTCGACCGGATCGGCGTCGGGAAAGATGATGATCGGGTTCTTGCCGCCCAGTTCCAAAGTTACATGCTTCAATCCCTCCGCTGCCTCGCGCGCAATGATGCGGCCGGTCTCTACCGAGCCAACGAAACCGATACGCATGACATCGGGATGGCGGACCATGGCCGAGCCGGTGGCAGCGTCGCCGGTGACGATGTTGAAGACGCCGGGCGGTAGAATGCCTTCGGAAAGCTCACCGA
>CAYXUT010000061.1:0-14855 GCA_964468005.1 uncultured Magnetovibrio sp. | reverse complement strand
GGGCCATGGTATTCCC
This sequence comes from uncultured Magnetovibrio sp., assembly GCA_964468005.1. GTDB lineage: Bacteria > Pseudomonadota > Alphaproteobacteria > Rhodospirillales > Casp-alpha2 > TMED8. Next base: position 14,839 of record CAYXUT010000061.1, on the reverse strand, counting down.
TCTCGCTGGACATACCGGTTTTACGTCGGTGCCAACCTAGCGGCTCGGCTGGAATCGATCGTAGAAGTATCCGGCGAATCCGCCAAGCACCATCCAGAACAAGCCGCTGACCACCAGAGAGGCGACGGCAAATTGCGCCGCCAGTTCAGCTGGTACATTGCCTGGTTCCATCACCGGATGCGGCGCGCCAATGGCGTGCGGTGCTACCAAAAGCAGGGCGGCAACGGATTTCCATAGCAAGCCATTGGCGAAGAATAGCAGTCCCATCGCCATCAAGGCCGCGGCTACCGTAGCCAGCCACCAGGTTTGGCGTTCGGCCAGTTCGGCGCCAACCATGCCAGGCAACTCCGGTGCCATGCCGAGCGTCGGCGTAACGTAAAATACCACATAGCCGCAAAGCCCCCAGATGATGCCTTTTTGCCAATCGATTGCGCGTCCGCTGAGCGCCATGGCGCCAACCAGCAAGAATGAGAAACCAAGAGCGGTAACCACATCAGCCAGCAGCAAATAGGCATTACGCTCAAAGCCCTCAGCAGGCCAGCCTTCTTTATCCTCGTGAGCAAGGGCTCGAGCTTTGGGCTTTGCCCCAGCTGCGATTTCGTGATCGTGGCTGGCCTCACCGGATTCGTATATTTCAGCGTGAAGGATCAACGGTGTAGTTTGCCACATATGCAACGCAAACGCGACAAAGCCGGCCAGCGCCCCAGCTAAGAGCGCTACCATCACAATTCTTTGCATGACAGTTCCTCTAGTGGCAGGGGAATGCGAAGGCGTGCCGAGCGTCGTGCGCTGCGTCGTGGACGGCCTGTGAATTGGAAAAACCGGCGCCTAACACAACAAATGTGCCAAATACCAACGCTACGACGGCTGGAAGTTTCGAGGACACCTGTTCGGCAACAACTTGCGTTTGGATCTTCATTTGTTCTTTGAACATCGCCATAACCCTCCGTTACGGTTCAATTGAATAAAGTTGCAGAAAATATTTTCCGCCTCTGACGGTAGGTCTCCTGGCTTGCGGTTCCTTGTTCCGATCCAGCCTTCCCAGTTTCCTAGTGGCCATTTTGAATCGCACTCACCGCAGACAGTTGCGGGGGCAGCTGTGGTTGAAAACGCCCGGATTGGGTCCGTTTTCACCACATTCCCTATTAAGCCCCAGGCTTTATCGCCTTTGCGGGGGCACCGTCTTGCGTCCATATTAGATGTGGACTGCGGCCCGGTCAATCAATGATGAACACGTCGCCACAATCGGGCTATAATTTCGCCACAAAGGGCGCCTAAGTCTTCCCTATAATATTACTAAAGACGGAAATTGACGAGGAATACCATGCCACACACCATTGCCTTAGTCGATGATGACCAGAATATCCTGGCTTCGCTTTCGGCTGCCCTGAAAGACGAGGGCTACAGCGTCGACACATACGCGGACGGTGAAGAGGCGTTGGTCGGATTTATCACCCGACCAGTCGACCTCGCCATCCTAGACATCAAGATGCCGCGCATGGATGGCATGGAACTCCTCACAAAGTTGCACCAGCGCGACGCTCCGCCGGTGATATTCCTGACCTCGAAAGATGACGAGGTCGACGAAATTATGGGACTGCGGCTCGGTGCCGACGATTACATCAAGAAGCCATTCTCACAGCGCTTGTTGATGGAACGAATCCGCGCCGTTCTCCGCCGCCACGAGGCCGCCGACCAAGAAACGTCCGACGACAAAGTCATGCGGCGCGGAGAACTAGTCCTCTCCCCAGCACGCCATCTTTGCACTTGGAAGGGTGCAGAGATTAACCTAACGGTTACCGAATTTCTTTTACTCCAGACCCTTGCTTATCGGCCCGGCCACGTCAAGAACCGCGACCAGTTGATCGACGCGGCTTATGGCGAACATATCTATGTCGATGACAGAACCATCGACAGCCACATCAAACGGCTGAGACGGAAGTTCAAAGCCGCCGACGACGACTTCCAAGAGATCGAAACACTCTACGGCGTCGGCTACCGTTACCGCGCACGGTAAATTAGGACCGAAGGGGTGAGCGAGAGGAAAAATAGCGAGCGATCTGGCACCGCAGACGAGCGACGGCGGCATCGGTTGATTTCACCTATCACTCGGCGAATTCTGGCGATTAACATGCTGGCGCTTGGCCTGCTGGTGGCTGGTATTCTGTACCTTGACGAATACAAAGAAAATTTGATCGCTGCCGAACTTGCGGCGCTGGCCACGCAGGCTGAAATGTTTGCCATCGCCTTGAGCGAAGCGCCGGTTACCGACATGACATCAGATCAGTATCGGGTCTCGAAGATTTCGAACCAGATAGTTCGCCGGCTAGTCAAGCCGACCGGCACGCGGGCACGGCTATTCAACGCGTCAGGGCAAATGCTGGCCGATTCACGGCGCCTTCCCGGCGCTGGCGTTAGCATTGCTATCCAAGAACTTCCGTCACCCGAAAACGGTGATAGTTTTCTTGAACGCTGCTTCGACATTTTCGACCGCATCGCCGGCCAACTATTTGGTGCGCCCAGCTATTCCCCTTACCGCGAACGCGCCCGCCAGCACGGCCGCGACTATCCGGAAGTTGTCGCCGCGTTGGGCGGGCGCTATGTCAAGGTCGTGCGCACGCTCGACCGGGAGCGCTTGCTTTTAGGTATCGCAGTGCCCATCCAGCGCTACAAGCAAGTTCTCGGATCGTTGCTACTAACCAAGGATTCAGCAACCATTGATGCCGCCGTATTCGAGACCCGACGCGACATCCTCAAGATTTTTGCCGGAGCCTTGGCAATTACAGTGCTGCTTTCGCTTTACCTGGCTGGCACCATCGCCAGGCCGCTCCGGCAATTGGCCGCTGCCGCCGAGCGGGTTCGCCGCGACCATAGCCGCCAGCACAAGATTCCCGACATGGCACGGCGCAAGGATGAGATCGGCGAACTGGCAGCGACGCTGAAGGACATGACCGAGGCGCTGTGGCTGCGCATGGACGCCATCGAGCGCTTCGCCGCCGATGTGGCGCATGAGATCAAGAACCCGCTGACTTCACTGCGCAGCGCGGTGGAAACCACAGCGCGGCTCAAGGATCCCGAACAACAGCGCAAATTGATGACTATCATCAAAGAGGATGTAACACGCCTTGACCGCTTGATCAGTGATATATCGGATGCCTCGCGCCTGGACGCCGAATTATCTCGTGCCGAGACCAGCGACATCAATCTCCGCGCCATGTTGGAAACCCTTGCCAACATCCACAATTCCACCCACGGATCCGAACACCACGTGCATATCAACGAGCCAGCACAATCAGCACTGCTGACACTCCAAGTCAATGGTATTGAAGGCCGGCTCGCCCAAGTATTCCGAAACTTGATCTCCAATGCGCTGTCGTTTAGTCCAAAGGGCGTTGCCATTACCGTTTCCATGAAAACGGAAAACGGCCATGCGTTGATTCTGGTCGAAGACCAAGGCCCGGGCATTCCGGCCGGCAAGGAGACAGTCATTTTCGACCGATTCTACACGCAACGTCCGGACGGCGAGAAATTCGGCACCCATTCGGGTCTGGGCTTAAGCATTTCCAGGCAGATCATCGACGCGCACGATGGATCCATTCATGCCGCGAACCGCGAGGATGGTTCCGGAAATGTGCTTGGCGCGAGGATCACGGTGCGGCTGCCGTTGGCAGACGTAAGGAGCTAAAACACGATGGTAATCACCAAACAAATCCACGCCGCGTGTATTGCCATCGATGGCGAGGGCGTTCTCCTTCGCGGTCCCTCGGGCAGCGGCAAATCAGACTTGGCGCTTCGTCTGATCAATGGGGGTGGGATACTGGTCGCTGACGATAGGGTCGATCTTATGGCAAGGTCGGACACCGTTCTTGCATCAGCGCCAGAATCTTTGTTCGGATCACTTGAGGTTCGAGGGCTCGGCATTCTGCCTTTTCCAGCAATCAAGGCAGTGCGTCTCGCCTTGGTTTGCGACTTGGTAAGTGAAGATGAAATCGAACGTTTGCCGGAGGGCCGAGAAGAGCTGATCTTGGACACCTCGCTAGCACTTGTAGCAATCGCACCTTTTGAGTACAGCGCAGTCCTAAAGGTGCAACTTGCACTGAAGCTCGCAATTGGCTCTATAATATGCGCCGATGACGAATAATAAATCATCATTGGATGAAACTCAGGTTGTCCTGATCACCGGCGTTTCCGGTGCCGGCAAGAGTACCGCGCTGAAATCGCTGGAGGATCTTGGCTATGAGGCCGTCGACAACGTCCCGATTTCTTTGATCCCAAGACTGGTCGTGCCGACCGGCAATTCGGGTCCGATCGCCATTGGCACCGATATCCGCACCCGAGACTTCGATGCCGAAACGTTTTTGCGCGAGGTCGAGAAACTCAGCGAACTGCCGAATTTAGCGTTACAGATTCTGTTCATTGATTGCAGCTCCGACACACTCATTGAACGCTTTAACGAGACGCGGCGCCGTCACCCGCTGGCCAACGACCGCCCCATCGCTGACGGACTGAGACAGGAGCGCGAGCTACTGACACCCTTGCGCCAGCGCGCCGATATGATTGTCGACACCACCGACATGCACGCCCGGGCGCTCAAACAATTGTTGCAAGAACGCTTCGTTCTTAGCGACCGACCAAATCTCACCATTTGCCTTTCATCGTTCGGGTTCAAGAACGGGCTGCCGCGCGATGCTGATTTGGTCTTTGACGTCCGTTTTCTCAAAAACCCCTATTACGAACATAATCTGCGTGAACTGACCGGGCGTGATGAAGGCGTTGCCGCATACATCGAAGAAGATGACGGGCTTGAGGCTTTTTTCGAAAATCTGACGGCCTTGTTGCGCCCCTTAATTCCTCGCTACGCGGCGGAAGGGAAAAGCCATCTCACCGTGGCGATTGGCTGTACCGGTGGACGGCACCGGTCGGTCTACATATCCGAACGCCTAAGCCGCTGGCTGGCCGGCGAGGGGCATGTCTTGCAAATACGTCACAGAGACCTGGAAATACCGGAAAAATATGACCACAATCGCTGCCGTCTCAGCTTTGAGAATATCAATGGGACACGAAACTAGGGGAGCTAATATTGATGATCGGCATGATACTCGTCACCCATGGCCGTTTGGCGGACGAATTGATCGCGGCACTTGAGCATGTGGTCGGCCCGCAGGACCACATTGCCGCGGTTTGCATCGGCGCTGATGACGATATGGAACAGCGCCGCCGCGAGATCATGAAACAAACCAAAGAAACCGACAGCGGCGATGGAGTTGTATTGCTGACCGACATGTTCGGCGGCACCCCCTCGAACCTAGCTATTTCAGTGATGGAGAACGTCAATGTTGAGGTCATCGCGGGCGTCAATCTTCCCATGCTGATCAAGTTGGCATCCGTGCGCGAATCGCAATCTTTGGCGGAAGCTGTAGCCAGTGCTCAGAAAGCCGGACGCAAATACATCAATATCGCATCGCAATTGTTGACCAACGACAAGTCGTGACTAGCGCCGGCAGAACTGCCACGATCGTCAACCAACGCGGCCTGCACGCCCGCGCCGCTGCTAAGTTTGCCGCTTTGGCCGGTGAATTCGATGCCGATATTTCTGTTTCCAAAGGCGGCCAGACCGTGTCGGCGCGCTCCATCATGGGCCTGATGGTACTGGCGGCCGGAATTGGATCGGAAATACAACTGAGCGCCGATGGCTCGGATTCCACCGCAGCTCTCAATGCAATCTGTAAACTTATCAGCGACGGTTTTCAGGAGGATTGACCCCGTGGCTACCAAGGGTAGTAAAACCTACAAGGGCCTGAACATATCCGGTGGCATCGCCATCGGTCCGGCGCAAGTGCGCGAGACCGGCGGCATCGAGGGCCTTGAGTACAGTATTACCAAGAGCAAAATCAAGGCCGAGCGCGAGCGACTAACCCATGCCGTCAATCTGGCCCGCCGTCAGGTCCGGCGGTTGCAGAAGCGCGCGCACTCCATGAAGGGCGCTGCAGCGGAAGAGCTGGGGTTTCTGCTTGATGCCTATCAACTTATGTTGAAAGGTTCTCGTCTGGTCAGAGGCGCCGATGGGCGGATCACCGATCTTCGAATTAACGCGGAAGCAGCCGTTCAACAAGAAATTGCGGAGATCGCGGCAACGTTCCAGGCCATGGACGATGCCTACATCGCGGCCAGACTAGATGACATCCGAGAAGTTGGTAACAGGGTCATCCGCAATCTAACGCGCAAGGTGCTCAAGCCCTTTTCCGCCGCGCCGAAAGGTAGCATTATTATCGCCGAGCAGCTAACGCCTGCCGACATGGCACAGATCGATCCCGGACAGATCGCCGGCGCGGCGACGATGCTTGGTGGCGCCGAAGGCCATACCGCGATCATGGCCCGCGCCCTGGGCATGCCGATGGTTCTTGGCATCGAGAATTTGCTTGCCAACGTATCCACCGGCAACACGGTCATCGTCGATGGCACCGCCGGCGACGTTATCATCAATCCCGACAAGGTGACACTTGAGCGCTATCGCCGCCGCCGCGAAGCTATAATCCGCAAGAATCGGCAACTTGACCGACTGCGCCGGCAACCGCCGATCAGCCGCGACGGCACCCAGTTTCAGCTCTTGGCCAACGTCGAACTACCGATGGAAATGCCAATGGTCGCCCAGGCCGGTGCCGAGGGCATCGGACTGTTGCGCAGCGAGTTCATGTTCATGAATCGCGAGACGCCGCCGGATGAGGAAGAGCAATATCTGCATCTTAGGAAATTAATCGAAGACATGAATGGCCGGCCAGTTACCTTCCGAAGCCTCGACATCGGCGCTGACAAGAGCCACCAAGGCGCCATCGGCAAACTGGACGACAGTGCTGCTTCCGCTTTAGGTATACGCGGCATCCGATTAGCACTGCTGAACGAGAACCTTTTAGAGACCCAGTTCCGCGCCGCGCTTCGCGCTTCCAATCATGGGCCCGTGCGGATTCTGTTGCCCATGGTCAGCACCGGCGCCGAAATCTACAAAGCACGCCAGACGTTGGCTAAGGCGGCCCGAAAGCTAAAGCGGCGGAAAATATCTGTCCCCGATCCGTTGCCACCGCTGGGCATCATGATCGAAGTGCCGGGCGCCGCACTGGCCGCCGATGCCTTGGCGCAGGTGAGTGACTTCTTTGCCATTGGCTCCAACGATCTCACCATGTATACCCTTGCTGCCGACCGCGCAAATGAACACGTCGCACATCTCTATGATCCCCTGCACCCGGCCGTATTGCGCCTGATCCAGTTTGCTACCGGCGCGGCGCTCAGGGCGCGTATCCCAATTAGCATTTGCGGCGAAATTGCCGGTGACCCAAGGTTCACCGCACTCTTGATTGGGCTCGGCCTGCACGAGCTTTCAATGACACCCGCGGCCATCCCGCACGTCAAGCAGCGCATCCGCAACATGGACGCCGTCGCTGCGACAGCGCGCGCCGCGTTGATCATGGATCAGATGGATTCGGGACGGATCGCGACCTTACTCGATGACTTCAATAGCTTGGCCTGAGCGCGCCTGATTTTGGTTCGCGGCCAACTCGGCTACCGGCGCTCCAGCTAGTTTAACGATCTCTATGCCATCGGGTGAATACCACTCGATCATATCTTGGGCGCGTTCCAGGTTCTTTCCCGTGACCGCGGCTGGCCGATGGAGCTCGCGCTCGCGATAAACCTCCAGAGCGCTCTCGAACGCCGCGACGGCTAGCTCAAGGCGTTCGGGGCTGCGCGCCTTCTTGCCAAGCAAGAACAAGGCGGAGCCAAGATTATTTTGTGCCGCGGCCCAGGCCAGCGGCTTGCGGCGGCGGTCCCGGACCTCTACCACCGCGCGGCAGGCATTGACGGCCGTCGCCAGCGCCTCTAAGCTTTTTATGTGTTCGCCAAAAACCTGCGCAGCTTGGCCGAATGCGGCCATGGCCTCGGCCCAGCGGTTTGGTGTCTTTTCCTTGGAATAGATGCGCAACGCATTCCTGTGATAGTGGAGCGCGCGCCGGAGTATATTCGTATCCCCGCTCTCGAACCCGAGCTTGTAATGGATGGTTCCAAGCCGATATTGCAGCGCCGCCCAATCAGCGGGATAGTTCTCTTTCGAAAGAGTATCGAGTGCAACGAGGGCGGCCGCCGCCGCCTCATCATAGTGGCGGGTGTCGCTATCTTCTTCGGCGCGGATGACGGAAATCGCACTCAGGTGTTTGTGGGCGACGGCCCAGTCGACAGCAGCCTCGTCGCCGGAAAGCAATGTCAAGACACCACGGTAAATGTCAAAAGCCCTGTCCAGGCATCCACTGTGACGCGTTTGCGCCCAAAGCGCACCGTAGGCACTGCCAATACAAAGATTCAACCCCGCGCGCTCGTGTATCGTCAGATCCGGCGGGATATTCCCCAGCGCGCGGGTTGCTGCCTCTAGCGCTTCGGGCATCATCGTAGTTCGCAGTGCCGTCTGCTCGCCACGCTTCGGCCGAGTCGCAGCCAACGTCACGGCGTGAAGAATGTCGGCGAAAGCGGAGTCAAAATTGACCGGTAGAGACAAGTCTGTCGCCAGCGAGAATGCGCCAGGCAACCGCTCGTCCCAATCTCCGCGCGCAATGAAATGGAGATGAACCGTCGTGCCGGGGGACGGCACATGGCCCCAGATCAGAAGGTCCGCGTCATGGCGGCACAACAACTGCCGACCGGATTTGCCGACCCTCGGTAACTCGCGTGCCAAACCCTTAGCAAGATCGAACATCATCGTATTGTCGATGGTCTTTACACGAACGTCACGGAAGCGTTCCATGGCTGTGGCAATATGGCGCGCCTGCATGCGGTCTTCGTCACCATCAAGCGGCGCTACTCTGATCTCTATTCGGCCTTCAAGCGGCTGCACGGAATTGATCACGCGTTGGATCAAGCCCGCAGAAGATTGATTCTCAGCAAGTTCCCGCCCCGATCTTTCTGATGTCGTTTTCTTGTGCTTGCCACCCACACGCTTGAACAAGCGGCTCATCAAACCGGGTCCGGACCCGGCCGAAATCTCCAGGTCGTTACCCGCGTCACGCAAAATCGCCCGCACCACAACATTTCCAACGGCACGGGCTGTATTTTCCCGAAGACCGCCTTCAATGAGCCCTGATTCGCCGAACATGTCGCCAGCTCGGGCGACACCAACCCGCGCCTCGGCACCATCAGTGCACGAAACCATCTCAATGGCGCCCGACAAGACCTCAAAGGCGCGATCACTAACGTCGCCTTGATGGTAGATAACTTGGCCGTTTGTAAAGCTTTGTTTCAATTTGGCCACGGCGGGTTTCCGCATTGCTAACAACCGAATAGGCGCGAAAGTCCGTTAACGGGTCTTCCTCACTGCACCGATTGCACCACAAAGTACCAAATATTAGGTTAACGGTTTCGCCACGGGTTCCACAGATATGCCTATCGGATTAGCCTGTTCTGGTTTTATTCTTACACGAATGTCTCGTGTGTTTGGTGCTTCTGCCGAATTTGGCTGTAGCTTCCCAATAGTCCAAGCCTCGTGCCGTTTGACGCTCGTCTTAATTTTCCTTGTCAGTTGCCTAAGCTTAATCCGTCGTTAAAGACTTGCTCGCCCGTCTCGCTACCATAGCATCTTGTATCCTCAGTTACGACCGTTGAGCCCTGTTACCAGATTATCATAGGTAAACCTGCACGCAGTGAGCCTTAGCTATATAACCGCAATGCTAACATACGATAAGCGTAGGCAATTGGCCTTGATAGACTTCATAGAATATCGAGGACACTCTCTGGCGGCCGGCCCACAGCCGCTTTCTTGCCCTTAACGACAATCGGCCGTTGCATGGCACGCGGATGACCGGCAATCGCCGCGATCAGATCATCACCATCGAGCGACTTGTCGATGGCTTCTTCGTTCGCCTCTTTGGAGCGCAGGATGTCTCGCGGGCCGAGCCCTAACTTTCCGAGAATATCTTTTAGTTCGGTAGCGCTTGGCGGCGTGTTTAGATATTCAACAATCTCAAGTTCGACCCCACTTTTCTGCAGCAGCGCTAATGTCTCGCGTGACTTCGAACATTTAGGATTATGGTAGATGATAACACTCATACCCAGCCTCTCGTTCATTAGTTTGCGCACATGTTATAGATCATCAGGGACATAACCAAGCATGCCCGAATTTTCCCCGCCATTTTTGATGGATTCCAGATCATCCGGTGTCTCCGCATCGATGATGCATCGGGCGGTCTCAAAATCAAACCCGGCGCGCGCCATCGCCGCCATATCTTTTTCTCGCCGTTCAAAGCGGTTTGGACGAGTGGAATAGGGCCCGAGCCTGCGCCGTTTGGCCAGTGCCATGGCGGCGGCAAAATCGACGTCGCCATCCTCTTCCTCAACCAGACGGAAGACTTCATCAATGATCTCCTGACCGACCCCCTTCTCGTGCAATTGCAGGCGAATCCCACGCAACGGCTTGCCACGCGCCAACAAGGACCTGACGCGTCCTTCGGCGAACAGTCGATCATTAACGAAGCCACACGCCTGCATCTTAGCGACCACTTCATTGGCCCACTTCGCACCCTCATCAGCATCAGAGCCATTATGACGGGCAGAATGCCACACGCGGCGCATCAATACGCGCCGGAGACCTTCCGACGACGTGGAAAACCTCTGCAAATAATGGAGCGCAGCGTTTTCCAATTTTTTGCGGCTGACCTTGGCCGGCCCACGGCACTTGCGGCGCGGGCGTGCCTCTTCATCCAAGTCTTCGCTTTCATCAGTCATCTTGTAAGTCTCTCATGCCACCCCTTTCCAGCCAAGACCGGCGCATCTATATAGACATGAAGAATCAAAAAGGAACACGCCATGCACTCCCCTGCTGCCGCCAACTGGATCGGCCTCTGGACACTTTATACGCGTGAGGTGCGCCGCTTCACCAAGGTTTACATGCAGACCATACTGGCGCCTTTGATGTCGACCTCGTTGTTTCTAGCCGTTTTCTCCCTGGCACTAGGTAGTGCCGCGCGCTCCGTGGGAAACACTCCATTCATAGAGTTTCTCGCTCCTGGCCTTATGATCATGGCCATTAGCCAAAATGCCTTCGCCAACACCTCGTCCTCACTGATGACTGCAAAGGTCCAGGGAAGCATCGTCGATACCTTGATGGCGCCGCTAACGGCGTTCGAAATCCACTTCGGCCTCACCATGGGCGGAGTAACACGCGGCATAGTCGTTGGCTGCGCAGTAGCGTTGGCAATGCACGTGTTTGTCGGTCTTGGCATTCACAGTCTTACCCATATTGTGTTTCATGCGGTCATGGCCTCGATGATGTTGGCGCAGTTGGGGGTTCTCGGTGCTATTTGGGCGGAGAAATTCGATCATATCTCGGCGGTTACAAATTTCGTTATCACGCCTTTGTCTTTCCTTTCCGGCACATTTTATTCAATCCAGCGGCTTCCAGAGGCAGCCCAGACGTTGGCGCAATTCAACCCGTTTTTCTATATGATCGATGGCTTTCGTTACGGTTTCATTGGCTACGCCGACGGCAACATCGCCGTTGGCGTGGTCGTCATGGCGGCGATCAACCTCACCTTATGGGTGTTGTGTACTCGTTTCTTCGGCATTGGATACAAACTAAAACCTTGATCTCCAATGTTTCGTTTATTTGACAGGCGGAGACTGTCTAATCTTCTCCGAAACACCAGCATAGTCGAGGCCACGTATTGAGATTTCTAGGTTTGACCGCCGACGGCATCGGTCCAGAGGTCAATGCTACCGCCGAGACGGTGTTGGCGGAAATCAACCAGAAGTTTGAACTCAACATCAAACTTGAGCACGACACAGTTGACTTCAAAAACGTGGACAAGCATGGCGTCACCATCCGCTCGAAAATGTCGGGTAGGGTAAAGCCTCAGCTCAATCTTGACATCGTGCGCGAAGCAGGTGAAGGGTTTTACCCAGACCTCAACTGGTTCAAAGGCCGGGGCGAGATGATGCTAAGCCCCAACATGGCCACATCAACTCGTAAGATCACACGCCACTGTTGCGGGCGCATCGCACGGCACGGCTTTGAATGGGCCAGCCGGCGACAGTATTACTGCCCGCGGGTTTCAAGCAGATAAACCCACGAAAGTGCAAGACGTTGACATAGGTGGGAGCATACCACCCGGTGCGATAGGGCGTCTCCCCGTTATCTTCGAGCGAGTGAAAGGCACACCGTATTTACCAACGAAGGCACCGGCCTGGGTCTTTATCTCACCAAGAAAATGGCCGAAATGCAGAATGGCGAACTTACCATTGAAAACGAGCTCGGCGTTGGCACGACCGTGACTGTCGGGGGATGGTCAAAAAGTAATGCTAGGCCGGCTCTAACTGTACCTTTAGCGATTACAGAGCGTGCGCTCGCGACCATGCAATCACATCGTTGACAATCATAATCCACGTCAACATACTCGGCCGCTTTCCCGTAGGCGACCCTGGCTTACGGGACCTGGATCGAGAGGGCAGGGCGATGATCACACCTGTTATGCCGACTTATGGACGTTACGACGTGACGCTCGATCGCGGCAAAGGCGTTTATGTCTACGGATCCGATGGCCGTCGATTTCTCGATTTCGGCGCCGGTATCGCCGTGGCATCGTTGGGGCACTGCCATCCGCACTTAGTTGATGCCTTGAAATCCCAAGCCGAAACGCTTTGGCATGTCTCAAACCTATACAAAATTCCCGAACAGAACCGTCTTGCCGAGCGTCTCGTCGCAAACACCTTCGCCGATTCTGTGTTTTTTAACAATTCGGGCGCCGAAGCCGTGGAATTCGGCTTTAAGATGATGCGTAAGTATCACGCAGAGGCCGGCAATCCGGAGCGTTACCGGGTGATCTGCTTTGAGGGTGCTTTCCATGGCCGTTCGCTGGCTTGCATTGCCGCAGGCAGGCAGGAAAAACACCTTGCCGGTTTTGGTCCGATTGTTGACGGGTTCGATCAGGTCACATTCGGTGACCTCAACGAAATACGCGTCGCTATAACGCCAGAAACCGCCGGTATCGTCATTGAGCCGGTACAGGGCGAAGGTGGCATCCGACCGGTCGATACAGATCACCTGAAAGCATTGCGCCAGATCACGGACGAGTTCGGCTTGCTCTTGATGTATGACGAAGTTCAGACCGGCATCGGCCGCACAGGCACGCTCTATGCCTACGAGCACTCCGGTGTCGCGCCCGATATTCTGGCCTCAGCCAAGGGGCTTGGCGGTGGGTTTCCAGTCGGCGCTTGCCTGGCCAAGGAAGCACCCGCCGCCAGCATGACCGCCGGCAGTCACGGTTCGACCTTCGGCGGCAATCCATTGGCCATGGCCGTAGGAAACGCCGTCCTTGATGTGTTGTTGAAGGATGGCTTTCTTGATGGTGTGTCTTCGGTCGCCGCTTATCTGAACGATCAGCTGCAAGCCCTGGCCAAACGACATGACACGATTCTGTGCGGCGTGCGCGGATTGGGGTTGATGCTTGGACTGCAATGCCGCAACGAGGTTCAAAACGGCGATCTGGTTAGCGCCGCCATGGAGGAAGGTATGTTGACGGTGCCAGCCGGCGACAACGTCGTACGCCTGGTGCCGCCATTGATCATCGGAAATTCGGAAGTGGATGAGGCGGTCGCCATGCTTGATGCCGCTTGCGCATCGCTGGAGAACTGGCCCGGTTGATATGTCTTCGAAGCCACAATCCGAAAGCCGGCATTTCCTCGATATCGATCAGGTTGACGCGGCGGATCTACGCGCCATCCTTGAACGCGGCACGGCACTGAGGGACGCTGCTGGATCGCTCGCCGAGCTCATGGCCGGTCGAACATTGGTGATGATCTTCGAAAAGCCCTCCACACGAACTCGGGTTTCGTTTCAGATCGGCATGCAGCAATTGGGTGGCATGGTGGTTGTCATGGGCGAGAAGGATTCCCAGCTTGGCCGCGGCGAGACGGTGGCCGATACGGCACGCGTGCTGTCGCGCTATGCAGATATCATCATGATCCGCACCAACGATCACCAAAAGCTTCTGGACTTGGCGGCCTATGCCACCGTTCCGGTGATCAACGGCCTGACAGATGCTTCGCATCCTTGCCAGATTATGGCCGATATCTTGACGTTCGAAGAGCATCGCGGCGACATTTCTGGGCGCACGGTTGCCTGGATCGGCGACGGCAACAACGTGTCCCATAGCTGGATACATGCCGCCGCGAAGTTCGGCTTCACTTTACGCCTCGCCTGCCCGGCATTCCTACAGCCGGACAATACCGTCATTGAAACTGCCCGTGTGGCTGGCGCGAATATCGTGGTTTCTGAAATGCCGGCGGAAGCGGTCAGTGGCGCCGATCTGGTGGTTACCGATACCTGGGTCTCCATGGGTGATGAGAACGCCGAGCAACGCCGCAATATTTTGCTGCCGTTCCAGGTCAACGATGCACTGATGTCCGAAGCGGCGCCGGATGCGCTGTTCATGCATTGCCTCCCGGCCCATCGCGGCAATGAGGTTACGAGTTCCGTAATGGACGGGCCGCAATCAGTGATTTGGGATGAGGCCGAAAACCGATTGCACGCTCAGAAAGGCATTCTTGCCTGGTGCCTGGACTGAGCTTGTAAAGACTTTGGGTTTGTTGATAGCGCGTGCATGGCCGGACTAAAAGTCGAGCAGAACGACGGCAGGTGGTTCCGCTATAACGAGGGGCTGCGCCGCAGAATGAATTCAGTTTTTCAGGAAAGCGCCAGCACGTGGCCATCGACAAGAAGATCTACGAGGTCGAAGCCTACTATCTTGCGCATAAGCTTCCGCCGCTTTTTTAGATCTTGCCGGCTAACCAGCCAAAAAATTTGGACGAT
>CAYXUT010000060.1:664-14921 GCA_964468005.1 uncultured Magnetovibrio sp. | reverse complement strand
AGCCTAGTATTTCTCTATCTCAATATTTTTTATACAGAGAGTAATGTTTTTATATTTATTTTATAATGGCATAAATAATATTAATATAAATTTATAAATAATCATGTTTTTTAGCCGCACCGCATCATTAGTTGATCCTTATGGTCATTTTCTCAACGAAACCACCCCCTCCTATCCCGGAAATTAACCGTTTCTTCATCCCAACGTTGCTAACAAGCAATTGATTCGGAAGTAAATTTTGTGCAGACGCAAGTCCGAATTCATGTTTTAATTCCAGCCATGATGAAGCCAATGCATCATGAGGAGAAAAAAGATTGGCGGCGAATTTCTGTAAGTTTTTTGACGGCATCACGTTGCGCAACCTAAACCTGTGCTCCACCATTAGCAGTATCGCCTTGGCCGCCTTATTGTTTTGGATGCCCGAGCCAGCCCAGGCTGGTTACGCCAGTATCGTCGTTAATGCCGATAGTGGCCGGATATTGCATGCCACCAACGCTGATACGCGAAACTATCCCGCATCTCTGACCAAGATGATGACGCTGTTCATGATGTTTGAGGCACTAGACGTCGGTAAATGGACGCTGAACACTAAACTGAAAATTTCCGCTCGTGCCGCACGCCAGCCGGCCTCGCGGCTTGGCCTGAAACGGGGCCAGACGATTACCGTCAAGGATGCCATCTTGGCGCTGGTAACAAAATCTGCCAATGACGTGGCGACAACCGTGGCCGAAAACATCGCCGGTAGCGAACGCGATTTCGCGCTCATGATGACCGCCACGGCACGGCGGCTCAAAATGACTCGCACGACGTTCCGAAATGCATCGGGACTGCCGCACCGCGGACAGATGAGCACGGCACGCGATATGGCGCGGTTGGCTCGAGCGCTGCTGCACCATCACCACAGCTATTACCACTATTTCAGCACCCAATCCTTTCGCTACGCCGGGCGCAAACATAAAAACCACAACAAATTGCTGACCACTTACCAAGGCGTAGATGGGATCAAGACCGGCTACATCCGTGCCGCCGGCTACAATATTGTGGCATCCGTAAAGCGCGGCAACGCGAGGTTGATCGGTGTCATTTTCGGTGGACGCAATAGCAAGCAGCGTAACCGCTTAATGACCAAGATTCTAAACAAGGGTTTCGCCATCATCGATGGCAAGCGCAAAGCCTCAAAAACTATGGTTAACGCCCGGCCCCGCAATCAAAGGCCCACTAAACAGACGCGCCGCAAAGGTTCCGGAGCGAAGGGCGCATGGGGCGTGCAGGTCGGTGCGTATGCCAGATATTCGCAGGCCTATCGCTCGGCCCGGGCTGCTGTTAATGCGGCTGGGCGCTATTTAGCCGGCGCCACAATCAAGGTGATACCGCTCAAGACCCGCCGGGGTAAAACCCTCTACCGGGCTCGAATTCATGGCCTTGGCAAACGCACCGCCTACGCTGCTTGCCGCACGCTTGAGAAGAAATCCCACGATTGCATGGAACTTCGAGTTAAGGGCCTACAGTTGGCCTCAAATACCCGCTAGCCGACAAACGGCCCCTGAATTTATAGTGTTTCATGCTTACATTTCGGGAGGCTCGATACCGCTTTCGCGCAGTTGCCGGGCGAGGTCATCTTTCAAGCGCCCGAGGCCTTCCTCGGTGGTTGATTCGCAACGTGCCACCAGAACGGCTTGCGTGTTGGATGCGCGGAGCAGCCACCAGCCATCCTCCATCTCCACCCTGACACCATCGATATCGTTAACAGTGATATCCGGCTCTCCTCGCAAACGCTCACGAACTTCCTCAATGACCTGGAATTTACGCGTCTCAGCACAGTCGAAGCGCAGTTCCGGCGTGTTCAGATATGGCGGCAAGGAATCGCGGATTTCGGCCAAGCTCTCATCGCCGCTGGAAAGCGCTGACAACAGCCTGATCGCACTGTAGAGTGCATCGTCGTAGCCGTAGTAGCGGTGCTTGAAAAAGATATGCGCGCTCATCTCGCCGGCTAGGGGCGCACCCGTTTCGGCCAGTTTTTGCTTTAAATTCGAATGGCCGGTCTTCCACAGAAGCGGCTTGCCGCCAAGCCGGTTAATTTCATCCTGGAACAATTGGCTAGCCTTGACGTCGGCAATAATCGTTGCGCCTGGTTGATCGGCCAAAACGACGCGTGCCAGGATCACCAAAATCTGATCGCCCCAGAGCACCCTGCCCTGGCCATCTATTACGCCGATACGGTCACCGTCACCGTCAAAACCAATACCGAGATCGCATCGCTCACTCGCGACAACTGCTTTCAGTTGCTCAAGGTTGGCTTCCACCGTCGGATCCGGATGGTGATTGGGGAAGGTGCCGTCAATTTCAGAGTTGATGACCACGTGTTCGCCGGGTAATTCCCGGATTAGCATTTCCGTAATCTCACCAGCCGCGCCATTACCTGGGTCCCAGGCAACCTTGAGATCACACGCACCTTCATAGTCGGCCATCATACGCGCGACGTAAGTGTTGCGGATGTCATGCGTCTCTTCGCTACCCTTGCCGTCTACGAAATCACCGGCCTTGGCGCGCCTGCCAAGCGCCTGAATATCGTCGCCAAAGAACGCCTCTCCCTGAAAGGTTATCTTGATGCCGTTGTAATCGGGCGGATTGTGGGAGCCGGTGATCATCATTGCCGCATCAGCTTCGAAGTGATAGCTGGCGAAGTAAAGCATCGGGCTCGGCCCCCGGCCGACCCGCACTACCGAGAGCCCGCAAGCTTTGAGGCCTAATACGGCCGCAACTTCGAGTTCCGGTGAATGCACCCGGCCATCATAGCCGATAGCGATGCGACTACCGCCTGCATCAGATAGCGTCGAGCCAAAAGCTCGGGCAATCGCATGTACATCTTCCGGGCTCAGAGTATCGCCGACAATTCCCCGGATATCGTATTCACGAAGGATCGTCGGGTGCAATTCCCGACTAGCGCTCATTCGCCGGCCTCCACTCCCTCAGGTGCCGCTGGTGCGCGGCCGATACTAATGTATTGGAAGCCAGCCTCAGCCATTTCCTGAGGATTGTAAATATTCCTAAGATCGACCATTACCGGCGCCGACAAGAGTTCCTTCGTGCGCTCCAGATCGAGGGCGCGGAATGCGTTCCATTCCGTGACAATGCCGACGGCATCGGCGCCCTCCATCGCATGATACGCGTCCTGGCACCAAAATACGCCATTCATCATCTCGCGCGCCTCGTCCATACCCTTGGGATCAAAGGCCCGGATTGTCGCACCGGCGTCCTGCAAACCGGCCACGATGTCGAGGCTCGGGGACTCCCGCATATCGTCCGTATTGGGCTTGAAGGTCACACCAAGAATGGCAACTGTTTTACCGCTAACGTTACCGCCGCAGGCCACGATAATTTTCTCAGCCATGCGGTGCTTGCGCTGCGAGTTAACATCAACAACCGTATCGACGATACGAAGCGGGCTGCCGACCTCTTCCGCGGTTCGCACCAAGGCCAGGGTATCCTTCGGGAAACAAGATCCGCCGTAACCGGGGCCGGCATGCAAAAACTTGCGCCCAATCCGGCCATCCAGCCCAATAGCGCGTGCTACGTCCTGCACGTCAGCGTCCACCACTTCACAAAGATCGGCGATTTCGTTGATAAAAGTGATTTTGGTCGCAAGGAAAGTGTTGGCTGCGTATTTGATCAGCTCGGAGGTCTGACGCGAGGTAAAGACAATCGGCGTCTCGGTTAGATACAGCGGCCTGTAGAGTTCGCGCATCAACTCTTGGGCGCGCTGGCTTTTGGTCCCAATAACAATCCGGTCGGGGTGCAAAAAATCCTCGATGGCCGAACCTTCACGCAAGAACTCCGGGTTAGAGACAACATCGTATTCCGCATTCGGTCTGCTCTCGGCAATGATCCGTCCGACCTCACGTCCGGTACCGACCGGCACTGTTGATTTCGTCACGACAACCGTATAACCGTCCATGGCCTCAGCAATTTCCTTGGCCGCCGCATAGACGTATGAAAGGTCAGCGTGCCCGTCGCCGCGCCGGCTCGGCGTACCGACCGCGATGAACACCGCATCGGCCTCTGCAACGGCAGAGCTTAAGCTCGTGGAGAACCTGAGGCGCCCCGCTTCAACGTTTTTCTTCACAAGGTCTTCAAGGCCCGGCTCGTAAATCGGCATGCGGCCTTCCTGGAGCGTGTCAATTTTGGTCTTGTCCTTATCGACACAGATAACATCGACACCGAACTCCGAGAAACAAGCACCGGATACAAGGCCAACATAGCCCGTGCCAATCATGGCGATATGCATAAATCAGGGTACTCCCGTTAGCTCTTATCCTTAAGTCCTCTAAAAGATGTCTTGCAGCATGTCGTGAATATCGTCGCGCAGATCGCTGCGCGCAGCGGCAAAGGCGACATTAGCTATCACAAAGCCGAGCTTGGTGCCGCAATCAAATCGCTGCCCCTCAAACCGAAAACCATGGAATGGAATACTCTCGACCGTCTTGGCCATGGCATCGGTCAGTTGAATTTCGCCGCCCGCGCCGGTCTCATGCTTGTCGAGGTGGTTAAAAACTTCCGGCTGCAGGATATAGCGACCAATGATCGAGAGCGTCGAAGGCGCTTCATCCGGCGACGGTTTCTCGACTAGTCCCTTGGCACGCGCCAAGCGGCCATTGTCATCAGCAACGTCAAGAATACCGTAGCGGTCGGTTTGCTCGCATGGTACATCCTCAACAGCGACGATATTGCCGCCAACCTCTTCATAGGCCGAAATCATCTGCTTCATACAGCCGGGATCGGCCTGGATCAGGTCATCAGGCAACAGAACGGCAAAGGGCTCACCATTGATAAACTGGCGCGCGCACCATACGGCGTGGCCGAGCCCAAGCGGGCGGCGTTGGCGAGTATAGGACATGCGACCAGGGTCGGGGGCAATGCGCTCAACCTCTTCCAACTCTTTAGCCTTGCCGCGTTCCATCAGGATTGCTTCCAATTCATAGGCATGATCGAAATGGTCTTCCATCAGGTGCTTGCCACGGCCCGTTACCAGGACGAACTCATCGATGCCGGCTTCCATCGCCTCTTCTACCGCGTATTGGATTAGTGGCTTATCGACGATAGTCAGCATTTCCTTGGGCATTACTTTGGTCGCCGGCAGGAA
This sequence comes from uncultured Magnetovibrio sp., assembly GCA_964468005.1. GTDB lineage: Bacteria > Pseudomonadota > Alphaproteobacteria > Rhodospirillales > Casp-alpha2 > TMED8. The sequence continues at coordinate 9,781 of CAYXUT010000060.1, read as the reverse complement.
GCGCGTTCCCAACCCAGCTACCGGGAAAACAGCCTTTCGAACGCGTTTCACCATGGGATCATCCTTAGAGATGGCTCGTCACACCGATAGCCACTTTCGGTGCGCCGCCTTTGTGCCACAGGCCATCGAGGACCGCAACATGTGGGAGTGCTACGTAACGAAAGCGTCTTGGATCAACTTAAGTCGAGATAGTGTCGGCCTGTAAAAAGCGATGTCGAGATCAAACGTATCGCATATCCACATGGAGAGAACTCGGTAGCCAGCGGCGCGTTTAACATCGTCACGATAGTAGACGTGGGCACGCTAGGTCTTTGCCTATTCGGGCGTCATTTTCATTCTCCCAGCAATAGGTCCTTAGCCCTATTGATCTGTGCCGCCAGATAGTCGGAACCACCGTGATCGGGATGCATGCCCGCTATTAGGCGGCGATGAGCCTCTTTGATTTCATCTTCGTTCGCACCGTCTTCAAGCCCTAGGATTTGCAACGCTTCGGCCCAGTCCATGACCGCTCCCGAACTCGAATTTTGTTGATTACCCGCCCTGGCTGTTTCACGCCAATCCCCGAATTCCCGATCGAGATAGGCTTCCAAAAGCCGTGCTGATTCATCGTCATCGCGCCAACAGGTCTTCAGAAGTTCCACCAACTGGCCAAGCGCCATCTCCTCGAGACGCTTTCCGGCGTACTCGCCGCTTAGTACCTCACCCGTCATACGGCCGCTATCGTGTTCAAGGGTCATGCGCAAGTAAGACGTCTCGACTTCCGATGTCTCGCCACTCGCACCACTCATTCCCGCCGCTTGAGACATGCGTGAGAATGTCTTGGCCATGCGGGCCACGCTGCGCGCGCGCATGAACCACGGGATCAACGCCGGCAGCGTGGCGATGGCCCAAACAAGCTTACCGCTAACAACGAAAAACACGGCAATAAAGCCTACCAGGCCTACTAAAGCCCATTTCACCACCTTGATGAGGGTGCGCGGTTCAGCACTAACGTACCAGCGGCCAGCCAGCAATAGGCCGGCAACAAGTGCGATACCAAGGATCAGATAGGGGACCACTCCTACCGACACCCCTTTCGGGCGAGTTGGTCGGTCAGCAGCCGAACCTCGCCACCTTGGCGTGTAGCATGATCCTGCAATGCCTTGTAGCCACCGCTGGCGTAGACGGCGACAGCCTTTAGGAGATCGCGCAAGGTGCCGGCCGACGAGGCATCGAAGTGGTGGTAAGCGCCGCGGGAAAGCTTGGCGATCTGTTGAAAGGCGAAGGCGGCGATTGGATCATCGCCTTCGTGAAACATGAAACACGGTAGGCCGAGCAGACCCAACTCACCGGCAACACTGCCGACGGTATCGATATCCTCCTCGAAAGAATCGCCGACATAGACCAAGGCGTCGACCTTATGACGTTTCTGCTGATTTCGGGCGTGCTTCAAGACTTTGCCGAGCTGCGTTTCTCCGGCAAAGCAGGTAACCGACGTCATTAGGCGCAACAAGGCATCACCATTCCCCGTCCAAGGGCTGGCCTTAAACTCGCCAAAGCCACGAAAAAAAACGAGCTGAATATCCAGCCCGCCAAGCGCCGCCGCAGTTTGGAACATTTCGGCCTGCAAATGTGCGGCACGGTCCCAGGTCGGCTGCCGGCTTGCCGTGGCATCGAGCACAAACAGAAGCCGCCCACCACTACCCGGTGCCTTACCGGTTGGTGCCGTCGAAACCTTCTGCAAAAATGCTTCTACCGTAGCGGCCTTTTTGTCCGGTAGATTCGGAGGCTTTCTCATCGGATCATTCCAGATGATTCTTCAATTATATCATAGAGATAATTGAACATAGGCTCGAATACCACGGCTAATTACTCAGTCGCACGCAACGTCAGCCATCGGCGGCAGGCCGATGGCATTGACGATGGTATAGATCTCCTGGCGCGCCGCGTGATGCGAATGGCTAAGTGCGCGTGGTCCGGCGGCGTCTTTCAGGTCCAAGATCGTGAGCCCGACCAGAAACAACTCGCGGAATATCACCCGCTCGCCAAAGCCGGGGACAGCGCGGAAGTGGATACGCTTTGACAACTCGCGAACCAGGCGTTCCATCTCCCGCTTATTATGGGCATCAAGGCTCGATAACCGGTTGCGCATGACAATCCAATCGATATCGCTGCCGTCACGATCAGCGCGGATTTTCTTTTGCTCCCAGACCATCTCGGCATAGTGGCTCGGCCCCATGATAGCGAAGCGTGCACCGTCCACATGGGCGAGCACATCGAAATCAACAGGACTATCGTTAATCGGCGTGATCAGCGTATCTGCATAAGAGTGCGCCAAGCGCGACAAGGCGCTGACGCTACCGGGTGTATCCACCACAACCACATCATGATTTACCCAGGCACCTTCGATTAACAACTGCAGACGCTGTAATTCTACATCTCTCTCAGCAACGCTAGCGGTCTCTTTTGAGGGATCAACTGTAAAATGATTCGGCACGCCGATATCGCGGCCCGAGCTCTTGATATATTTTTCACGGTTCGCGATGTAGCGGCTGAGCGTACCTTGGTGCGCATCGACGTCGATACTGGCCACCGAACGCCCCTGCAGTATGAGGGCAACAATAACATGCATAGCGGTCGTCGATTTTCCACTACCACCCTTTTCATTACCGACGACGATCACATGTGCACGTCCTCCTGCGGAGGCCGGTTTGTTCCCGGCGTCGCGCGAAAACAGCCCCATTAGGCGGGCCTCACCCAAATTGCAGTGTCGTGGAACACCCCGCCGCCACCGGGTGGCCCACGGTCAGCGCTGACCAGAACGTTGATACCGAGGCTTTCTCGATAATGGTTGCCGGGCCAGACACCCTCAACGATAACGGTATCCGCCCTCAGATCAACTGCCGGGCGTACCGGCACAGAAACTTCACCCTGCTCATTGCCCAGCTTCACCCAATCTCCTTCCTTAAGTCCCAGACGTTGGCAGGCATTGGTATGCATTAAGGCGCGCGGCGCTTCTTCCTTAGCGCGGCTTGACGGCATTTCGGTAAAGGTCGAGTTGAGGAAGCGCCGGGCCGGCGGAACCACAAGACGGAACGGCTTGTCATCCGTAACCTCATCGATATTGTCGAGATGATCAGGCAGTTTTGGCATGACCTCGAAATCTACCCCGACCTTTGACCAATCGGGTGAAAAGTGGAATTTGCCGTCCGGGTTGCCAAAACCGTTTAGGAAGTGTGCATCGTCCCAAGACACGCTCATATCGATCCAGCGCATGTCTGCGGCCTCTTCAAAGCCGGGCAAGCCCGAGCGCGTCAGGCTCTCGTCGATCAATTCCGCACCTGACATATAAAACCCGGGATAGTTTGACCCTAAACGCTGTCCCAAGGCGCAAATAACGTCGTGGTTGGATCGACACTCATCATAGGGCTCAATCACCGAGCGATGCACCTGTAGGTACATGTGCCCGCCGCCCCGGTAATAGTCCTCATGTTCCAAGAACATAGTGGCTGGAAGCACGATATCAGCATAGCGCGCCGTGTGGGTCATGAACTGCTCATGTACGCACAAGAACAGATCCTCGCGCAACAAGCCCTTGATCACGCTTCGGGTGTCAGGTGCGACATCAGCCGGGTTGGTATTCTGGATCAGCATGGCCGTGACCGGCGGGCCACCAAACAAGCTATCTTCGTCACCGTTTAAGATTGGCCCGATACGGCACATGTCGAGCGACCGAATCGAGGGGTCGTGAACATCAAGCCCCTGAATCAAAGTCTGATCAATACTCGCATAGAGTGCACGGTTGGCATACAACGCACCGCCACCCTTGTGCTGCCACGCGCCGGTGACCGCAGGCAGGCAACTCACGGCGTGAACATTGGCCGAGCCATTGCGGCTGCGCGAAAAGCCATAACCGACACGGATAAAGCTATTCTTAATCTCACCATATAGCTTGGCAAGGGAAATGATATCCTCCACCGGCACACCGGTAATCGGTGACGCCCATTCTGGACTGCGTTCGGCCAAATGAACTTCCAACCCTTCCGGGAAATCCGTATGTTGGGCTAGGTAATCGCGGTCGGCATAACCTTCCTTAAACAGCACATGCATGATCGCGCAGGCCAATGCTCCGTCGGTGCCGGGCCGCAGCGGTATGAAAAGATCAGCGGCTTCCGCAGTCGGCGTGCGATAGACATCGACCACGACAAGCTTGGCGTCCCTCGCTTTACGGGCGCGGGCAACGTGGCTCATAAAGTTGACCTGCGTAGTCACCGGGTTGCCGCCCCAAACGACGATCAGATCCGATTCCACCACTTCGCGCGGATCGACACCCCGGACCATTCCACAGCCTGCCACCCAGCCATTCGACGCCAACGGCACGCAGATGGTCGGATCCATTTGGGAATATTTCATGGCATTGCGGAGCCGCATAATGCTATCGCGCTGCAAGAGCCCCATGGTGCCAGCGAAGTCGTACGGCCATACTGCCTCGGGGCCGTGCTCCTTCGCCGCTTTCTTGAAACGTCCGGCAACCTCATCAAGCGCCTCATCCCAGGAAATCTCCGCGAACTTACCCTCACCCTTCGGCCCGATCCGTTTCAGGGGTTTGCCGAGTCGGTCCGGGTGATGCACGCGCTCGCGGTAGGCCGCAACCTTGGCGCAAACCACGCCGAGTGTGTAATCATTGCCCTTGGCGCCACGCACCTTGCCAATCGTGCGCGCGTCAAGGCGCTCGATCTCGAGTGCACAGGTACTGGGGCAATCGTGCGGACAAGCCGACGGAACGTAGGTTGGAGCTAGATGGTCCAATTTAAAACCTTTCTCATTTTTTAGAATCTAACCTCCTCCGGCAAGCGCCGCAAGATTGACGAACAGCTTACTTGCTCTGTCCGTTCCCGTGAGCGATCATCCTGCCATGACGCCAACCAGACTAGGCATCACCTGGCAATTGTCCGATAGCCACGGATGGGGCGTTTTCGGTCTCAATCTAGCCCTACAGTTGATCGAACGCGGTGAAACGACGCCGCTTCTCTTCGGCGCTCCCAACTTTATCGATACTCCACCGAAAACGTTGACCACCCTTCAACCATTTATTAACGAGCAGCGCCAGGTACAAGCCCGGGTTCTGGAACCCGCCGGTGACAATGTCATCAACGTCGATGGCGTCACCGTATTGCACGCGCTTGCCAACCAGTTCAGACAGCGCAACAACGTGCGGGGCGCAGTCAATATCGGATTTATTTTCTTCGAACAAGGTGGCATCGACGCTGATGCGCTCGACCGCGCCAAGGCCTACAACCGTATCTTGGCCGGATCATCATGGAACCGCGATTACGCCCTCCGACACGGCGTCACGAACATCGAGTTCGTTGCGCAAGGGATTAACCCCGATGTCTTCCACCCCGGCCCACCAAGCGGCGCCTACTGCAACCGCTTCACCATATTCTCCGGCGGCAAACTGGAAATCCGCAAAGGCCAGGATCTGGTTTTGGCGGCATTCAAAATCTTCCACGCGCGACACCCCGAAGCATTGTTGATCACCTCTTGGCGCAATGCCTGGCCAGAGAGTGCCAAGGGAATTTCCTCGTCCGTGCATGTCGTTCACGAACCAGAAACCGGCGATGATGGCGAAATCAAGGTCAAGGAATGGGCCGTCGCAAATGGCGTCCCAGAAGAGGCCTTCGTCGATCTTGGTTGGATCGCGAACTCCCAGAGTGCCAATATTCTGCGTGACATGGATGTGGCGTTATTTCCAAACCGCTGCGAGGGCGGTACCAATCTTGTCGCCATGGAGGTAATGGCATGTGGTGTGCCATGTATTTTGTCGTCCAATACAGGTCACGTCGATATCATCAGGGATGACAATTGTTTTCCGCTCACGGACCAACGCCCGGTTTCAGAAACCGGTGGGCCCACGGATATGTGGCGTGAGAGCCAGGTCGAGGAAATCGTCGCCGCGCTTGAGACCGCCTATACGGATCGCGAAGAGAGCAAACGGCGCGGTGCGGCGGGCGCTCAGTTCATGCTAGGCTTTTCCTGGGCTCACCAAACGGAGCGCTTGCTGTCGGCAATCGACGACTTAAACTGAAACATCAAGTCCCAATGTGAAGAACATATCCATTACTGCATAGTGATCCGTTTGCCTCCATGGAAAGCGTTATAGACAAAGGCGAAAGTAACGTCATAAACGACGTCCTTGCCATCACGCTGCACGGTAATGTTACCGACATCGCGGCCATTCCGCATCCTGCTGTCATCAAAAGCCGAGTTCTGGCCGGCAGTCCACGTGAATATCAGGCCATCGTCGCGGTGCGTCCCTTTCTTGCGCAGCAGGGGCATGGACCAGGCTCTCCCTTCGACCACCACAACGCGCACCATGGGCTCAATGTAGTCGGGTAGATCACTCGAAAACAGAAACGGTGTCAAAGATTAGTCAGAGGCCTGGTATGGGTTGCGCCCGTAGGCACGCATATTCGGATCGGCAGGTATCAACAGCTCACCTTCGGAAGTCCGGGCCAGATATTTCTCAAATGATTCGAGCCGTGCTGGAATGGTTTTCAATTTCTTTCCGGTCATCGCGCCGACAATGCCTTCACCGAGAAATTGTTACCACCATGATTCTGTTTGTCGGTCGTACATGACCATATCTGAGTTGCGGAGCTTGCCCGTGGTCCCAAAGTCCAGGACCGCCCTGTCGATACGCCGATCAAAAACAATGGCTAAATTACAAAGCGGACAATATGTCACGGTGATCGGAACACCGGCCAACTCGTCATTAACGATCTCGTGCCAGGTGAAGATGCGCAGCGGATAGGCCCTAGCCTTACCGTTGATGATTACGCCGATCACAGGCTCGGTTGGTGCCAGATCCCGGCTATCGACCTTTGCAGCCATCATTAAGCGTGGTTTATCGATGGACGGAATGCCATCCTTTGGTGGACCGCCTGAAATGATTTCCTTGAAATTGACGGAGAATTTTTTGAAATCTGTCTTCGGTCATTCCCAACTCCACTGCATGACAGACTGTGCGCTGGCCAAGGATGGATCGGCGATAAATCCCGCCAACAAAGCAAAAGCAACAACGCCACCGAAGGCCGTAGAAATTCGTTTTAACATGATCTCAAGTTTCCTTCCGATCATCGCTTAATTTCACCGCCCAGCCTGCCTAACCACAACTAAAACCGAATCACAGATTGGTGATACTTGACCTACCATTGCCGCAATGTCCGATTAACACTTTGATGCTAGAATGGCGGTTTATTATTGAAAGGTCCGGAGCGGAGGCAAACCGTTGAAGCCTTTTCTTATAGTCAAAGCATTAGCTGCGGTCATGTTGGTTGGTTGCACATTGCTGTCCTTATCATCGCTCGGCCACGCCCAGAAACAAGGGGAACCGACCGAAAAACAAAGCAAGGAACAGGGTTCCGGGTTCGTGCGCATTCAAGGCCGCGACCGGGGTGGACCGGCGCCGGCACCTACTGGCGGTGCCGACATTTTACTCAATCTTCGCGAAGAGATGCGAAAATTCGTCCAATCCATTTCGCGCTTCGCCCGGCGATACAAACCTAATTTTATCATTATCGTTCAGGACGGGCTGGAACTCCTCGTCAAGCGCGATGACGTTGATGAGACACGCATCTCGCCGGCGCGGACTTATATGCGCTCTATCGATGGGGTATTGGCCCAGGGTGTTTTTTACGACATTAAATCGCCCGGCAAACCGCCACCACCGGACCGACAACGCGGTTTGCTTTCGCGCGCCGACTTCGCGCGCAAGAACGGAATCAAAGTGTTCACGCTCGATTACGGCGAAGGCCGAACCATCGTCGACAGTGCCTTCGATCAAGCATCGAAACACGGCTATATTTCGATGGTCAGCAACCAGCCGTTTACCGACATCGCTAGCCTGCCAAGCTACCCGAAACGGCCATTTGGTGAGAACCCCAACTCGATTGTCGCCCTCAAACAGGTGAAAAACTTCGTCATCGTCTCAAATTCCCAACCATTTGGCCGCGAGGACCAGTTCGCGCTGACCATGCACGGCAATAATTACGACATGGTTGTCGTCGACGTATACCATGGCCGAAAGCCACTCAGTCGCCAAGCCGTGGAGACCTTGAAATACAAGAAGATGGGCGCTAAGCGCCTGGTGCTGGCGATGATGGATCTGGGTGCGGCCGCGAGCTACGCCTACTATTGGAAAGATAACTGGCGCGAGGGGGTTCCGCAGTTCATCAGCGCTCCGGTACGAGAGGACCCGGACCGTTACAACGTGGAATTCTGGCGGCCCAGCTGGCAGCGGATCATCTCCGGCGACACCAAATCCTATGTCTACGGACTGATCGCCCAGGGCTTTGATGGCGCTGTCATCTCAGGCGTCGAGGCCTTCAAGTTCTTCGAAGGCGGCGGCGAAGAAGAAACCGAAGAAGGGAACTAGCTCCCTCGCCTACTTCGAATGGAATACCTCCCCCCCCTAGTTCTAAACCACTCTCGTGCCCGTGCGAAAATCGTTGGCAAAAGTCAATAGCTCTCGGCTCATCGAAAATCGGGTCTCCGTTGTGTATTGCTAATGTTTCTCGGTCATTCCCTGCCACAAAAGCTCGTAACCAAGTTCCTTAGTATCTGAACACATCTCAATAAGGGTCGAAAATTTTTCTAAAAAAGCACCATCAAGGTGACTGGCTTCGTGTTGCTCAAAGCTTTTCCAATAGGTCACAATCGCAACATGTTCTTTTTCTTCGCCAAAGCCCCCAACCGTACCCTCTTCACTTATAAAGCCTGCATATTTAAATACCTGGCCCGCAATAAAACCACCTTCTTCATTTCCATAATTTTCTTTCACCACGCTGCACATTTCTGCTAAGGCCATTTCCACGTCATCGAAGTCAACACCATGCTTTAAACTGACAACGTTAAAAAGCATGACAGATTCAAATGGTATCTGCACCGGACTGAACATCAATTTTCTCCATACCTTGTGCGCGGAATATTTTCTTCAGACCTTTTTATTTTTGGCTCTATTCCCAGGGCTGCATAATTTCACCCGCGAACACGCCTAAACCCTAACACGAACGCCACTCTGATGGCGCGCATAGTAGCAGTAGGGTCCCATATACGCGAGGGTTTGCTCATTGCTCA
>CAYXUT010000060.1:0-654 GCA_964468005.1 uncultured Magnetovibrio sp. | reverse complement strand
ACTTTGTGCGCGGGAAAATTTTCTTCAGGCCTTTTTATTTTTGGTTCTATTCCCATGGCGGCATAATTTCACCTGCCAACAAGCCATAACCCCTAACACGGGCGCCACTCTGATGGCGCGCACATTAGCAGTAGGATCCCGTATACGCGAGGATTTGCTCATTGCTTAGAAATTATCGTATTAGAGTATTAGGGAATTACGGATAGTTGGGTCACGCAGACGGCATCTCCTCCAAAACGCACTAAATCAATAACCCTCAAAAGGTCCGCTAATAGCCAGAAACGGACATCAACAGCGTTTACAATGTTGCTGAAGACCTAGACCATCTTTGCAATATAGTTTGATAGAAATTCTCTGCCGTTCTGGACAATCGACTACCAACCCTACGAACCGTACCGATGGCTCTCAACACCCGAGGTTTAATCAGCGGTACGGCGGCGAGTAACGGGTGCTCTTTCTCGGGTATGGCAGATACCAGAACCGCGGTAATGCCAATCCCTGCCTCGACAAGTCCCAGTGCCGTGGACAGGTGTCGCACTTCATAGAACCAACTGACCGAACGGCCGGAACGGGCCAAGGCTTGATCGATCAACATACGGTTTCCACTGCCTTTCCAGACGGCAATGAAACGCTCCTCAACAACATCCTCACAAC
>CAYXUT010000059.1:0-15029 GCA_964468005.1 uncultured Magnetovibrio sp. | reverse complement strand
GTATTACGCGTATCGGGCCCCGAGGCTCTTGGGTCTGCAAAACAACTGACAGGCGAAGATTTACCGGTGCGAAGAGCCATCCGCGTGAGGATCATTGGGCCGGAGAGCGGCGAAGTCCTTGATCAGGGACTGGCATTGTTTTTTCCAGGCCCGGCGAGCTTTACCGGCGAGGATGTTGTTGAGCTCCATGTGCATGGCGGCTTGGCGGTCATTCAGGGGGTTTTAGAAGCGCTCGGGCGGGCAGAAGGATTACGGCTTGCCGAACCGGGAGAATTCACCCGCCGTGGATTTGAGAATGGGAAACTTGATCTGACAGCGGCAGAGGGACTTGCGGACCTTGTTGATGCAGAAACAGCGGAGCAACGGCGCCAAGCGTTACGACAGATGGGAGGCGCTCTAGCCAAGTTCAGCGAAGATTGTCGCACACGGCTTGTTGCTGCGCTGGCTCATTGGGAAGCGGCGATTGATTTCTCGGATGAGGAACTCCCGGCAGATCTCGAGCTCTCCGTAATGACGGACATATCAGAACTTATCCGGGATATTTCGGTGCGCTTGGATGATGGCGGCAGCGGTGAGCGGTTGCGCCATGGCATCGAGGTGGCGATCGTCGGGCCGCCCAACGCCGGCAAGTCTTGCCTTTTGAACCTACTGGCCAAACGCGATGCCGCCATTGTCTCGGATACGGCGGGCACCACACGAGACATCATTGAGGTGCATTTCGAGCTTGGTGGCTATCCAGTGATCTTGGCGGATACGGCGGGACTTCGGGAATCCGGGGATGAAATTGAGCGGGAAGGCGTACGCCGCGCGTTGGAACGGGCCGAGAAAGCCGACGTGCGCATCATTGTGTTGGATGGCGCTGTGTGGCCTAAGGTCGATGCGGAAACACGGAAGCTGGTTTCAAAACCGGGCCTCACGGTAATCAATAAAACCGACTTGATCTCTCAAGCGCCACCCAGCGAAATGGACGGGCAGAAAGTTCTGGCCATGTCCGTAAAGACTGGCGATGGCGTCGAGAATATGATGAAAGCGCTTGAAGGTATAGTCGCAGAAGAGTTTCAGGGGATTACGGCACCTGTGGTGACCCGCCATCGCCATCGTCAAGCTTTGAATGAAGCGCGTGAGGCGCTTGAGCGCTTTATTCATGCAAAGGAACGGCTGGAAATGCCCGAACTTTCAGCGGAAGATCTGCGCCTTGCGGGACGAGCGCTTGGCCGGATTGCTGGGACGGTAGATGCCGAGGATCTACTCGGCGTCATCTTTGCGGACTTTTGCATTGGAAAATGATCCTGTTTCACGTGAAACAATTAGGTTTGTTGATATGTTTCACGTGAAACGTTTTCGGTGTCGCCGCTTGTCCCGGTTTATGCGGAGCCCGAATTTTTCTGCCAATTGACAGCACTATGGCGCGGACATACATTCCGCCTCATGCAGAACTACGATGTAATTGTCATTGGCGGCGGGCACGCCGGATGTGAGGCCGCGGCGGCGGCCGCGCGAACCGGCGCGCGAACGCTATTGTTGACCCACCGACTCGATACCATCGGTGAAATGTCCTGCAATCCGGCGATCGGCGGACTGGCCAAGGGCCAATTGGTTCGTGAGATCGATGCGCTTGATGGCATCATGGCCCGCGCCATCGACCGGGCCGGCATACAGTTTCGTATTCTCAACCGCTCGAAGGGCCCGGCGGTGCGCGGGCCGCGCGCCCAGGCCGATCGCTCTCTTTATCGGAAGGCCGTGCAGGCCTTGCTAGCGGAGCAGCAAAATCTCGATATTGCCGCTGAACCAGTGGACGATTTGCAGCTCAATCCCGAGGGGCGCATTGTTGGCGTGCGCACGCAGGCTGGGCGAGATATCTCTGCCGGTGCGATCGTGGTTACGACAGGTACGTTCCTTCGCGGATTGATTCATGTCGGCGCGGCACAGATTCCGGCAGGGCGCGTCGGCGAGCAGCGTGCGGTGGGCCTGGCCTACACCTTCCGCCGCATTGGCTTGCGTTTGGGGCGCCTAAAAACTGGAACGCCGCCAAGGCTTGATGGGCGCACGATCAATTGGCAAGGGTTGGAAGAGCAGCCAGCCGATAATCCACCCGTACCCTTCTCGTATCTAACGGAAAAGATTGAAGTGCCGCAGGTGTCTTGCCGCATCACCGGCACGACAGCCGAGACCCACGAGATCATCCGCCAAAACCTAAGCCAGTCAGCCATGTATTCCGGGCAGATAGCCGGCACCGGGCCGCGTTATTGCCCATCCATTGAAGAGAAGGTCGTGCGATTTGGTGAACGCGATCGCCATCAGATTTTCTTGGAGCCGGAGGGCCTCGAAGATTTTACCATTTACCCAAATGGCATTTCCACATCGCTGCCCAAAGATGTGCAGCTGGCTATTGTCAAATCCATACCGGGCTTAGAAAAGGCCGAAATAATTCAGCCCGGTTATGCTATTGAGTACGATTTTGTTGATCCGCGCGAGCTACGCCCGACGTTGGAAGTGCAGCGTGCGCCTGGTCTTTACCTCGCCGGCCAGATCAACGGCACTACGGGCTATGAGGAGGCGGCGGCCCAGGGCCTTATGGCCGGTGTCAATGCGGCGCGGGCTGCCGCTGGTTCTGAGCCCTTCCTTCTCGACCGGGCAGACGCTTATATCGGTGTGTTGATAGACGATTTGGTGACGCTCGGCACCGAAGAGCCCTACCGCATGTTTACTTCGCGCGCTGAATACCGCCTGCATTTGCGTGCCGACAATGCAGATCAGCGGCTGACGGCAAAAGGGCATGGTGTGGGCTGTGTTGGGGGGGTACGCTGGAATTACCATGAGGCCCGAATAACATCGCTTGATGCAGCGCGGCAGCTGTTGGAAAGATTGGATATGTCGCCGAATCAACTCCGCGATGCTGGGGTCAACATCAACCTCGATGGTGTTCGACGCAGTGCCTTTCAGCTTCTCGCGTATCCGCACGTGAACGTCGATGACGTCATTAGGCTGTGGCCGGAACTTGCGGAGATTGATAACGATATCGCCCAGCAACTGCGGATTGAAGCGACCTATACCAGGTATCTAGAGCGCCAGGCGGCAGACATTCGTGCATTCAGACGAGATGCCAGTCTCAGCATACCGGATGATCTTAATTTTAACTCAATTCCTGGACTTTCAGCCGAAGTGTGTCATAAGCTGGCTAAGGCCCGACCGGCAAATCTTGGCGCCGCGGCCCGGATATCTGGTGTCACGCCAGCGGCGGTGACGGTATTGTTAACACATCTAAAAAAATACGAGGCAGGCGCCAACCGTCTCTCAGCCTAATGCGCAATGATGGTTTTGAAAATGGACTATGCAACCAACTCGCAATCACTTAGTCAAAACGCTAAAATACCGAACACCGAACAACCGCTGGAGCCTTCACAGTTTCAGGCATTAACCCATGTTTCCGACACGGTGATGACGCACCTTGAGGGTTATCTCGATTTGCTGTGTCGCTGGCAGGCAAAGATCAACCTTGTTGGAAAGAGCACCCTTAATGATCCGTGGCGGCGTCATTTTCTTGACAGCGCTCAGCTTTATCCCTTATTGCCTAAAGAGGCCCGCGTCATCATTGATATAGGTAGCGGCGCGGGATTTCCGGCCCTGGTTCTTGCCCTAATGGATAGTGGGAATCGCCGTTTTCATCTTGTTGAAAGCGATCAACGGAAAGGAACTTTCTTGCGTGAAATCATAAGGTTAACAAATATCAGAGCGACCGTTTATCCGCTTCGTGCCGAAATTTACAACGGCCCGCGCGCCGATGTCGTCACAGCGCGGGCTTGCGCACCCCTGGAAAAGCTTCTGAACTTGGCTGAGCCCTTGCACGCGGTAGGTGGAAGTGGGCTCTATCTCAAGGGCGCTAATTACAGGGATGAATTGACCACGGCTGAAAAAGACTGGAAAATGTCGTTCGTTCAACATCCTAGCCTGTCCGATCCAAGTGGCGTGATCTTACAGGTGGAAAAATTTGTCCGAACCAATGATGGATGACGATCCTTTACCGCAAGGGCGCGGGACCCGGATACTAGCGGTTGCTAACCAAAAGGGCGGTGTTGGCAAAACCACGACTGCAATTAACTTGGGAACGGCACTTGCTGCGGTAAATCAGCAGGTTCTTGTAATCGATCTTGATCCCCAAGGAAATGCAAGTACGGGTCTTGGTGTTGATCAAAATCATCGTAAGATCAATGCTTATTCTTTAATTGTGGAAAATAGTGAGTTTTTTGATGCGGTCCGAGCTACGGAGATTCCAAGATTAGATATTATCCCATCGGGAGTAGATTTGTACGGTGCAGAGATTGACCTTATTAATGACGAGCGCCGCGAATATAGGCTTCGTGATGCACTTGTCCATGCAATTGGCGCTTACGACTATATTTTGGTAGATTGCCCGCCAGCACTTGGGTTGTTGACTATCAACGCTTTGGTTGCCGCGCAAGCGGTCTTGGTGCCGCTACAATGCGAATTTTACGCCCTTGAAGGCGTTAGTCAGCTCATCAAAACCATTGACCAGGTCAAGGGTGGCTTTAACACAGAACTTGAAATCCAAGGAATTGTTCTCACCATGTATGATAAACGCAATAACCTTTCGGCCGATGTGGCCAGTGATGTCCGGGCCTTTTTTGGAGACAAGGTCTACGATACCGTAATCCCGCGAAATGTCCGGGTTTCGGAGGCGCCATCGCATGGTGTCCCGGTATTGATATACGATATGAACTGTACGGGTGCCCAGGCCTATCTCGCCCTGGCTGGCGAAATTATCAATCGCGAGCGGAAAATCAGCGCATGACACCGGCCATTTCATCAAAACGGAAGAAACTTGGCCGCGGGCTTTCCGCCTTGCTTGGAGAGCCGCTAAGTGAAGAAGCAAAACCTCAATCATCTCAACTGCAAACCCTGTTGATCACGGACTTGCATCCTTGCCACTACCAACCTCGGCGCCGATTTGCAGAAGAACAGATCAAGGAGCTGGCCCAGTCGGTCCGTGAAAAAGGTATTCTTCAGCCTTTGGTAGTGCGGCCGGACCGTGACCAACCCGGAACCTACGATATCATTTGCGGCGAGCGCCGCTGGCGGGCTGCCCAAGTCGCGCAACAGCACGAAGTCCCAGCCGTTATTCGCGAGTTTACCGACCAAGAAGCTCTCGAGATTGCGCTGGTCGAAAACCTCCAGCGCGAAAATCTGACCCCTTTGGAAGAAGCGGAGGCCTACCAGCGTCTTAAGGATGAGTTCGGCCATACCCAAGAGGCACTGGCCAGCGGCATCGGCAAAAGCCGCAGCCACGTTGCCAATATGATCCGCTTACTGAACTTGCCGGATGCAGTCAAGGAAATGCTGGGCGACGGCCGGCTAAGTGCTGGACATGCACGCGCACTCCTGACTGCACTCGAACCGAAGCATCTGGCCGATATGGTTGTGGCCAAAAGCTTAAGCGTTAGAGAAACGGAAGCCCTGGCCGCCAAGGCGCAAAGCCTAGGCATCGCAAAACCGAAACAGGAAACTAAAAAAGACGCTGATACATTAGCCCTTGAACGAGACCTCACGCGAGATCTCGGCCTCGCCGTCAAGATCACACCGAAAAAGACTGGTGGGGTATTGAGCCTGTCATATCTCTCGATAGATCAACTTGATACTCTGGTCCGAAAACTCTCGCGTGGTTAACTCACCGGGCAAGACGAGCTACCTAGCCAGTTTTTGCGCTAGACCGCTGACCGAAAGACCCATGCGTTGGCAAAGAGCGACGTCTGGCATGCCGGTGCTTTTGCACTCGATTTCCAAATCTATCATAGCGGCCAAGCACTTTTGCAACTTTGCCGCCGGCCAGTATTGAACCTGGTTACGAAAGCGGTTTTTGAACTTAAAAAATACCGGGGGGCGCAACTTGCTCATGGCACGATCCGTCGCCACGCCTTGGTCGATCAGCGCCCGCGTTGAAAGCAGCCTTTCCGTATGTGACTGCAGCCGGCGAATAAACTGTACCGGCATCAGCCCTTCGTTAATACCGCTATTCAATAATTGGTCGGCCAAATCTCGCCCCCCATCGAAAATGGTATACACCAACTCGTCAACGGAAAGTCCGCCGCCCTCACCGATGGCTAACAGAACCATCTCTTCTGAGAGCGATCTTTCTTGACCAACGTATAAACAAACCTTGTCGATCTCGGAAAGGTTGGCAAGACGGTCCTTCCCCAATCGGGAAACTAGCGTCTCTATCGCAGATTGGCCGGCATTGATCGAAAACTCCCGGAATTTCTTCCCGATAAGAGCACGAAGAGCACTGGTGTCGTCTTCATAACACCCAATCGCGACAGCATTATCGGCTTTCTCGAACAAGCTCCTCAACCTAGAACGAGGCGGTAAATCACCGGCCTCGACAACAAGTGGATTGGGGGTTTGGCTTGAGCCAAGAAGGGCGTCAAAAACTGCTGTATTTTTATCGCTGCTTTCCTTGAGCCAAACGACTTTACCGCCTCCGAGCAGGGATTGCGAAAAAGCTTCATCGGTAATTGTTGAGCGCTCATTATGAAGCCGCGCGCCGTCAATCCCCACGACGGCAAATGGATCGTCGATCTCCCCGCCCGAAAAAAACGCCACTAGTGATTCCGCACGATCGCGGACTAAGCCCCGATTGGGACCATACAGGAGCGCGGCCCAATGGCTCGGGTTCGGGCTCTCAATCCAGCGATCTGCCTTGGCACCAGATAGCTTAACCATTGTTACGATTGTCCTAGTCGCCTAGATCAAAAAATACGCCCAAGCGTGTCCTCATATCTTCGCTCAACTCGCGAACACCACGTTCGCGCGCATTCTTTTCTGAAAGCAGGGAAGCAAACTCTGAATCTAAAATATTGTAACTCACTGTTACCCGGCTCGTTGCTGAAAAGACGGTTGACCCATCTGTAGTTCGAATTAACCGAAAAGTAGAGGAAATCATAAGGTTTCCACGTGTTGCAAAGGCACTTTTTTTGACAGCGAGTGAAGATTTGCCCTCCGAAATCTTGGTTAATAATCGATAAACTACAGCACCAGGTTTTCCGCCAGCGTGTAAACGACGCACCAATTCATTCCGAAGTAAATGCCCTTCGCGGTCCTTGATGGGCGCAATCTCAATCCCAAGAAAGTCCAGCCGCGCCTCATTTTTTGTATGATCGCCGTAAAGCGGACGAAACCCGCAACCAATTAGCGGCACTAGCAATAGGCAAACAACTATTCGCTTATATAACGACATTAACGATCCTGTTTGAAACCACGATTATCTTTCGAGGCGCTTTTCCGGCCATGGCAGTGACGACATTTTCGATCTTGAGCGCCTCGATTTCTGCGAATTCATTAGTGCAATCTTTGGTCAGCTCGATAGTTCCCTTGAGTTTCCCGTTTACCTGTACAGCTACCGTCACTGTTTCATCTACTAGATACCGAGGATCTGCAACAGGCCAAGAGGTGTCGGCAACCATGCCTAGGTGGCCCATTCTTTCCCAAACCTCTTCGGCTAGATGCGGCATCATGGGATTGATCAAGCGGACGACGATATCCATCGCCGCGGCGTACTGGCTAGGCTCGATCGCGTTGCGCGTCTTCTCCAAAAAATTGGTCAATTCTCGGATCCTCGCGACGGCCTTGTTAAAATGAAATTTTTCGAGATCATCGGTAACAAAATTAATTGTTTTGTGAACAAGTGCGGTCAATTTAGAATCACCGCCTTCTAAGGCAGAACCATCCCTTTCCACTGAAACCCCTTCTGAAAGTCGCCACAAGCGGTTGACGTAGCGCCACGCCCCCTCGATTCCGGATTCAGTCCAGTCCAGATCACGATCTGGCGGACTGTCCGAAAGCATAAATAACCGCGCTGTATCAGCTCCGTAAGTAGCGATGATGTCCTCTGGATCGACCACATTCTTTTTTGATTTGCTCATTTTCTCGGAGCGGCCCTTCTCGATGGCAACACCACTACCTGAGTGAACGAAGCCGCCGCTTTCATCACTATCGACCTCGGTTGGAAAAATCCAATTACCTGATTCGTCACGATAGGTCGCGTGACACACCATGCCCTGCGTGAGAAGTCCCGTAAACGGCTCATCAATGTTCAAGTATCCGCAAGACTTAAGCGCACGGGTAAAGAATCGAGAATAGAGAAGATGTAGAACAGCATGTTCAATTCCGCCGATGTACTGATCCACGGGCAACCAGTAATTAGCGGCCTCACGGGTAAACCCCTTATCTTTCAAGTGCGGCGATGCAAACCGTCCAAAATACCAAGAAGACTCAAAGAAGGTATCGAATGTGTCGGTTTCGCGTATCGCCGGGTTGCAACATTTGGGGCAATCCGTATGTTTCCACGTCGGATGGGCATCCAAAGGATTGCTCGCCGCATCCAGATCGACATCTTCCGGTAATGTCACTGGAAGCTGGTTGAGCGGAACACCAACAACGCCACAATTGTCACAGTGAACCACCGGTATCGGGCAACCCCAATAACGTTGTCTAGACACGCCCCAATCTCGCAATCGGAAGTTAACCGTCTGCTCGCCGCGCCCGATCCGAACCAGTTCCTCAATAACTTTTGAAATAGCTGATACCACATCCAGACCGTTTAGAAAGTCTGAGTTAATCAGACTGCCATCGCCGACGAACGCTTCTGTGCCTATTTCTAGCGTGTCAGGGTCAGCGTCTTTCGGACAAACCACGGGCATGACACGCAGGCTATATTTTCTTGCGAAATCCAAATCACGTTGATCATGAGCGGGACAGCCAAAAATCGCGCCCGTGCCGTAGTCCATCAAAACAAAATTGGCGATGTAAAGCGGAAGATCTAGATCCGCAACAAACGGGTGATTTATCAGCAATCCGGTATCAACACCCTTTTTTTCGGCCTTCTCCATGTCCGCTTCACTGGTGCCCATACGATTGCACTCGGCAATGAAATCGGCGAGGGTGTCGTTGTCCTTCGCCAACTCCTGAGCCAGAGGATGGTTGGCGGCGATCGCATAGAAAGAAGCGCCAAACAACGTATCAGGCCTGGTCGTATACACTTCGAGTTGATCGTCGCGGCCAACGATGTCAAATCTAACTAAAGCCCCTTCTGACCGCCCAATCCAATTTTCTTGCATGAACCGAACTTTGTCCGGCCAACGTTCGAGCATCTCGAGATCAGCTCGCAGTTCCTCGGCAAAGGCGGTGATCTTTAAAAACCACTGGGACAGCAGCCGCTTCTCAATTAATTCACCCGAGCGCCAGCCCCGACCGTCAATAACTTGTTCGTTGGCGAGAACAGTATTCTCCACTGGATCCCAATTGACCCAGGATTTTTTGCGGTAAACCATACCGGCTTTCAAGAATTCCAAGAACATCCTTTGTTCGTGCTTGTAGTATTCGGGTTCGCAGGTCGAAATCTCGCGGCTCCAATCATAGGACAGCCCCATGGTTTTGAGCTGAGCGCGCATGGAAGCAATGTTTTCGCGAGTCCATTTTGCCGGATGCACCTTATTTTCTATGGCGGCGTTTTCAGCAGGTAAACCGAATGCGTCCCAGCCCATGGGGTGCAGGACGTTAAATCCCTGAGCGCGCTTGTAGCGCGCGACAACATCACCAAGCGTATAATTGCGCACATGCCCCATGTGTATACGACCGGAGGGATACGGAAACATTTCAAGGACGTAATACTTCGGCTTACTGGGATCCTCGGTCACCTCGAAGGTTCCTAATTTAGCCCAGGCCTCTTGCCATCTGCTCTCGGTTTTCTTTTGGTTGTATCGCGTCATGTCTGATCTTGTGTTTTCTTTAGGAAACGAACACGCACTGCCTTAATTTCACGCAAACTACAGAGTGCGGAGGTAACAACCTGTGAGCGCAGTATTTACTTCTTTTGCTGCAAAACCGCAGCATTCCTTAACTGCCGCGCGCGGGTCAGGATGGCGTCCTCGATTTTTAACTTAGTTTCCTCAAGCACATCGGCATCCTGCCACTGGCCCCTCTGGCTCAAAACCTGTCGGAATAGCGCAACACGAATGCCGTCTGCCCTCAGCGTACGGCCAAGAATATAAACATTCAATTTGAACCGCTCGTTCGGCGCTTCGGTGTTGGCGTGCCACTCAGTGATAATTACCCCGCCAAATGGGTCCGCAGAGTTGACGGGCATAAACGAAATCGTATCCAAGGAAGCCCGCCATAAAAAACTGTTAACCCCAATGTTGCTCTTGGTTGGTTCTTCTTCGTCACCAAAGAAAGATAGTCCGCCTTCGCCAAAAATCGTTTTACGCTTACTATGGTCAGCGAACGGGTCAATGGTGCCGGGGGTGGTCATCTCCGGCTCGCCGGGCGAGAAGGTATCGCATGCGCTTAGACCAAGGCAAAAGACTATGGCAAGCACAATCCATTTAAACCAAACCATATCTCCCGTGCTCGCCATGCAGCACTCCTGACCGGTGAAAATCAATGGTCGCGTACTATATCTGATTCCGCGGATTCGCCAAGCGGCGTTCGTAAAGTTGTGACGATACTTGAAACAGGATTATTCATTCGAAAACAAACCGATTCTGGAGACCCCTGGAACCGGCCCCCTTTAAACACCGGGTTAGTTGTGGTGTGTTTTCGGCTAACGCCACGTTTCGGCTGATAATTGCCTCTAAGAGGTGTATGCCGTCAGCGGCGGTCCTGAGACCGACACGCGGGTCTCTGGCAATCAATGCCAACTGACCCGCTCTTTGTGACAAGGGAATAATCTTACGCGCCAGTATCAAAAGCTTCCACCAAGTCTGGATAGTGCAATAGGACGGCGCTGCCGGCAGGCAGCCCCGAAATCAAGTTCGGAGGATCGGCCACGCGGTAACTTAGAGCCCTTGACCGAGGCGTTAGATCCGACGACTAAATTGAGGCCGCGCTCAAGGTCTGATAGGTTCGCATTCATGGATTTTTTCAACCGCTACCATTTGCCATGTCACCGAATAATAATGCTATGTTTGAAATCAAAGAAAATTTACTAACCGTCAAATCACAGATTGCCAATGCGGCGATTGAATCCGGCCGCGAACCCGTCGATGTTAATTTAGTAGCCGTTACCAAGACGCTTAGGGAGGAAAAAATCCGTCTGGCGATATTAGCCGGACACACCATTTTTGGTGAGAACCGGGTCCAGGAGTCTGAAGGAAAATGGCCGACGCTACGAGACGAGTTTGCGAGGCTACAATTGCATCTGATCGGGCCTTTGCAAAGTAACAAGGTAAGGCGCGCCGTGCAATTGTTCGATGTAATTGAGACCATAGACCGGCCCAAACTTGCGCGTGCGATCGCCCGGGAAATTGAAAACTTCGGATGGCCTCTCAAGTGTTTCATTCAAGTCAATACGGGCGAGGAACCACAGAAGGCTGGAGTTTTACCCGAGAACCTTGATCGGTTCGTCGCCCTGTGTCGTGACGAACTGGCTCTGCCGATTGTCGGCCTGATGTGTATTCCGCCCCATGACGAAGAGCCGGGCCTGCATTTTGGACTACTCGCCGAAATGGCTCGCCGAAATGGCCTGGCGGAGCTCAGCATGGGAATGAGCAGAGATTTCGAGACAGCAATTCAGTTTGGCGCGACCTATGTGCGCATCGGGACAGCCGTTTTCGGTGAGCGCGAGCCGTTCAACGGGCTGGATGAATAACAATTGCAGTTTCAGGGCCCGAGCCCTCGAGAATTTCCACGAGATCATCCAATGCGAGAGCGACGCACCCTTCTGTTGGAGATAAATCCGGCTGAACGACATGCATGAATATGGCGCTGCCTTTATCGGGCTGGGGTGGCGAATCATTGTGACCCAGCACCACAATGAGGTCGTAAACCCGGTCTTCGCGCCATAGGTCTTCATAACTTGCCGCGAATGGTTTTTCAATGTGTTGGTTGTAAGCGGCATGCTCAGGGTCGTCGCACCAACCATCTTCCGGCTTCAGGGCTTGGGCCGGCAGTACGGTATTAGGCCTGCCGATCCGGTCGGACCGATAATAGACGGACCTTAGAGGCCAGCGGCCAACCGGAGTAACGCCATCGCCTTCATATTTGTTAGCGCACACACCACCCCAGCCGAGCACGCAATGGCATGTTTGGTGGAACCAAATCAACTTGTCGGGCGGAAAGACCTCAATGTCCATCTCGGGCCTTTAAAGCCTAGTTGAGATGACTGCGCGCAGCCACTTGTGAATCCTGGGCTTGATAGCGCTTCAGCGAATCCATCGGGCTAGCGGCGAACCAGCTGTCGCCGAAAACAGCGGTACCGGACGGTTGTGTCGTGCCGCCGACAGCCATCTCCGTCTGCGTGTTGTTGCCGCTTGCCGCACTGTAGGCTGCGGCGGCATGCTTGGCTTGCTCGGCGCGGCGGAGCGGGGGCTCATCGGTCTGGCTGAGTTTGAGTTGTGCAATGGTTTGCAGGGCGCCGTTTCGGTGTGCGCCGGCTAGCGCAGGCAGGAAAGCTTCAGCCTGTGGAGAATTTGGCGTGGTGGGCTGTGTCGAGGTTTCGACCACTTTCGGCTCGCCATCAGCAATAGCCACTGAGCCTTTGATCCAAGATAGCTCCTGTCGCGCCGCTCCAACAATTGAGGCCTCGGACGCAGCGGTCGGTGTAGTGGGTGTCGGATTCGTGTTGGCGGCAATCGCATGCCCATGGGCCAGGTTTTGCCGATAGGCGAGTTCGGCGCGCGCCCATGCCGTTACGAGATCGGCGTCTGCTGGTTCGCCATCCGTACCGGTGGCAACCGGCTCTTTTGCGATAACGGGAACATCATGCCCGCCGCCATTGGTGAATCCGGGATGGACTTCGGCAGTTTGAGTTGCCGGCTTCTCATCACGCAGCATGGCCATGATATGCTCGCCGATGTCCTGGCCTGATGTCTGCTTAAGAACCACGTTGGCTCCGGAAACACCCGCGCCGATAGGACCAAAAAATAAGGTGCTTCCGACGATCCGAGGCAAGGGATCCAGTGTATCTCCAGTCAACTCGCGATAAAGGGTACCGACCACCGGGATATGCTGTAGAGGATTGATGATATCAAGAAGGTCAAGAAAACTGAAGCCGTCTTCGCCGAAAGGATGGAACGCTGACCCGGGTCTGTCATCCTCATCCGGTGATATCAGAGCCTGCTCAGCCTGTTTCGATGTGGCTTTGGGCAACGAACCCGTCAAGGATTCGCGATGCCAGGGTAAAATGGCGGTGTCGGTGGTGACCATACTTCAATCCCCGTTCATTACATTCTATTTGGGAGAATTAACGCAAACGGTGTGCCACTTGGTATTTCTTTTATTTCAGTAGGCTATAATCAAATTGAGCTCAAAAAATTCGAGACCTGGGGGCAACATTTGCCGGGGGTCACATAAGATGCCCGCCGCGTGCGGCCTTGGTCTTTAGATAACTCTCGTTGTGTTTGTTGGATGGAAAAGCGTGCGCCACCCGCTCCGCAACGTTGACCCCACAGGAGATCAATGCGTCGACCTTATCGGGGTTGTTGGTCATCAGCCGGACTTGATCGAAACCCAAGAGCCTGAGCATCTGCGCTGCTGGCAGGTAAATACGTTCGTCGGCATCGAAACCTAGCTGCTCGTTGGCCTCCATGGTGTCGAGGCCTCGATCTTGAAGTGCGTAGGCCCGCAGCTTGTTGACTAGTCCGATCCCGCGTCCCTCCTGAGCCAGATAAAGCAGAACGCCGACACCGGCTTTAGCGATCTCTCGGATGGCGCCGCGTAATTGGTCACCACAATCGCACCGAAGGCTACCAAGCAGATCGCCGGTAAAACACTCGGAGTGAATACGTGCTAAAATAGGTTCATTTGGCTGCGGGTCGCCGATAACTATAGCCAAATGCTCGAGACCGCCGTCGCGGGGCCGGAATGCAATCACCCGCGAACTTTCGGCATCGGCCAACGGTACGGAGGCCTCGCTAACGCGGCGAAGCGTACGTGCGGCGGTTTTCTCATATTGAAACACATCACCCGAATCGATCATCAACAGGTCATGGCGCATCGCCCAAGCGGCAAGATCATCGGCTTCATTGAGCTGGACCGGCGCTGTCAGAGCCGCCGGCAACAAGCGCGACAGCTTGGCCAGCGCGACGGCGGCACTTTCAGAATCATAGGTTGCCGTCTCATGGCTTTCGAAACTCAAGCTATCCGTTTCAAGTGTCGCAAGCGGATCGGCAATCTGGCTAATGATTTCGGCGCTTAGCGGCGGTGTTGTACTCAGTGTAATGATACGGCCTTCGGGTTTGGCGATTTTAAGCACGCGTGCGCGCCTTGCCGTGATCGTTAGGCGCGCTGGTGCCCCGGCGAATTTGGCGAGCTTATCAAGGCTTTCAGGCATTACTCCTTCCGCCGCTAAGATCAAGGCCGCCGAACCGTTATTGCCCTGCACCACCACGAAACGGCCGCGGCGCAACTCCGAAATGGCGCGATCCACTGATAGCAATGAGAGCGATTCGCGACTTGCCGGAATTTCAATGGTATTGGTGTTTGAGCGGGCCATATACCGAGTAATATCTCACATCACATATACATTCACAAAACCATGAGCCATATGGGGTGGCGTGTAACGAAAAAGCACCATATATTGCAATACTTGTTAGGGAGTTGCGAGCCGGCACTTATTTTCGGCGACATGCTATCATTTGATAACGGATTGACGAGAAAAACATGTTTGGCGACAAACAAATCCTCATCGTCGACGATGACACTACGCTCCTGGATATGCTTTCCGAGCAATTGGAGCTGCATGAAGAGTTCACCTCGATCGGGGTGGGTAGCGGTGCAGAGGCTTTGGAAAAGGCCAAACAGGAATACTACGATGTCATTATCCTAGATTTGGGCCTCCCTGATATGGACGGTCGTGAGGTCTGCAAGTTGATGCGCCGGGCGGGCGTGCGCTCACCGATCATCATGCTAACTGGTGCCGATGCTGATGCCGACACGATTTTAGGCCTTGAGGCCGGCGCTAATGATTGCGTCACCAAGCCGTTTAAGCTAAGCGTTTTGATGGCGCGAATTCGCGCTCA
>CAYXUT010000058.1:0-15732 GCA_964468005.1 uncultured Magnetovibrio sp. | reverse complement strand
GGCGCGGGCGGGAACGCGGTGGCGTGATCCGCGAGACGCACTCGAGCCATGGTATACGATCTATACGCGGTTCTGACGCTGTTCGTGAAAAGGTATATTGGAGAATATTTTTAAGACCTTGTCCAGAGATTCGGACCTCGAGTTCTTGCTCATCGACCGCACCATCTTGAAGGCGTATCAATATGCCGTCGGCGCAAGAAGGGCTCTAAGTTAGGCGATCAGATGCTCACGCGGCGACCTAACCAGCAAGGTTTACACTACCATCTATGGACTTCGGTAACTCACTCCGCCTGATTCTCGCCTCCGACCAAGTCCATGACGAGGTGTCGATGCCAATAACTTGAACCACGGTTCTTTCGGTGACTATCTGATGGCCGACAAGGCCTATGGATCAGGCCGGTTTCGCAGCCTCATTGACGAGACCAACATGATCGCCGTTATCCCGTCAAACAAATCGCGGCCATCGCTATTCTGAACGATACAGACTTGTATAAGGAGCGTCATCTCTTAGAGTTCTCCATTAATAAAATCAAAAACTTCAGGGGCATTTCAATACGCCACGAAAAACTGCAGCCACGTTTCTCGCTATCCTCTCACTCTGATGCGTAATAATTTGAATATGCTCAATATAAACGAGAGCTAGCTCTCACAGCATTGCTTGTGCTTGTTCGACGACCCGTTGAGGCGTCAGTTCTTCAACGCAGGCATAGCGCCCGTCAATCAGCGGATATATACAATCGCCTAAGCAGCCGGCGCAGGGCAAGTTCTCATATAGGAAAGTGACGTTGTTGGGGCAGATACAGGGGTCGTATGGTACGATCTCACCAACGTAGGCTGCGCTCGCAAGGCAGAGTGTTGGCGCACCGAGCGCTACGGCCAGATGCATCAGCGCCGTATCGACAGAAATTACCAGATCGGCCGTTTGTAGTCTGGGTGCAATTTCGGAGAATGTCGACGGGTCGAAAACGACGGAATCGAGCTCCGTCAGCCGCCTAATTTCCGGGTAGGCGTCCAAATCGCTGTTCAGTCCGGTGATCCGCACAACTATGTTTGAGGGAAGGGCGTTGATTAAGGCTTCGTAGCACGTGGGGGCAACCTGTTTCGCGCGAATGGCAGAGAAGGGTTGGATGATGACTTCCCGGCTGGCTTTCTCTTCAATTTTGTCCGCAAACGGCTTTGTCAACCGCACTTCAGGTGGTAATAGCTCCTTTCCGGTGATCCAATTGGCGAAGTCGTTCCAGCGAACCACTTTGTCACGCCGGCTCTCGCCACTATCAAAAATACGTGTGAACAAACGTCGGTTGGCAGTGAGTTGAACGTCGTATTTCGGCCAAGGACGCGCTTTCATGGCAATGGCTTCGAGTGCGTCGCAGGCCGCAATCATGGTCTCGTCGAGAAAAGGGTGGCGCAGGAAATCAGTACTTAAAGCCAAGCGGTAATTGGCTTTGAACAGGGTTTCCAGCATTTTCCACCGATAGGTAATGTCTTTGTCGAAACGTCCAAAATTGACGGCGAGAACTTCTAGTTTGTCGGGTAGGCAAAAAGCCGTCTTCACTCCATCGTGGCGCAACAGAACGGTTACCAGCTCCCTAGGGCCTGCGAGTGAGGAAAAACGTTCCGCAACCAATGAAAAAAGGACCGTGTCACCTAGCCCGCCGGCCGAGATAATCAAGATGCCTTTTGGAGGCTCAGGTCGGCGGAAAAGACGTCGACGCAGGCGGTGAATTGGGTCGATCAGGCGCGCCAAGCTAGCCATAATCAATAAGCGGAGTAGGATTTCTCCTCGACGAGGCGGGAGCCGAGAAGTTCATTGATCTGGTGCTTGATGCGCGCGCGCTCATCGTTGGTCCGGTAAACCGCACGGGCTAGTTCGATAAATTTTTTGCCAAAATCGCTGTTGCGTTCGCAATCGCGTATATCATCCTCGATGACCCAAAGTGTTTCGTTAACTGCTTTCAAGCCATTACTTAATCGAGTTAATTCGTCGGAGGCGTTGATGGCCTGATCTCGTGCTTTGATCAAGGTCTGCCACTCGGTTTGGACATTGGCCAGTTTTTCGGCATTACCGATACGCTCGAGCTTGATCTCGAGGATCGTAATCTTGTCAATGAGTTCGCCGAACGCGATCTCTACGGAAATTATATCGGTCATTGGTCGCGGTCAGCCATTGGTCATGAGCAATGACAGATTTATAACCCTATCATGCTAGAGAAACCATATGGGAGTTCGTTTAATAACTCGCTTCAGGCATTGGCTGGCATCGACACCACTGCCATAATGGTCTTAGTCTTGGACAATGTTTGTTGGGATCATACCCTCGGTGTCACACTATGAGACCTACCACACACTGCAGAAATATTCGTCCCTGGAGATAGGGCCGAAGCATATCTGGCGATCCGATCAAGAAGTTTAGGAGCCGGGGGAATTCAACTAAGAACATGCCGATGCAGATTCTCATGTTTGCGAAGCCACGGAATAGGAAATGAAATATGGCCGCATCGCATTGTTCGATGTGATTGTGCGATTTGATCACGATGCGGGTCGGATTTTTTTCTCTTCGTTGAAGGTCGTCTTGTCGCCGCGGGGCTCATACTCATTACGGTTCCAAATTCTAACTCGCCCTGGGGGTAGTGGTTTCAATATGGTGACCTGATCTATAAGATCGCCTATACACCGGAAAGCATAGCCAGCAGGCGATTGCCGCCGGATATTTGTGCTTCAAGGCCTATCCGCACAAGCTCGGCAGTTCCACCCGTCCGCGCTGGGAACAACTGTTGCGCGGTATTTTGAAGCGGGTCGTCACGACCCGGCCGGCAATCTAGGAAGCAATTTTTTTCGCGCTGCTGAATCCGTTCGATCCCAATTCATGAAAATTCGCCAAAAATAAATTTCAATGCGGCAGAACCTCTAGGCAAGCGCCGGTCAAAATCCTATACTCCGCGCCGAATTCAACGCCAAACCGGCATATTGGAGAACATTTAAAATGACGAAAACCGCATTCATCGGCCTCGGCGTGATGGGTTATCCCATGGCCGGCCACATGGCTTCCAATGGCCACGAGGTTACCGCCTACAATAGAACCGCCGCCAAGGCCGAGAAATGGGCTGGGGAACACGGTAGTAACTGGGCCGAAACGCCCGCGAAAGCCGCCGAGGGGGCAGATGTTGTCTGCGCTTGCGTCGGCAACGATGATGATCTTCGGAGCGTCGTGTATGGCGACTGCGGTATCTTTGCCGGTATGAAATCAGGAGCGGTTTTTGTCGATCACACAACGGCGTCGGCCGATGTGGCCCGCGAAATCAACGAGAAGGCGACTGAAATGGGTCTCGGTTTCATTGATGCGCCGGTTTCGGGCGGCCAGGCTGGTGCGGAAAATGGTATGCTGACGATCATGTGCGGGGGCGGCGAGGGCACCTTCGATACCGCGAAACCGGTGATGGATTGTTACGCTCAGGCAGTGACGTTACTGGGGCCTGTCGGCAGCGGCCAATTGTGCAAAATGGTCAATCAGATTTGCATCGCGGGTTTGGTCCAAGGGTTGGCAGAAGGGATCAATTTCGGCACCAAGGCCGGTCTCGACATGAAAAAGGTTGTAGATGTGATCTCCAAGGGTGCAGCGCAGTCCTGGCAAATGGAAAACCGCGGCAACACCATGATTGACGATGAGTTCGAGTTCGGTTTCGCTGTCGATTGGATGCGCAAGGATTTGGGTATCTGTTTCCAGGAAGCCAGGAACAATGGTGCGCGGTTACCGGTCACTGCGCTGGTTGATCAGTTCTATGCCGGTGTGCAGGCGAAGGGCGGTAATCGCTGGGATACATCGAGCCTGTTGTGCATGCTGACACGCGACTAGTCAGCGCCGAAAAAATGAAAGGGAGGGGGCTTCGGCCCCTGTCATTGTGTTTACGAAAGGCCAGTGAGGGGAAAATCTAACGCAACGAGATTGTTAGGCTCGGCGTTGGCGCGAAGATATTGGCGATCTTCCAGGTGTAGGCCTTGAATTTTGGGCCGCGTTTGCGTTTGACCTTGGTAGCATTGTGTCGAACCATGGGAGTATCCATAATGACAGGGGTTTTGCCGGGAATGGCGAGGCCCATATCGGCCGTATTTCACGGATAGCACGCTTAATTGAACGACCATTGACCTTAATATGGCTGGATTTAGAGTTGTATGAGATCCTGAGCATATTCTCGTTACGCCAAAAAATGTGACGGTCTTAAAATTTTGAAAAGATCGGCTTCGCGCAACCAATTGACCTGGAAACGGCTCTTGTTCATGTATTTGATGTTCTTGGTTGAGGGCGCGCGGGCAAAGTCTGTTACGACGTTGTCTGCCTGTTTCTTTTCTTTGGATAGCGTAATCTCATTCTTACGCAGCTTATCTTAGAGTTCGACCTTCACTAGATAGCCATCGAGGGTCATCTTAAAATAGCCTTGGCGGGTGATCTCGATCTCGGGGCGTCGAAGAAAATTGTTAGATAGCAGCCTTGAATCACCAAAACGGTAACCAAAAAGAAGACCGGTGCCGTGATCTAGCGCGCGGCGTTGCGGTGGAGCAGGGGGTGCTGGCGTCATGGGACCATATTCTACATTGAAAGGGGGTGGGGCATCCTTCAGTTTTAGAGCTTTTCGGCCAACTTGGCGGTTTCCCAACCGGCTTCCATCTCCTCCAGCGTCGCGGAACTGAGATCGTCATTATCGGCAAGGCCAATTTCCATAGCCCGGAAGCGGCGTTCGAACTTGGTATTGGCGGCGCGAAGTGCCGTTTCGGCGTCGATACCGAGTTTACGCGCCAGGTTGGTGCAGACGAATAAAAGATCGCCGATCTCATCAGCCAGACGCTCATTGCTGCCACCGTTCGCCAGTTCGTGTTCTACTTCGGCGACTTCCTCGTGCACCTTGTCCATGACCCGTTCCGGTGTTGGCCAATCGAAGCCGATGCGCGTGGCACGGTTTTGTAGCTTTTCGGCGCGTGTCAGTGCGGGCAGAGCGACTGGC
Organism: uncultured Magnetovibrio sp.; assembly: GCA_964468005.1. Lineage (GTDB taxonomy): Bacteria > Pseudomonadota > Alphaproteobacteria > Rhodospirillales > Casp-alpha2 > TMED8. The sequence continues at coordinate 10,735 of CAYXUT010000058.1, read as the reverse complement.
ACGCCGGCAAGCACGCTTGGGTCTTTTTTATGCACGCTGTCGAGACGTTCGTTCGCCTTCATTTCTTCCCAGGCCGATATTTGTGCATCAGCGGTCTCTATGTTTGCATCGGCGAACACGTGCGGGTGGCGGCGCACCATCTTGTCGGATACTGCGGTGACGACATCGCCGAAATCGAACAGTGCGTCCTCTCGGGCCATCTCAGCATGGAACACGACCTGAAACAGGAGATCGCCGAGTTCGTCCTTCAACGCCGTCATGTCGCGTTGTTCAATGGCGTCGGCGACCTCGTAGGCTTCCTCGATGGTGTACGGTGCGACGGTTGCGAACGTTTGCTCGACATCCCATGGGCATCCACCATCGGGGTCACGCAACTTCGTCATAATTTTGAGGAGTTTTTCGATGTTGGGGGTGGTCATGAATTGGGCTCCGACTAAGATGATGTTTTCTGTTTAAAGAAGCTTCGTTTCGTCGGCAAGGGGGCCGATGGAGCAAGAGGGCCGATAGGTCTACAAATGCGTTCGTTCGATATTCAAGCTTAAAAGACATTTCAATAAAAGTCGCATAATATATATTATGTAAAATTATATTTTATAATTTAAAAACAATTATTTAGATGTATTTTATGAATTTGATTTAACAAAAAAATTACACAAGGGCACCCAGACGATCCTTCACGAGCGTCTGGGTATTGGCGCGGTCGAGTTTACGCTTCCGGGACGTTGAAGGACATGAAATCGAATGCTGGCTCCGCCCCTTCAGGAAGACGTTCGGCGAGTGCGGCGTAATCGAGGCTGGGGCCAAGATGGGTCATGATTGTGTGCTTAGGGTGGATACGCTCACGACATTTGAGCGCCTTATCAACGTCGATATGTGTCCTGTGTGCCTTGTCGCTAAAGACACCGACAAGCCAAGTGCACACCCCTTCCAGCACGCTGAAGGCTTCTTGGGGCAGTTCGACCATGTCGGTGGTGTAGCCAAAATCATTGAAGCGAAAGCCGATAGTTTTGGAATAACCGTGATCCTGTTCAAACGTCCGGACGTTCATGCCGGCGATTTCATAATCCTCGCCGGGCACGATCTCATGCATATTGAGGACCGGCTTATAGTAAACTGTCGCCGCTTCGTGCAATGGTTCCAGAACATAGGCAAAGCGTTTACCGATGATATCGAGTGTTGTGGCATCTGCGAACCCATCAAGTGGTGCGTTCATGGCCCGGTTAATTGCTCTCAGATCGTCCAAACCGTTTAAATGGTCTGCATGGCCGTGGGTGAAGACGACTGCGTCCAAATGTTCAATCTCAACATGCAACAACTGGTAGCGGAGATCAGGTGAGGTGTCGACCAGAATTCGCTTGCCATTGGATTCGATCAGAATTGACGATCTGAGGCGGCGGTTCTTTGGGTTATCCGGGTCACAAGCACCCCAGCCGATACCGATACCAGGTACGCCAGTGGATGGGCCCGAACCAAGGATCGTAACCCGCATTAGGCGACCCTGACCTTGGAGAACAACCGAAAGAAATTTTCGGTTGTGGCGGCGGCAAAGGAATCCGAAACCACACCCTTCAATTCCGCCACTTTGGCTGCCGTCAGCGCCGCATGGGCCGGCTCATTACGTTTGCCGCGATACGGCACGGGCGCAAGATATGGCGCGTCCGTTTCCACCAATAGCCGTTCTAAGGGCACGTTTCGGACCGTTTCGCGCAATTCATCGGCGTTTTTGAAGGTAATGATTCCGGATACCGAGATATAGAGCCCCATCTCGAGCACGGTTTCAGCCAGTTTCGGGCCGCTGGAAAAACAATGGATGACGCCCGGAAAAGCCCCTTTCGCGTGTTCTTCCGAGAGGATTCGGGCCATGTCATCATCGGCGTTGCGGGCATGGATCACCACTGGAAGGCCGGTTTCCCGTGCCGCATGGATATGCTGGCGGAATGCCGCCTCCTGCCGGTCCCTTGGGCTATGATCGTAGTAGAAATCAAGCCCACTCTCGCCGAAAGCCACGACTTTCGGATGCTTGGCCATTGAAATCAGGGTTTCAGCCGAGGTTTCTGGCTCGTCGTCGGCGTTGTGTGGGTGAATGCCGACCGAGCACCATATGTTATCAAAGCGGCCCGCCACGCGCAGAATTTGGTCGAACTTGGACACCCGCGTGCAGATGGTCATCATGTAGTCGACGCCGGCATTGGCGGCGCGTGCAACAACATCTTCGAGTTGGTCCTCAAATTCTGGAAAATCCAGGTGGCAGTGACTATCGACGAGGCTCACGCTCCTGCCCCCGCATCCTGTTCTTCCGAAAAGCGCGGGAATACCCCTTGCGGTTTCGGCAGTTCGGTGCCAGGAACCAGCATCGATTCTTCGCCCGAGATGGCATCAAAGGCGCGGCGATCCTCGGCAATGCCCAATTGATCCAGAAGCTTCGATGAGGCTTCCGGCATGAAAGGTTGGGTCAGGATCGCGAGATGGTGGACGCATTCGGCTAAGACATAGAGCACTGTCGCCATGCGAACTGGGTCTTCTTTGCGGAGCTTCCAAGGAGCTTGCGCGTCAACATAGACATTGGCGGCACGGATCATGGCCCAGATGGTCTCTAGGGCCTCATGGAACGATTGAATGTCCATCAGTTCGCGCTGTTTCCCTAGTAATGCGACGGCCTGATCAAAAAGAGCTGTGTCGTTGCCGGTCAACTCGCCCGGCTCGGGTATCCGGCTGTCGCAGTTCTTGGCGATCATCGAGAGTACGCGCTGCGCCAGATTGCCGTAGTCATTCGCCAGTTCGCCATTCATGCGCTGTACCATGGCGCGGTGCGAGAAATCGCCGTCATTGCCGAACGGAACCTCACGCAGTAGAAAATAACGTACCTGGTCGAGTCCGTAACGCTCCACCAGATCAAACGGATCAATGACGTTGCCAAGCGACTTTGAGATTTTCTGACCTTCATTGGTCCACCAGCCATGCGCAAACACGCGTTTTGGAGGCTTAAGACCGGCGCCCATCAGGAAGGCGGGCCAATAGACTGCGTGAAAGCGCAGGATATCTTTTCCGACCATATGCAGATCGGCCGGCCAATATTGAGCATATTCACTGGTTTCGGTCTCTGGGAAGCCGACGGCGGTGATGTAGTTGGTCAGTGCGTCGAGCCATACGTACATGATGTGGTCGTCGTCGTCAGGTACCGAAACACCCCAATTAAAGGTTGTTCTTGAGACCGAAAGGTCCTGCAAGCCGCCTTTGACGAAGCTGATGACCTCGTTTCTGCGGGTTTTTGGCAAAATGAAGTTGGGGTTGGCCTCGTAATACGCCAATAAGCGGTCCTGCCAGGCGGACAGCTTGAAGAAGTAGCTGGGTTCCTCTACCCACTCCACTTCGGCGCCACTGGGTGCGACTTTGGCACCGTTTGGGTCTTCGGTGAGTTCGGCTTCGGTATAAAACGCCTCGTCACGCACTGCGTACCAGCCGGCATAGCTGCCGAGATAAATCTCGCCGTTATCGAACAAGCGCTGCCAAATTTCCGAACATGCCTGCTTGTGGCGGTCTTCCGTGGTGCGGATGAAGTCGTCGTGGCTGAAGGTCATGTGGTCGGCGAGGTCACGGAAATTCTGCGACACGCGGTCGGTAAATTCTTGCGGATGGACGCCCGCAGCCTGTGCTGATTTTTCCACTTTTTGGCCGTGCTCATCGGTACCAGTTAGAAACTTGACATCATATCCGTCCAAACGTTTGAAACGCGCTAATACGTCACACGCCAGAGTCGTGTAGGCGTGGCCGACATGCGGCGCGTCGTTGACGTAATAGATCGGTGTTGTCAGGTAGTATGTTGGGGCGGCGGATGCGGTCATTTTTGGGTACCAGTTGATTGACCGTGCGATTTTGCGGTTAACCGCCGCGCGCGGCTTCGGAGATATTTAAAAAGACGTTTAAAATTACATGTTTACGGTCTAGATTGATACGGTTAGTCCGGCTCAGTAGATCGTCTGTTTTTTCCCACACTTGAAGCCAACGATCAAGTCCGGCGCTTGCTGTCAAACGGCTAAAAAGCTCAGCTTCATCGGGTTTCAGGCCAATATCGCTGCCGCTTGCATGGCGAATTAGTCGGGAAAGTAAACGCCGAAGAAGATCTGCCACGGTTTCGAAATGTATTACAGCGTCTGCCTTTGCCAATTGTGCGCCGAAATCCTGCAATTGTCCGAAGTCCGGTGATGGCATTTGAGAGAGCAAGCTGGTGATGCGGATTTGCAATTCGGCGCCATCAGTTTCTGCCAGGTCCAATGCGCGCCCGATGCTGCCATCCGATAGCGCTGCCAATTCACGATTTGTTTCGGCATCAAGCTCAGGCATGTAGCGCGTTAGCAACGTCGCGATGGTGGCTTCTTCAAGACTGTCGAGCCGCAGCTTGCGGCAGCGCGACCGTATGGTCGGCAACAAGCGCCCGGAATTATGACAAACCAGCAGCAATAGTGCATTGGGGGGTGGTTCTTCTAGCACTTTCAAAAGCGCGTTAGCGGCATTGACGTTCATCTCGTCGGCGCTATCGACGACAACCACCCGCCAACCGCCCTCGCCCGCCGTCAGGGCCATGAAACGGCCGACTTCGCGCACGTCACCAACGACAATCTCGCTCCTTGGTTTGCCGGCACTGTTGAGGCCCCGTTTGACCGTTATCAGATCTGCGTGGCCACCGGCGGCGACACGCTGGAATACGGGATTTCTGGGGGCAAGATAAAGCGCATTTGTGCCGACACCGGCGGGCTCCGACGGCAAATCATCGTCGAACAGCGATGGGCCGGTCTCCTCAGCAGATCCATTGGCCAGCACGTGGCGGGCAAATCGATAGGCAAGGGTTGCCTTGCCAATACCTTTCGGGCCGGTCAGCATCCAGGCGTGGGCGAGACGCCCCGATGCAAAGTCCTCGGCAAGCACTTGTTCTGCTCCATTCTGGCCCAACAGATCGGGATTTTGGCGTGGCTCAGGCGCGCCATCTTCAAAATCACTGTCGTCAGCCAAGATGTTCATGCCCTAATATCTCCGTCAGGGAAGGTCCAGCCGTTCGCGTAGCGCGACCATGATCCTTTCATGAACGCTTTCTTCGTCGCCTGTGGCGTCAATCAAGACGCAACGTGCTGGTTCCGCCTCAGCGATTTCGAGAAAACCACGTCTCAGTCGTTCGTGAAAGTTTTTCCCCATGCGCTCGTAGCGATCTTCACCGTCGCTGCAGGCACGCGCGCGCTTCATGCTTTCCTCCAGCGGCAGATCAAGGGCCAGGGTTAGGTCTGGCTTGAAATCCTTGTACAACAGCCAATGCAGGTTGGTGATGGCAGCGGTATCTAGACCGTGGCCGAAACCCTGATAAGCCAAAGTCGAATCGGAAAACCGGTCGCTAACGACGATCTTTCCGGCGTCGAGAGCGGGCTGAACGGTGGCCGTCAAATGTTCGATGCGTGCCGCATTGTGCAACAGGACTTCGCTCATCGGCTGCCAGCGGTCGACAGCGCCCTCAACCAGCAACCGGCGAATTTCCTCGGCTGCCGGCGCGCCACCGGGCTCGCGAGTGGCCAAGCAGTCCTTGCCCGCCGCTGTCAGCATTGCCACCAAACGTTTGACCTGAGTGGATTTTCCGGCTCCCTCGCCGCCCTCGAGTGTAATGAATTTTCCCTTTGTACGGACAGTCGGCTCGCTCAACCGGGTTCTCCCCATAGAATGGTTTGGAGGGCGGTCAGAAGCCTGCCGACAAGGCCAAGCCGAGCTACGTCGCGATCGGCGAGGAGCGGAATGGTCTCAATGCCGCGAGAAGGTGTATTAATCATTAGTTTGGCAATCTCCTGGCCTTTCTTGATCGGTGCGGGCACCGGTCCCTCGTATACGACGCGGACATCGAGTTTGCGCCGTTCCTTGCGCGGCAGTGTCAGGTGCACATCCTTGGGTATGATCAAGGGGACGCGCGGCGCTTCGCCAAGCCAAGTCTCGGCTTCTTCGACGGTTTCGCCTGCCTTGAACAGTTTGTAGTTGGCGAACTCCCGGTAAGCCCATTCGAGTAGCCTTTCCGGTTCCGCGCTGCGCGCCTTTTTCGATGGCAAGCCATTGACCACAAGGATCAGGCGCCTATCGTGCCGGTTGACAGAGGCTGTTAGCCCATAGCCTGACGCCTGCGTGTGACCGGTTTTTAGGCCATCGGCGCTCATTTCTTTGTACAGAAGCGGATTTCTGTTCATCTGACGGATACCGTTATAGGTGAACTCCAGCTCCTTGAAATAATGGTAGTATTCAGGGAAATCCTCAATCAACCGGCGGGACAACGTTGCCAGATCCCGCGGGGACATGCGGTGGTCGGGATGTGGCCAACCCGAGGCATTGATAAATCGACTGGATGTCATGCCGAGTTCCTTGGCCTTGTCGGTCATTTCCAACGCGAAGGCCGACTCACTACCCGAAATGTTTTCCGCTACCACGATGCAGGCGTCGTTACCCGACTGCACGACAATACCGCGGATCAGGTCCTTGATCTTGACCCGCTTATTGGGGTCGAGAAACATGGTCGATGAGCCGCTTTTCGCGCCGCCTTTTCGCCATGCGTTTTCACTGACCCGGAATTTGTCATCGGGAGAGAGCGCGCCCGATTTTAGCCGATCAAACAGCATATAAAGGGTCATTAGCTTGCTCATGGAGGCTGGCGGCATGGGCTCGTCGGCATCTTTCTCCAGAAGTGTAGCGCCGGTTGCCATCTCGACAATTATGGCAGATTTTGCCGTCGTCTCGATCGCGGTGGCCGGAAACGCCACGATGGCGGCGGAAAATAGACCGAAAAAGGCTTGTTTCAAGTTCCACTGAAACATTAGAAATTTCATATTAACCTCTCAAAAAATTGAGATTTTATTATTTTCTACCAAGGTGATGGTCATCGCTGGGAAATGCGGCTATTCTACGATGATCCGCGCACCCGGATAGCCGGCGAGGGACACTGATTCAAGCATCTTGTCTGCCATGCCGACGCTCTTTATCGGTCCGACCCGGACTCGGAACAGATCGCGCCCGCCAATTAGGGTCGATGTGATCTTAACGGGACCAACCGTGCTCAGGCGTGCGCGGACTTTATTGGCATTGTCGTAACGGCTGAATGCACCAGCCTGCACGTATATGTTTGTTGCCGGCACGGGCATGACGTCGACTTTACCGGTAACTGGTTTGTCGACAATGTTGGGCGCTGTCGTTCGGGCGTCGGTCATAGGTGCGTTTTTGGAGGCCACTAGCCTCGGCGGCGGCGCGGCGGACGGGCTGATGCTGAAATTGCTGCCGGGAGGTACCGGCAAAGTTTCCGCCGCGACCTTGGCTTTGGGCAGACGCTTGACGGTAATTGGTGAACCGACCTTGGCCAGCTTCGATTGGCCTTTCAGGCGCGCTTTGAGAGCGCGGCTTTTATCAGCGAGGATCTGGACGCGCACCTTGGCTGTGCCCTGGCGTTGGAATCCAAGAAGCTGCGATCCGCGCCGTGAGACATCGATAACGCGTGACCTTGCGAATGGCCCCCGGTCATTAACCCGCAGCACGAGGCTGCGGCCGTTTTCCAGGTTGGTGACCCGGACGAAACTCGGCATCGGCAGGGTCTTGTGCGCTGCCGTGAGCGCATTCATGTCGTAAATCTCGCCGTTGGCGGTCTTGCGGCCATGGAACTTGGTTCCGTACCACGATGCGATCCCCGTCTGGTCGTAGCCGAAGTCTTCCCTCGGGTAATACCAAGCTCCGGCGATCTGATAGGGTTGGCCAACTTTATAGTTTGGATTGGGCTTTTCCTCAACCGCGTCGGTGATGCGTTTCACCGAATGAATGGCAAAGCGGGTTTCCGCGCAGCCGCCAAGCGCTACGACCAACGAGATGGCGATTATCCGAGCTTGGCTCTGCGTTATCATTATGGTAGGTCCATTGTTTTTACAATATAGGAAATAACCGATATATTGTGTTGATAACAAGTCATTTCCCTTGATTTAGTATTTCTTTCCATTTCAACCGATGGACCGTGCTTAGTGCGCTTGGCGCAAACGCTCAACAAGTTCCATGGTTGCATAGCCATCTGGTGGCAGGCCGGCAGTTTCTTGGTAGGCGCGCACGGCGGCACGTGTCTTTGGGCCGAGCATCCCGTCCGGCACGCCGGCGTTCAGTCCAAGATTATTGAGGGCCGCCTGCAAGGCCTTGATGTGTTCCCGCGACAGAGGTACGTCGGCAGTTGATGGCTGCTGTTTTAGGGGACCAATGCCGATCAGACGATCGGCCAAATGACCGATGGCGAGCGCATAAAGGTGTGAGCGATTCCAAACCAAGATTGTGCGGTAATTCTTATAAACCAGGAACGCCGGTCCCTTGTACCCCGCCGGCACTAACAGTGAGGCGTCAATGTTGACATGTGGCAAGTTACGGCCGTCATTCCGTCGAACACCCATTTTATTCCATTGGCTCAATGTCTTCTGAATTGCCATTCCAGTAAGGGAGATGTCAAAATTGCCTGGTATCGTAGCCTCTCGGCCCCAGGTCTTGTCGCCTTGCCAGCCGGATCGGCTGAGATAGTTGGCGGCGGAGGCGAAGATGTCGGGTAGGCTTCCCCATAAGTCGCGCTTGCCGTCGCCATCGAAATCAACGGCATAGCCTTTATAAGTTGTTGGGATGAACTGGTGGTTGCCCATGGCACCGGCCCATGAGCCTTTGACGTTGGTCGGGATATGGCCGCGGTCCATTAGTTCCAGCGCCGAGAGTAATTGTTCTCGGAAAAACTTGGCGCGGCGCCGGTCGTGAGCCAGCGTAACCAGTGCGCCGACCACCGGAAAGGTGCCCGTATATTTGCCGAAATTACTCTCCAGCCCCCAGAATGCGACCAGGAAACGCGGTTGCACGCCATACTTGGTCTCTACCCGTTTCAGCAGCGTCGAATGACGCTTGAGCATGGCTTTGCCGTTGGCGATTCGTTTGTCCGAGATTGCTTTCCTGAAGTAGCTCGATAGCGTCAGTGTGAATTCTGGCTGGCGACGGTCCAATTCGATGACGCGCAGGATTGGTTTCACCCCTTTCAAGGCACGCGCCAGAATTTCCATTCGAACACCTCGTTTCTGTGCATCCTGTTTGAGCTTATCCAACCAGGCCTCAAACGGTGGCGGTGTTGGTACCTCTTTGGCAACGGCGGGGTTGGTAAGCGACAGCGCGAACACGGCGGCGGCGGCTCTTCGTTTGAACATGGTTGTCAAATAACTACTCCTTGGGACCCGGGAACCAACTGTCCGAACGCCCGGTAATCCAATAGGCCAATAGGCCGATATACTCATGCAGGGCACCACCGAATTTCGCTAGACCGCCCGTGAAGCTGAAGGTGAAAGCGCCGAGCGTCCCGCCGGTTGTGCCATAGTCCACCGGATAGGGAATGATCTTCCAACCGGCCTTGCGAAAGGTGCCGACGGCTCGCGGCATGTGAAAGGCCGAGGTGATTAAAACCCATTTCTCATCGGGTTTCTGTCTCGCCAATTCCAGCGTAATTCGCGCATTTTGCGCTGTGTTGCGGGCTTCAGCGTCGAAGACGATGCGTTCGCGTGGAACGCCTAGTTGCTCGAATACCTGAGGCGCATAATGAGCCTCGCGCAGTTCCGGGTTGAAGATATCCCCTGAACCGCCGGAGAAAATCACCCGAGCATCGGGGTAGAGGCGCGCAAGCTGGGCACCGACCGTTATGCGCTCCACGGCGCTGCCAAATTCAACGGATCCTCGTTTTAAACTCACCATTGGGCTGATTACGCCGCCCAGAATGACGATACCGTTAATTTTCTCTGGTAGTGGTGGGGTTTGCGGAAAACGGTCTTCCAATTGTGCCGTCATGAATGTGCCAATGGGCACTATGGCAAGGAACAAGGCAACGACGACGTAAAGCCGTAAAATCCAATAGGCAGCCTTCTTGAAACGCGTGAACGACAATAAGGCAGCCAAAGTCAGTGCCAGGAGCAAGAGATTTCCCGGCATCATTAGAAACCACAGCATTTTTGAAAGAGTGAAAAACATGGATCCCCTGATACTCCGCTGCCGCCAGTTCGATAATCGCCAAGAAGCCAGTCCACAAAGCATGGTATATGTAGCGGTATGGGGTTAAGATTCCCCTGCGAAAACGATCTTTTGGAACTTAGGAACTGACATGCCATGGCGGCCAAAAAACTGTTGATTGTCGTGCATGCGCCCTCGCCCAATACGCAAGCCCTGTTGAATGCCGTCGTCATCGGAACCAGCGAGGCGGAAGCCGATGGCCTGGAGATCGTTGCACGCACGCCCTTTGAGGCTGACGCGGACGATGTGATCGGAGCCAATGCGCTGATCCTCGGAACGACGGAAAACCTTGGATACATGAGCGGAGCCTTGAAGGATTTCTTTGACCGCATCTATTACCCTTGCCTGGAAGAGACGCAAGGGATGCCATACGCGCTTTATATCCGTGCCAGGCACGATGGTACCGGGACAAAGCGCGGTATCGATACGATCGCCACCGGGCTTCGCTGGCGCGCGGTCCAGGAGCCGTTGATCTGCAAGGGTGATTATGATGATGCATTCGCGGATAAATGCCGCGAACTCGGCATGGCCATGGTGGCTGGATTGGACGCGGGCGTTTTCTGATTTGCCGAGGTTGAAGCAACCTGCGTTGAGCGCTAGAACGTCGGCTGCGGAGAGGTGGCAGAGTGGTCGAATGCGGCGGTCTTGAAAACCGTTGAACCGAAAG
>CAYXUT010000057.1:0-16014 GCA_964468005.1 uncultured Magnetovibrio sp. | reverse complement strand
CTAGTACGCTGAGCAATCAATAGGTGATATACCCAGCCTGTTCCCCGATGGTGACTTCGACCAGGTCGCCGAGTGTTCTGCCGTCAATCCAAAATCCTCGACTTCGATCCCAGTCTCTGCAGTCTCATTTTTGTTCAATACAGGCATGTCTCGCCTCTTCCGGACAGGTTATTTTGACGTTCCGAACCGGCACCTTGAAACAGCTGCCTTTCGGACACAGCGCTTCCCCCGGTTGTAAAAATCTCTTATCCTGAACATACCGTGAAGTGATATGATTAAGGTGACAGTGTTATTTTAAACAGTCAAAGGGACTGATTTCAGCATTTGAATACTGAAAATATCTGGCTGCGGGCTAGCTGTTCAGTCATTCATCGAGACTTTCGAACGTGCGGCCAAGCACAAAGGCGGCACGAGCGCCTTAGCGACATTGTTGGATACGCCGAAATCACCGGTTGAATTGAGCATCATTTCTGCAGACCCCTGATTTTCTCGCTCGAAGTATTGCAGGCATTGGAGAGCGATGTCGTTGTCACCAAGATGCTGAGTTTCGGCAAGAATTTTACCGTAGTTCTATTGGTCATCGGTGCTTGGCGCGCAGACGACCTGCGCCCGTTAACCCAGATTAGCCATATCCTGGCGTTTTTCGTCTAGTAACGCTAACCACCCTCCAACTCCTCGCGCAACATCTCGAGCCTGAGCCAATCCTCCTCTGATTGAGCGAGGGCCTCGGAGACCTCTTCAAGCCGAGCAGAGGCCATCCGAAAGGCCCCTGGATCATGCGTATAGAGATCGGGGTCGGCTAGCTTGACCTGTAATTGAACGAGTTCATCCTCCAATCCGACGATGGTCTTAGGTAGGATTTCTAGCGCGTGCTTATCCTTGAACGAAAGTTTGCCTGGGCGTTCGGGGGTACCACCGTCTGATTTTGTCTTGCCTGACAATCGCGGCTTTTTTCGTTTCTCGCCTTTGCTCTGAAGCCCCGGTTCCAGACCACGACGCTGCGCTTCCATATCGCTATAGCCGCCGGCATACTCCTGCCATCTGCTATCACCCTCAAAGTGGATCACTGATGTTACCACGCGGTCGAGAAAATCTCGGTCATGGCTGACCAGTAATACAGTGCCAGCGAAGTTTGCCAGCATCTCTTGCAATAAATCCAGGGTTTCGATATCGAGATCGTTGGTCGGCTCGTCGAGCACCAATAGGTTGGCTGGCCGGACTAGCGCACGAGCCAACATCAAGCGGCCGCGTTCGCCGCCGGAAAGTGCGGATAATTGAGTGCGTGCCTGTTCGGGCTGGAACAGAAAATCCTTCATGTAGCCGATGACATGGCGTTGCTGCCCTCCGATGGTAACGCTGTCGCCGCTGCCGCCGGTGAGAGCGTCCTGTAGCGTCATCGTGTTGGCAAGCGATTGCCGCGATTGCTCGAGGCTTGCCATTTCGAGTGATGTACCAAGCGTGATCGTGCCGCTATCGGGTTCCAGCGCACCTGTCAGCATGTTCAAAAGCGTCGTTTTGCCCGCGCCGTTTGGTCCGATAATGCCGACCCGATCACCGCGCAGGATACGGGTCGAGAAATCTCTCACGATAGATGCGTCACCGAAGCTCTTGGAAATATCGTTGGCCTCGATCAGACGTTTCCCGGGCGTCTGCGTCGGTGCCGTGGTCATCGTGATGGAACCATCGGGCTCGTCTTGGCCGCGCCGTTGCTCACGCAAGTCTTGCAACGCACGGAGCCTTCCCATGTTGCGCTTGCGTCTAGCGGTGACACCACGGTGTAGCCAATGGTTTTCCCGCGCAATCTTGCGGTCGAGCTTGTGACGCTCGAGCGCTTCGGTCTCAAGAATTTTGTCGCGCCAAGCCTCGAAGGAGTTGAACCCATCATTGAGGCGGCGTGTTCGGCCGCGTTCGAGCCAGATTACGTTCCGCGACAGTGATTCCATAAACCGCCGATCGTGACTAATGAGCACCAATGCCAAGCGACTAGACTTCAACTCTGTTTCCAGCCATTCGATGGCCGGCAGATCGAGATGGTTGGTGGGTTCGTCCAAGAGCACGATATCGGGCAACGGTGCCAACACGCGTGCAAGCGCGGTGCGGCGCTTCTCGCCACCGGATAATGTCGCGGGGTTTTCATTGCCCGTAAGTCCAAGGCGTTCCAACAAGTACTGGGCACGGTGCAGATCATCACCTGGAGCCAACCCGTCCTCGGCGTAGGCCCGGGTTGTCGCAAATCCGAAAAGGTCCGGCTCCTGTGGCAAATAACGTACCGTGGTGCCTGGCTGCAGAAACCTCTCTCCGCTGTCAGTATCGATCAGGCCTGCGGCAATGCGAAGCAACGTCGATTTGCCTGAGCCATTTCGCCCTACCAGACACAGTCGCTCGCCTGGGAGGACCGAAAGCTCAGCGCCATCGAGCAGCGGTTCGCCACCGAACCGGAGCACGATTTCAGATAGTAGAAGTAGTGGTGGAGCCATGGTTTAAGGCAAACACCCTCAACCGTCTGCTGCATGGGCCGCGATTGCCGCCAAGTTGACCATGTCGGAGACTGTGGTGCCCATGGGGACGATCTGTGCCGGTTTGCCGAGGCCGAGAAGAATTGGTCCCAACATCGTGCAGCCGCCCATTTGGGACAGCAATTGCGTGCTGACTTGAGATGTATGCAGACTTGGCATGATCAGCACATTGGCCGAACTGGTAAGGCGGCAGAACGGATAATTCTCACGCACCGCCGGATTAAGCGCCACCTCGACAGTCATCTCGCCATCGTACTCGAAGCTGACTTCGCGTTTGTCCAAAACTTGAACGGCTTCGCGCACCGGTTCGACACGCGGAAACTCCGGGTGACCGAAGTTTCCGTAAGAAATTAGCGCAACGCGAGGGTCATGGCCCAGTTGCCGTGCGGCGCGTGCCGTTTGTTGCGCAATATCCGCGATCTGTTCGGGCGATAGCACCTCGTGCACGGCAGTATCGGCGACGAAAAGTGTCTGGCCGCCACGCATCACCAATGACAGCCCGAATACCTGGGAGCCCGGGTTCGGATCGATCACCCGGGTGATCTGTGCAAGCGCTGTGTGATAGCTACGGGTCAAACCGGTGACCAGTGCATCGGCATCACCGGCATCGACCATCAGCGCGCCGAAGACATTGCGGTCGCGCTTGACCATTCGTACGCAGTCACGATGCAGATAGCCTTTGCGCTGCAGCCGTTCGTAAAGCCGGTCAGTATAACTCTCCATCTGATCGGAGAGTCTGGAGTTGGTGATCTCAAGGCCCGCGTCATCTTGAAGGCCGAGCCTCTCCATAGCTTCCTGTATTCGCTCGATCCGGCCGATCAGTACTGCGGATCCGTAACCTGCCTGCTGGAAGGCGTGTGCGGCCCGAATGCTCTTTTCTTCTTCCCCCTCCGCGAAGACTACGCGCTTTGGGGCTGCGCGAACTGCATCAAAAATGTCGTGCAGGCTGCCGACCGTCGGGCTCAGGCGGGCGGAAAGCTCGGCCTCGTAGGCGTCCATATCGATGATCGGTCGGCGTGCGACACCGGAATCCATGGCTGCCTGCGCGACAGCTTTCGGCACCGCGGTGATCAAGCGTGGATCGAAGGGGGCCGGGATCAGGTAGTTCGGACCATAGCGGAGGTGCGAACCGGCATAGGCCGCATCAACCTCATCCGGTACGTCCTCGCGGGCCAGTTCGGCTAAGGCATGGGCGGCGGCGATCTTCATGTCGTCGTTGATCGTGGATGCGCGTACATCCAATGCACCTCGGAAAATGTATGGAAAGCCGAGCACGTTGTTGATCTGGTTTGGATAATCTGACCGCCCGGTGGCGATGATGGCGTCGGGGCGTACTTGGCGCGCGTCTTCGGGCGTGATTTCTGGATCCGGGTTGGCCATGGCGAAAATCAGTGGTTTGTCGGCCATTGCCATTACCATGTCTTGGGTTACGGCACCGCCGATAGAAAGGCCGACGAAACAATCCACGCCTTCCATCGCTTCGCTAAGCGTGCGAGTCTTGGTCGACGATGCATAGGCCGACTTCCACTGGTTTATGCCATCTTTGCGGCCTTTGTAGATGACACCTTTTGAATCGCACATAATGATGTTCTTCCTGGGCATTCCCATATTGACGAACAACTCTGCGCAGGCAATGGAGGCCGCACCGGCGCCGTTGATTACCATTTTGGTTTTGTCGATCTTGCGGTTGGTCAACTGCAGCGCGTTGATCAGGCCAGCAGCGGTGATAATTGCCGTACCGTGCTGGTCATCGTGGAAGATCGGAATATCCATTTCCTCGCGCAGGCGTTGCTCGATGATGAAGCATTCAGGCGCCTTAATATCTTCCAGGTTAATGCCGCCGAAGCTCGGTCCGAATAGTTTGATCGCTTGCACCACCTCATCGACGTCTTCGGAGTGGACTTCGACATTGATGCCATCGACGTCGGCGAAGCGCTTGAACAGTACGGATTTTCCTTCCATCACCGGCTTGGCGCCGAGTGCTCCGATATTGCCAAGGCCGAGAACCGCTGTGCCATTGGAGACGACCGCCACGAGGTTGCCGATAGCCGTGTAGTCGTAAGCGAGATCGGTGTCGTGAAAAATCTCCATACATGGAGCGGCGACACCCGGCGAGTAGGCGAGGGTCAGGTCGCGTTGCGTGGTCAGCGGCTTGGTGGCGTGGATCTCGACCTTGCCGGCCGGTTTCTTAGCATGGAGACGAAGTGCTTCTTGCTCCATCATTTGATCGCCCGTTTCGCTCATGATCTTCGATATCCCAGGGTTGTGTTCAAAGACTGGTTGCTGTTGCTACACCAAGTTTCAGCTTTTCGCCGGCTGAGCGTGAAGGTTATCCGCGGCCTTAGCAATGAGAATGTCAGACGCCTTGTTCTCGGTGCCTTCATCGTCAACGCGCACCCAGAGAATAATGCTACCGGCCTCAACGGTGCGTGCGAAAGCCTCCGTGTGCGGTTTGGCGGCGACCTCGTCCATAAGCTCTTTAAATGCCACACCGCCGACGGCGGCACCGATTATACCGGCAACAGCGATGGCCATCTGTCCGCCAGCTAGCACGATCAGGCCAGACGCCACTAACGGCCCTTCGTATTTGGCTCCAACAACCAATGCGGTCAGCACGTCGCGCCAGGGGTTGCCTTCGGAACTAACGGCGGCGATGGATTTGTGTGAACTGAGTACGCTGAGCTGACCTGAGCCGATATCCGCATCGGCGAGCGCGGCAATAGTGGATTCGAAAGCGTTGCGGGTTTTCAATACGCCTACCACTTCGCGGGCTGGGGCGGGGTCAGTAACAAGCACCATAGGCTCTCAGGGCTCGTGTCCTTTCTATGGCTTAAGGAGACTGTTAAGTTTATTTTGACGATGCAATCCGAAGAGTAAAGTGCCATTGCCTGCAACCAACACCAACACCAAGACTACCATGGCTGAGCCACCCCCTGAGCGAGTGCCATCCCCGGCCAAATCGAAAGCTGGCGATGCGGTGACGCCGATGATGGTGCAATTCCTATCCATCAAGAAAGAACACGATGATAGCCTTCTGTTCTACCGTATGGGGGATTTTTACGAACTGTTCTTTGAAGACGCCGTCAAAGCAGCGGCTGCGCTCGATATCGCGCTAACAAAACGCGGCAAGCATCTCGGAGAGGATATCCCCATGTGCGGGGTCCCAGTCCACAGCCACGAGACCTATCTCAACCGCCTGATCCGAAAAGGCTATCGGGTTGCGGTCTGCGAACAGACCGAAGCCCCTACCGAGGCTAAGAAACGAGGTTCCAAGGCCGTAGTCAGGCGTGAAGTTGTGCGCGTCGTGACACCCGGTACGCTCACCGAAGACACGCTCTTGAACGCGCGGCGTCACAATTACCTGGCGGCACTGGCACGCGCCCAAAATGATTTCGGCTTTGCTTGGGTCGATGTTTCAACCGGCTCCTTCTTCGTGCAGCCCTTAACCGCTGGCGAGGCTGACGCGGCACTGGCCAGATTAGAACCGGGTGAGGTTCTGGTGCCGGAATCGCTTCTGCAAATCGATGTTCTTGCCGATCTATTCGGTTCGATAACCGACCGCCTGACGCCCTTGCCGGCGCAGCGCTTTGATTCGACTAATGGCCGAAAACGCCTGGAACGGCTCTTCGGTGTTGCGACGCTGGATGGTTTCGGTGCCTTTGGCCGGGCAGAGGTCGCGGCTGCCGGCGCGCTGGTCGATTACATAGAACTTACGCAGCAGGGAAAACTGCCGCGCCTTAATGTGCCTGAACGCATCAGTGCCGGCGCGGTTATGGGCATTGATGGCGCGACGAGACGTAATTTGGAGTTGGTCCGCACCCTTACCGGTGAACATCAAGGCAGCTTGTTGGCTGTCATGGATCGCACCATCACCGGTCCCGGCGCTAGGCTTTTGGCAACGCGATTGGCGGAACCCTTGACCGATGCCAGAGCCATCGGTAATCGGTTGGATGCAGTCGATGCCTTGGCTGGCTTCGAACGGTTGCGCGAGGATTTGCGCGGTGTATTAAAGAAATGCCCGGACATGGTTCGCGCACTGTCGCGTTTGACGCTTGGCCGAGGTGGTCCCCGAGATCTGGCCGCCGTGCGTGACGGGCTGGGCCGTGCGCACAGCGCGCGAGATTTGCTGAAGGTCGCCGATGAAGGAGATATGGCTGGTGGGCTACCCCATATTCTTGCGTGCAACTCTGAAGACTTGGGTCAACACGACGCAATGATCAATCGCCTGGCGGCGGCTTTGGCCGAGGATTTACCACTCAACAGCCGCGATGGCGGTTTTATTCGCCGCGGTCATTCGCATGACTTGGACGAGATGGTGGAACTGCGTGATGAAAGCCGAAAACTGATTGTCGGACTGCAGGCGGACTATGCGGCCGACACCGGCCTAGCTGGGCTGAAGATCAAGCATAATAACGTGCTCGGTTACTTCATTGAGGTTCCGGTGAGGCAGGCCGAACGCATGCCGGGCGGTGTCAGTGGTAATGCCGATAGCCGCTACATTCACCGCCAGACCATGGCCAATGCGGTGCGTTACACCACGGTCGAATTGAGCGAACTGGAGAGCCGAATCGCTAAGGCTGCGGACGGTGCACTGGCGCTAGAATTGGAACTGTTCGAGATCCTGATTCTTGAGGTCTCGGGGAGGGGTGAGGTTATCGCCAAGGCCGCATACGCTATGGCCGAGATTGATGTTACCGCAGGCCTGGCTGAACTTGCCGTGACACGCCGTTACGTTCGGCCGGTAGTGGATGACAGTCGTGTCTTCGATGTCACTGGTGGCCGCCATCCTGTGGTCGAGGCGGCGCTGGAGAGCACCGGCGAGGCTTTCGTCGCTAATGCTTGTCGCCTCAACGATGTGCCGGGCGATGACACGGCGAAAGATGGGTCGGGGCCGGGACGGTTATGGTTGCTGACCGGGCCGAACATGGCTGGCAAAAGCACCTTTTTACGTCAGAACGCACTTATTGCCGTAATGGCGCAGATGGGTTCATTCGTGCCGGCAAGGGAAGCGTGCATCGGTGTCGTCGACAGATTGTTCTCACGTGTTGGTGCCGCCGATGACCTAGCGCGCGGACGCTCGACGTTTATGGTCGAAATGGTTGAGACCGCGACAATCCTTAACCAAGCGGGTGAGCGCGCGCTTGTTATTCTCGATGAGATCGGACGCGGCACCGCTACTTACGATGGCCTCTCCATCGCCTGGGCAGTGGTTGAGTATTTGCATGAGCGCAACAAATGCCGCGCGCTGTTTGCAACCCACTACCATGAGCTGACAGCCTTGGCGGGCAGTCTCGAGCAACTGCGCTGTCACACCATGCGGGTCAAGGAATGGAAGGGCGAGGTGGTCTTCCTGCACGAAGTGGCCTCGGGATCGGCCGACCGATCCTATGGCATCCATGTTGGAAAATTGGCAGGACTGCCTAGCGAGGTTGTGGCGCGTGCTGATGCCGTGCTGAAAACCTTGGAAGCGGACGAGATCTCATCGGCTCTACATGAACTGGTTGACGATCTACCTCTGTTCCAAGCTGCTCAGCAAACTACCGGCCAGCCGGCGGCATCGGATCCAAATGCTGTTGAAAATGTGCTTAATGAAGTAGCGGCCGATGAGATGACACCCAAGGAGGCGCTTGAATTCATTTATACTCTGAAGCGGATGCTCCGCTCGGAGCAGTAAAACCCTACTCAGCTAGTTCGGCGACAATGACGAACCATTTTTTGATCCTTGAGGACCAGGATAGGCCCAGAGCGACGTCGGATCATGAAATCGCTGACCATATACCTGCCTTCGGTGGCTTCGGGGTGTTGAAACGAGTGGCGGTGACATCGTCGTGGTAGTCGGCCTGAAGGGTCTCGACAGCCTGGGGGATATGGCGATCCATTCGTTGATGAAGGTCTGTTACACATCAATGATGATCAGTGCGGGTGGTCCGGCTCCAATGTCAAGCATGCAGGGAAGCTCCTTTTACCTGCCTCGACCAATCGTTATATAGATGCACAAATCATATAAGCTTCCGGAGCCACCGCGCCAATGGCTAGCATCGTCAAACCTCGCAAGATTATAGATCGTAAGGCGCTCAAGGCGCGTCTTGACGAGATTATCTCGTGGTCGGGCTACATGCCAAAAACGCAGGGTGAAATCCTCAATATCTTCAAGGATGCACACCGGGCCGGTTGGCACGAGGTGCGTCGGCGCTTCGAAGATGGTGAGGCCGACGGACCGGAGACCACGCACGCTATGGCGCATATGGTCGATCAGTTGATCCGAAGTCTTTACGAGTTTACCGTGCTTTCGGTATATCCCACCGCTAATCCGACGACGGGCGAGCAGATAGCGCTGATTGCTACTGGCGGCTATGGTCGCGGCGAGATGGCGCCGTTCTCGGATATCGACCTGATGTTTTTGCTACCCTACAAGCTGACCCCGCACTCCGAGCAGGTGGTGGAGTTCATCCTCTACATGCTCTGGGATTTGGGCCTCAAGGTCGGTCACGCGACGCGTTCTACCGATGAGGCGTTGCGTCTGGCGACGGACGATCTCACCATCCGCACCAGTTTGCTGGAGGCACGTTGGTTATCGGGAAATCAGGCTTTGGCAAAAACTTTCAAGAAACGTTTTCTTAAGGAACTGGTAGAGACTAGTGGGCCAGCTTTTGTTGAAGCCAAACTGGCCGAGCGCGATGAGCGCCACGCGCGGATGGGCGATACGCGCTATGTGCTGGAGCCCAACTTGAAGGAAGGCAAAGGCGGTTTACGTGACCTGCAAACCTTGTTCTGGATTGCCAAGTATCTCTACCAGACCGATGACGCAGCCGGCCTCAAAGAGGCCAAGGTTTTGACGTCAGGCGACGTGCGCACCTTTGCCAAGGCCGAGAGTTTTCTCTGGACGGTGCGCTGTCATCTGCATTTTCTTGCCGACCGTCCAGAAGAACGCCTGACCTTCAACGTCCAGGAAGAACTGGGCTGGCGCATGGGATATAAGGACCATGCCGGGACCCGCGGCGTCGAGCGCTTCATGAAACACTATTTTCTGACCGCCAAGGACGTTGGTAGCTTGACGCGCATTCTCTGTGCTGTCCTCGAAGAGCAGCACAAGAAGCGAAGTGGGCCGTTCTGGTTCAAGGGTTTTAACTTCGGTAAGAAGGAGGTTGATAGTCTCAAGGTGGAAGGTGGACGGGTGTCTATTGCCGGCAGGCGTGAACTTCGCAATGACCCGATCAAGGTCTTAAAGCTGTTCCATGCAGCGCAATATAACGACCTCGATATCCATCCAAACGCCCTGCGTTCCGTGCGGCGCAACCTGGATCTCGTCGGGCGCAGCTTCCGGAAATTACCGGAAGCCAATCGCCTATTCGTCGAGATGCTGACCGGTCCCGATCCGGAAAAAACCCTGATGCGCTTGAACGAGGCTGGGGTGTTTGGATGCTTCATTCCCGACTTTGGACGCGTCGTGGCGCAGATGCAGTACGACATGTACCACGTCTATACAGTTGACGAGCATACCATCCGCGCTATCGGCTTGCTGGCTGGGATCGAAAGTGAGCGCCTGATTAACGATCATCCAGTCGCCTGCGCTGTTGTGAAAGAGGTGCAGTCGCGCGCCGCGCTTTACGTGGCGGTTCTCCTGCACGACATCGCCAAAGGCCGTGGTGGCGATCATTCGGAACTAGGCGCCGAGATCGCGCTCAATCTCTGCCCACGGCTTGGCCTTAACGGCTGGGAAACGGAGACTGTTTCATGGCTGGTGCGGAACCATTTGATGATGAGCAATGTTGCCTTTAAGCGCGACCTCGACGACCCAAAGGCGATTATCGATTTTATCGACCGTGTGCAATCGCCGGAGCGGCTTCGGTTGCTCTTGGTGCTGACGGTGGTCGATATCCGTGCGGTCGGACCCAACGTCTGGAACGCGTGGAAGGCGGGCTTGTTGCGGGAACTTTACTGGCGTGCGCAGGAACTATTGAGCGGTGGCGCGCCCGAAGCTCGGCGTCAGGAGCGCGTCGGCCAGATCAAGGCCGGATTGCTCGACAGGCTATCCGAGTGGCCCGAAGCCAACGCTGCGGCGCATCTGGAACTCGGCCATGATGGCTATTGGCTTGGCTCCGACATGGAAACTTTGGTGCATCACGCCAGCGTCATCGATGCGGCGCGCGAAGCGGAAGAAGTGTTTCGTATCGAGGTGCGCGAGGTGGCTGATCGCGGTGTTACCGAACTCACGGTTTATGCGCCGGACCATCCTGGGCTGTTCGCCACCATTGCCGGCGCCATAGCGCTCAGCAGCGCCAACATCGTCGATGCCAAGGTCCATACCCTGACCGATGGTATGGCGCTCGATACTTTTGCCATCCAGGATGGTGGTGCCGGTGGGTTCTCTATGGTCAGCGATTTTTCGCGCCTCAAGATCTATATCTCCGACGCCATTCAAGGCAAAACGCGGCCGGCGCGTGAGCTGGCTAAGCGAAGGGAGCGCACCATGGCGAATCGCACGGAGGTGTTTGCTGTGGCACCCCGAGCCTTGATCGACAATAAGGCATCGAACACCCATACCGTCATTGAGGTCAACGGCCGCGATAGACCAGGGCTGTTGCATGACGTCACCTCAGTAATTACTGGCGACGGTTTACAGATTACTAGCGCACTGATTTCCACCTATGGTGAGCGGGTTGTTGATGTGTTCTACGTGAAGGACGTTTTCGGCTTGAAGATTGATCGCCAGGAACGTATCGATGGGCTCAGGCAGAAACTGCTGGCCGCTATCGCGGTTGGTGAGGCTGAGGAGGGAGAGGCCGCAACCCAACAACCGGCCGCCGAGTAGACAATGTCAGGACCTCCGGAAGACCTTTTCGACACCGAGACGATAGCTAAAATGATTGCCGAGTGGGGGCTGTTGAGAGCCCAAGCTTTGGTGTCGAGGCCGTCAACCGGGCGGAGAAATATTTTTGATCGTCGGCGATAACGGTATCGGGATCGCCATTGGAGATCTCAAGCATATCACTGAACCCTTCAAGCAGGTGGAAAACTCCACGCAGTGCCAGTACGGCAGCGTGGGGCTTGTTCTGCATGTTGTCTCCAGGCCAGCCGATATGCACAGTGCAACGCACGATATTCAGAGCGAGCTCGGTGACGGAACCAAGATCACCGTCAGGTTCTCGCGCGAACGCGTTGCCGGTTTCGAGAACGTGGTCCAGACTGCCGATGACTATCCCAGCACCAGTGACGACTAACTCATGGTAGGTTAGCGCCTAACCGATGATCGAGTTCAGTGTCGCGCTCGGACGCATGACTGCCGCGACCTTAGCCGGATCAGGCTTGAAGTAGCCACCAATATTGACGCTAGCACCCTGCGCCTCGTCGAGCTCTTCAGTGATCTTCGTCTTGTTCGCCGCCAGTTGTTCGGCAATCGGGGAGAAGTACGCTTTGAGATCGGCATCATCGTTCTGCGTTGCCAAGGCCTCGGCCCAATACATGGCGATGTAGAAATGGCTGCCACGGTTATCGATCTCACCGACCTTGCGGCTCGGCGACTTGTTAGTGTCCAAGAGCTTACCGATGGCGGCGTCCAGCGTATCGGCCAAAATTTGCGCCTTGGCGTTGTTGGAGAACTCGGCGAAATGTTCGAACGATGCGCCGAGCGCGCAGAACTCGCCCAGACTGTCCCACCGTAAGTGTCCTTCGGTCAGCATCTGCTGCACGTGCTTTGGCGCCGAGCCGCCGGCACCTGTCTCGAACAATCCGCCTCCGTTCATCAACGGCACGATGGAGAGCATCTTGGCGCTGGTGCCAACTTCCAAGATCGGAAACAGGTCGGTCAGGTAGTCGCGCAAAACGTTACCGGTGACCGAGATGGTATCCTGGCCCATTTTCAAGCGTTCCAGAGAAAACCGCGTGGCGTCGATTGGTGCCATGATCTGGATATCAAGATTGGAGATGTCGTGGTTCGGCAGGTACGCATTGACCTTCTCGATCAGCTGCGCATCATGGGCGCGATCCTTGTTGAGCCAGAAGACGGCCGGTTCGCCGGTCGCCCGCGCACGGTTGACGGCAAGCTTGACCCAGTCCTGGATCGGCGCGTCCTTGACCATGCACATGCGCCAGATATCACCAGTCTGGACACAGTGTTCGTGGATGGTGTTGCCTGCCGCATCGGTGATACGCACGGTGCCGTTGTCGGGCGCAGTGAAGGTTTGAGGGTGCGAACCGTATTCCTCGGCCTTTTGCGCCATCAGCCCGACGTTTGGTACGGTGCCCATTTCGGAGGGATTGAAAGCGCCGTTCTCGATGCAAAACTTGATGGTTTCGGCATAGACCGGCGCGTAGCTGTTGTCGGGGATAATACACTTGGCGTCGCTCTCGTTGCCATCCGGTCCCCAGCCCTTGCCGCCGCCACGGATGAGGGCCGGCATGGAAGCGTCGATGATCACATCTGAGGGCACGTGCAGGTTGGTGATGCCCTTATCGGAGTTGACCATGAACACGTCAGGGCCATTCTCCAACGCCGCCTTGATATCGGCCTCGATCTCCTGACGCAGTTCGTCGGGAAGCGCCTGGATCTTGGCCTCAACATCACCGAAACCGTTGTTCGGGTTGATGCCGATATCGGCAAAGGTATCGGCGTGCTTCTGGAACAAATCGGCGAAATAGACCATTACCGCGTGGCCGAAGATAACCGGATCAGAGACCTTCATCATCGTTGCCTTGAGATGCAGTGAGAACAAGACGCCTTGTTCCTTCGCATCTTTAACCTGCTCGGCGAGGAACGTGTCCAAGGCCTTGGCGCTCATGAAGGTGGCGTCGACCACTTCGCCAGGCTGCAACGTCGTTGCTTCCTTGAGCACCGTAACGCTGCCGTCGGCGGCAACAAATTCGATTCGCGCATCGCCGGCCTGCGCTTCGGTGATGATGGTAGATTTCTCATTAGAGAAGAAATCGCCGCCTGGCATGGAGGCCACGTGGGTCTTGGAATCGGGAGACCAAGCACCCATGGAGTGTGGATTTTTCTTGGCAAATTTTTTAACCGCGTTGGGCGCTCGGCGGTCCGAGTTGCCCTCGCGCAGAACTGGGTTCACGGCGGATCCCTTGACCCGGTCATAGACGGCTAGCGCTGTATGCTCTTCGTTAGTCTTCGGATCATCCGGGTAGTCCGGAATATCGTAACCCTGGTCTCGTAGTTCTTTGATGCAGGCCTTGAGTTGCGGCACCGAGGCGGAGATGTTCGGGAGCTTGATCACGTTAGCGCTGGGCGTCTTGACCAGTTCACCAAGTTCCGTGAGATCGTCCGACTGGAATTGGGCTTCGGTTAGACGCTCTGGAAACTGTGCCAGTACGCGGCCAGCCAAGGAGATATCCTTTGTGCCGACGTTGATTCTGGCGGGTCGGGTAAAGGCCTGGATGCTCGGCAGGCAGGAACCGCTTGCTAGTTCCGGCGCTTCGTCAACTTTAGTGTAGATAACGTCGATCTGGTCGCTCATGGTTGTCCAACTCCAATATTTCCCCCGCGTTTGAGCGCCTAGTTTTAGAGTAAAATTCCGGGAATACGAGTCGCATTGAGAAAAATTACCACTCACCCGATTTATCGTTTTTTGCGATCCCTGAGGTCATGTGCGCTACTGAGTTCGCGCGGATCCTAGTCGTCAATGAAGATCATGTGTTTCAAGACTTTCTGCGTGCCAGGGTGCTGGTCCGAAGAAACGACAATGCTGGGGTTCGGGCTGGTTTCGATATCGATATGTGGATAGACGCTGTTTTAGCTGATCAACTTCAAGTTCGGGAGACGCTACAATAGAGAGGTTTTGGCCTCGTGGCCGTCCAATTTGGTGAAGCAGGGCAGCGTGCGTAGCTTGTCGAAATATTCATCAAAGATGGAGTTCATCATTCGTTCAATCTCCAGTTGGTGAGCCAGGCGGCATGCGCGGCGAGCTTGGCGTCGCCATGCTCGAACCCGCAAATTTGTACGCCAAAGGGTAACCCGGCTGAGGCTAAAAGCGGTAGGGTCATAACTGGTATGCCGCTGATGGATGTCGGCACCTGATACGCCGAATTGCCCGTCGATTTGATGCCCAAAGGCGCGGGACCGGGCGAAGCCGGCGAGATGAAGCCGTCTGCAAGGCCCGAGACAGCGGCGACCTCGGCGGTCAGTTTAGCTTTGAAGGTGAGTGCGCGGTGGTAATCTTCGGCGCTCATCGATTCGCCCAACACCAGGCGCTTGTGAATGACCTCGCTGACTTTCGATGCATCCTTGTTACAGTACTCGCGCACCGGCCAGCGCATCTCATAACCCAAGATGCCCGAGGCATGTGGATAGACGGCTTTAAACGAGGCCTCACAGGCGGCGGTGACGGGAAATTCGTCAGGTTCGATGATTTTGACGTCGGCTGATCTCAGGTCAGACAGGAAGTTTTCGAAGACGTCTCTCGATTCGTCATCAGTCATCTCCCAGCCGCTCGTATACATGCGGATCAGTTGTTTCGGCTTTCTAGCTTCCGGCAGCGTCATCGGGCCCACGAGCGGAGTGTGGCCAGCGTCGGGCCCAACGACAGCGGCGATCTGCATGGCCGAGCGCCACATGTCTTCGAGGCCGCCGGCATGGGTGCCGAGGTGACTACCGCTTGGGGCGATGGAGCGCCCGCCGGCGCGGTTGAGCGCACCGAAGGTTGGTTTGAAGCCAAAGTTGGCACAATAGGCTGCGGGGCGGATGATCGAACCGCCGACCTGGCTGCCGGTGGCGGCGGGCAGCATCGCTGCGCCAACGGCCGCCGCGGTGCCACTTGATGAGCCTCCGGGCGTGCGCTCCAAATCAAACGGGTTTCTGGTTGGTGGCGAGGCACCGAGGCCGAATTCGGTGGTGGTGGTCTTGCCAACGATCACCGCGCCGCCTTGTTTCAGTGCATAAACCGAAGCCGCGTCGAATTCCGGCTGCATGCCTTCGAACAAGGGGCTGTTCAACTGCGTCGGCATATCGGCGGTATCGTAGAGGTCTTTGATGCCCATTGGCATGCCGTCTATGAGGCTCAACGGTTGCCCCGCCTTGTAGCGTTCGGTGGAAGCATCGGCGGCGGCGCGTGACCGGTCTAGGTCCATGACCACGAAGGCCTTCACGTCCCTTTCGCGGGCTTCGATGGTGGCGATAGAGCGCTCAAGGTAGTCGCGCGGTGTATCCCTTCCGCTCTCGAAATCGCCGACAGCATCGAAGAAGGTCAACAGCCGCGTCGATTGCGGGTCATAGTTGCCCATGGTCATGTCTCCCTAAAACTCTCCCAATGGTGACATCACTATCGCGCGACGAAGGGCGCCCTGCAATCCGAGGAGTTGATTTAGGTGTTAATTCAAGGCGGGTTTGCTCAGTGGCGCTCCGAACTCGGTTGTGGCGGCCTCGGTTTCCATCGTCAGCCCGATGCCGCCGATGCCATTGAGCAGGTAATGTTTGCGTAATGGATCGATGGCGAATTTGACCTCGCCTTCAGCGTCGACCGCTCGCCAAAGATACACCTGCCTGCCGCTGATC
>CAYXUT010000056.1:0-16035 GCA_964468005.1 uncultured Magnetovibrio sp. | reverse complement strand
TGCCTTCGGCAAACGCTATCCACCTCAACAAAAACGGCGACATCGAGGGATTGTTTTAAGTCATGTGGGACCTGGGTGTATCCGGACAGCACTGACCTGGTAATGTGGGTGAAACGGAGAGAGAACCGGTGATGACTATACGTGCCGCACTGGCCTCCGTCTGCGGTGACGGCAAGCGTCAAGCGCATCGTTGACGCCGTCTTACTTACCAGCAATGGGGTCGGCGTTCCCCTGATCGAAGATCGACCCAAGGGCTTGCAATAGCTTCGGCCTCGGCACCGTTGGAATTACCAGGCCGCCGTTACAACAAGGAGCAGACCCCGACCGTGTAGGGTGATTCCGACTACGTGCTCTTGGTTTTCTAGATGTCATATTACTCGTAACGGGTACAAATGCATGTGACACTAGCTTTTGCCCCCGTAACTTTGGAGAAGCTTCTAAGAAACACACGCTCCCTATCTACGAGACCTAAATAGACTGCTTTAAACGTTGTCGATCGATATGTAGGTGCCTGCGTCTGTGTGCTTCGCTTTTGATAGAGGATAGATATGGTTCCCGCAGAGCTCACCAATTCCCACATCGTCGCCGAGTTCGAGGCGAAGACGAAAAAATCCAAAGCCCGATATTTGCGCGGTTGCGAACTATTCCCGAGCGGGGTGGTGCACGACTCTCGCCACATGAAGCCTCATCCGCTTTATATCGAACACGCCAAGGGCTGCCGCAAATGGGATGCCGATGGCAATGAGCTCATCGATTTTTACGGTGGGCACGGCTCCTTGCTCTTGGGTCATGCGCATCCGAGCCTGGTCAAGGCCGTCAATCGGCAGATCGAGTTGGGCACGCACCCCGCCGCCTGCCACGAGACCGAGCTGACATGGGGTGAGTTGATCAAACTGTTGATCCCTTCTGCCGAGCGATTACGCTTTACTTCGTCCGGGACCGAGGCGAATTTGTTGGCGATCCGTCTGGCCCGCGCCTTCACGCGCCGAAAGAAGCTGATGCGCTTCAAGAACCATTTCCATGGCTGGCAGGACCATGTTGCTTTCGGTTCCAAGTTTCACTCCGGCACGGTGGATGTGCCGGGTATTCTGTCGGGTATCGTCGAGAATGTCATCGTTGCCGACCCTGCTGATCCTGATGCGGTCAAGCAAACGCTCGAGAGCGACGGTGATATCGCCGCCGTGATCTTGGAGCCGACCGGCGCCGCATCGGGTCAGATTCCGCTGGGCCGTGAGTTCGCCCGCATGCTACGCGATGTCACCGAGGCCCAGGGCATCGTGCTCATCTTCGACGAAGTGGTGACCGGGTTCCGCGTCTCGCCGGGCGGCGCCCAGGCGGCTTGGGGTATTTTGCCCGATCTCACGGGCCTTGCGAAGATCCTGGCTGGCGGCTTGCCGGCCGGCGCCGTCGCGGGCCGGCGCGACATCTTGGAATTGCTTGATTTCGGCGTTGCTGAGGCCAAGGGCTTCGACAAGGTACCGCACCAAGGCACCTTCAACGCCAATCCGCTATCCGCCGCTGCAGGGGTCGCTATGCTGGGCCAGGTTGCTGAAGGTGACGTGACGGCGCGTGCCAACGAACAAGGCGACAAGCTGAAAGCGGCTTGGAATGCCGTTTTCGCTGCCGAAGGCGTGCCCTGGGCGACCTTTGGACTAGGCTCCAGCGTCTATGTGTTCACCAATCCAGATGGCCTCGACATCGATCCCGAGAACTTTGATGCCACCTTACAGCCTATCCAGGTCATGGAAATTGGTGGCAATCATCCCGCCTGCAAATCGTTCCGCCTTGCCATGTTGGTCAATGGCGTCGATATATCACCGAAACCCGGTGGCATCGTCTCAGCCGTGCACGGTGACGATGATATAGCCGAGGCCGCAGAAGCCGTGCGCGCCTCGATTGCGATGCTCAAGGCTGAGGGACAGTTATGACGCGGTCCTTGGACGCATAACGTTGACGATTGGAAAACCGGAAAGAGCGCAAAGTATGCCGGACACTCTACAGACCCTACTCGACCTGCTCGATCTCGAGACCCTAGAAAACGATCTCTTTCGCGGACGCGCGCCGAAGGCGGACCGCCAGCGCGTGTTTGGTGGGCACGTTATCGGCCAAGCCCTGGTGGCGGCGACGCGCACCGTCGAAGACAGATCGGCGCATTCGCTGCATGCCTATTTCCTGCGTCCTGGCGATCCCAGGGTGCCTATCATTTACGACGTCGATTGCATCCGCGATGGCCGTAGTTTCACGTCTAGGCGCGTCGTGGCGCGCCAGCACGGACGCGCCATCTATCACATGTCGGTATCATTTCAAGTTAACGAAGAAGGTGTCGAGCATCAGATTGACATGCCCGATGTGCCGATGCCCGATGATTTGCCGGATGAGAAGGAGCGTCGCGCCGCCATTGCTCACCTGATCCCGAAAAAGTCGCAAAGGCGTTTCCTTTCCGAGCGACCAATCGAGATCCGTCCAATCAACCCGCGTGACCCCATCGACCCAGAACCGGCGCCACCGATTAGCCGCTATTGGGTGCGCACGAGGAAATCCTTGCCAGATGGGTTTGATCGCCATGAGTGTGTGCTGGCCTATGCTTCCGATATGACTCTGGCCGAAACCGCGCTTTGGCCGCATGGTATGAGCTGGCAAAGCGGCAGAACCGTATCTGCCAGCCTCGACCATTCCATGTGGTTTCACCGGCCGTTTCGCGCCGATGAATGGCTGTTGTTTGATCAATCGTCTCCATCGTCCTTTGGTGGACGCGGGCTCAACTTCGGCAATATATTTGCCGCCGATGGACGTTTGATCGCCGCCATGACGCAAGAGGGTATGGTGCGACGGCGGCATGAGTAAGGGGGACCCCTTTTGAGAAACACCGAGCAGACAACGATGCGGTTCTGACAAATTTCTCTGGTGGCCAAAGGCCTGGAAGTCGTGCAGGGTGATTTTTGTGCCTTTTTCGAACTCAAAGACAACCTCGTTCTATTGATCTGATGAAATGAGCAATTGGCCCCCGGCGTATGATAATTGGCATGGTCAGGTCCGGCGTGACGTGACCGAGGCCGTGGACGGTGACTAATTCCAAAACGACAATCAGAAAGCTGTGACCGAGCAATGGCCCTAAATGCTGTCGACCGTGCTGTGTGCGCTCGGGGCGGATCAATATGTTCTACAGTTCGACAATGCCGAATTGCGTTTCGTTGATATATGATATGCATTCAGTAGACGCGCAATTCAAAAGAAAGGGATGTAAAATGCCGAATGAGATGGGTCCGAAGTCATTGCCGGAGATGCCTGTTCAAACGGCTGAGAGACCGGCTAGCCCCGCCGAAGAGCGCGCGCGGTTTTTCAACTCAGGCAATGCATTCAATATCGTTTTGAATGAGGTTCCGGATACAGTGTTTCAGACTGAAGTTGAAGCCGCCACGGCCTCGGATGCTAAGACCGGTTTCTTTCTCTGCGATCAGGCAGAGGAACTCGATAACCCGACACCGGCGACGACGCCGTTCATTCTGGCGCGTTACGCCCGTATCAATTATGGCGACGTGCTGGAAGCCCAATTCAACACGGCCGGATCGATCTGGTATGTGATCACTGGTAAAGGCGAGACAACGTTCGGGGATCAAAGTATCTCTTGGGAGGCGGGTGATCTCTTCGCGCTGCCGGGATGCGCCGAAGCGAAGATCAAGGCGAGCGGTGCTGAATCGGTGATCTGGGTCGTTACGAATGAGCCGCAGATGGCTTTCGAGAACACTCGGCCAGCGGACATGGAAGACACTACGATTGATGCTGTCCATTACCGAGCCGATGAGATTGAGCGTCAGATCGATCTCCTTTATGAAGTTGGCCAAGGTGCGGGTACGGCGGGGATTGCCTTGATCTTTTCGTCTAAAAAACAACAAGAGCGCCGTAATATCACGCCAACCATGACGTTGGCGATGAATACGCTGCCGCCTCACGATTCACAACGTGGTCATCGTCATAATTCGGTTGCCGTGACCTTGGTCGTCCAGGGTGAGGATTGCTATTCGATCGTGGATGGCGTGCGCAAGGATTGGGCGCCATGGGTGACGACCGTGACCCCGCCGACCTCCTACCACTCGCACCACAACATGGGCAACAAACGGGCTAAGTTCCTGATCGTCCAGGACGGCGGTCTTTATTACCAGGGCCGCACCATGGGTTTTTCCTTCGACTAATCGTCCATCGTCGAAAGGATACCGTTGGTAACAGAGCGGGGGTCGCGCATGCGCCACTGGCCGGTCTCTACCTGATGGAAGAAATCACCACAGAATTGGTTGAAAAGCGCCGGTTCTTCCAGGTTACACGCATGGCCGGTCTGCGGAAACAACACCAAGGCGGATGAACGGATAGTGCGCTTCATGAAGAGGCCCACGTCTAGGCAGGGCTCGTCCTCATCGCCATTTATGATCAGCGTCGGAACGGTGAGCTCTTTCATCCGGCCTTCCAGGTCGTAAAGCGATGGCCTTCGCCGTTGTACGCCGCGCATGGTGTTGGCTGATCCCGTCGAAGAATGTTCGCGAAGCTGCGTCTCAAATTCCTTCCAGCCCAGCGGGTCCTTGTTTTGGAATTGCACTCTTGTGGGTCCGAGTGCATAAGTCTTGCCGAATTCCGCCATGGTTTCTGTTTCCATCCGGTCCGCGGCCTCCGTAGTTTCCTTTTCGAAGCGTGCCTTGGCATCCTCGCCGGCGCCGTAGCCGGCCCCTGCAACGACTAAGGAAATCGCGCGGTTCGGATAATTGAGGCCGAAATGAATGGTCGCGAAACCGCCCATGGAAAGCCCGACGATATGGGCTTTGTCGATGTTCAGGCCGTCGAGCACGGCAAGGATGTCGTCGCGCGCCAGGTCTTGTGAGTACATTTTAGGCTCGTTAGGTGCGTCGGAGGGCGGAAACCCGCGAGCGTTAAAGTTGATGCAACGATAGCGCCTAGAGAAATAGCGCACCTGGGGCGCCCAACTTCGTAGATCACCGGCGAACTCATGCACGAAGATAACCGGCAGCCCTTGGCCGGTTTCCTCATAAAACAATTTAACACCGTCCGGCGTGGCGACATGTGCCATGGCCTGCTCCCCTATTTCGTCACCTGCGAAAAGCTAACGGAACGGGCGAGGTGGGGAAAGTATCTTGGAGCCTAAGGTCACCTTAATGTGCCTCGATTGAGAAATCACCGTCCCGCTGCGTAACCTTGCATGAAGCGTGGGTTGGCGCCGGCCATCAGAAGTTCGCCATCCCTGGCGCAAGCGCAAACGCGGCCCAAGGTCCAATCGCCCTCGATGTAGAGCCGGTGGCCGCGGCGCTCAAGTTCATCGAGGGTGGCGTCTGAGAACCGACGCTCAATCTTGAGGCCGGCAGGGTCCCATTCGCGGGGATAGAACGACCCTGGCCAATGGGTCGAGTGGAAGTTGGGCGCATCAATAGCGGCCTGTAGGTTCATGCCATGATGTACATGACGCAGGAAAGTGTGCAGCGGCCACTGGTCCTGTTGGTCGCCGCCGGGCGTGCCGAAAGCCATGTAGGGAACACCATCGCGAAGCGCAACCGACGGAGATAAGGTGATGCGCGGGCGTTTGCCGGGCTGAATGCAATCGGGGTGTGCCTCGTCGAGCCAAAACATCTGGCCGCGAGTTGACAGGCAAAAGCCAAACTCGGGAATTGCGGGCGAGCTCGATAGCCAGCCGCCGCTTGGTGTTGCGGCTACCATGTTGCCCCACTTGTCGATGACATCGAGATGGCAGGTGTCACCTCGCGCCTGGCCCATTTGGTTGATGAACATGTTGTCGTATTCGTGTGCTTCCGGATCGTCGCCGCTCATGGTCGAACCCTTGGGTAGCAGCGCCGGCATGCGCCCGAAACCTTCTACGGCGCCGGGGCGAAACTTACGGTCGGCGGTGTCGCCTACTTGATCGCGGCGTGCGTCGTTGTAGGTGTCGGACAGAAGGTGCTCCAAGGGCACGTCTGTGAAATTGGGGTCTCCATAGAAGACCTCGCGGTCGGCGAAGGCGAGCTTGGCGCATTCGATGACGGTGTGGACGAAATCGGGCTGCAGCGGATCCATATCGCCGATGGGAAAGCCCTTCAGCAGCGCAAGTTGTTGCAGCATCACCGGGCCTTGTGTCCAGGGGCCGGGTTTGACGAGGGTATAGACATGATCGCCGCCTTGGGATTTGACGGGATAGTCGTAGGTGACGGGTGCTTCAAAGCTGGCCTCGTAACTCGCAAGGTCATTGCCGCTCAAGAGCGCCTTGTGGCGCTGTCCGGAGGTGTCCATGACCTCGGTGTCGCGGCAGAAGCGCTCGATGGTTTCGGCGATGAAGCCCTGTGACCAGGTCTCACGCGCTGCCTCGATCTCGGCATTGCGATTGGCGCCAAGAGCTTCGGCTTCGTTCAAAAGCCGCGTATAGGTGTCGGCAAGTGCTGGGTTGCGGATCAGTTCACCGGCCTT
This sequence comes from uncultured Magnetovibrio sp., assembly GCA_964468005.1. GTDB lineage: Bacteria > Pseudomonadota > Alphaproteobacteria > Rhodospirillales > Casp-alpha2 > TMED8. Next base: position 9,579 of record CAYXUT010000056.1, on the reverse strand, counting down.
AGGTGCCTGGCCTCTGGATAAGTGTAATGCTGCCGATGTTGGCCATTCGGCCTTGAAAAAGGGCGAGACGAGGTCGATGGCATTGGCACAACTCGGTGCGATGGCGAAACCGTCGCGTGCGTAGCCAATGGCGTAGTACAGGACGTCACGCAGCCTGAGCGTGCCAAGGTCGCGTAAGAGCGTCATCCAGGCATCAAACGCCCCAGGTACCACCAACGGCAGCATACCGGTGCCAGGCACGCGCTCGAGACCGAGCTCGTGATAGGCCTGAGCCGTTGCTCTCGCCGGTGCTGGGCCTTGCCCCGAGATAACTTGGATGTCGCTCGATCCGGCCTTGTTGATTAGGATCGGTACTTCGCCGCCAGGACCGTTCATGTGCGGCTCTACGACTTGCAGGGCGAAACCCATGGCGCAGGCCGCATCGAAGGCGTTGCCACCGTGCTCCAGCGTCGCCATGCCGGCGGCTGTCGCCAGCCAGTGGGTCGAGGCACAGACCCCGAAGGTGCCTCTGATCTCGGGCCGAGTGGTAAAGCCGCTCACGGGGTCGCCTAGTAGCCGATCGCGCAGCCATCTTTGCGCGGGTCCGAGCCGCCGCACAAGAGGCCGCGCTCGCTATCTATCCAAATTGCCTGCGAACCGCCGATGGGTTTTGAAGGTACCACGCGCTTGTGTCCGAGTTTCTCAAGACCGGCAATGATGTCAACGGGCACGGTGCCTTCCATCTGGACGACGTCTTCGCCGGGTACTGGGAAGATGCGCGGCGCATCCTGCGCTTCTTGAATGTCGTGGCCGAAATCGAAGAAGCGCGAGAGGAAATGCATGTGGCCGAAGGCCTGGTAATGGCCACCCATGACGCCAAACGGCATAACCGCGCGGCCGCCCTTGGTGACCATGCCGGGAATGATAGTGTGCAGTGGGCGTTTGCCTGGCGCGATGCAGTTGAGGTGTCCCGGTTCGATTACGAAACCTTGCGCACGATTGGTGAAAACGACACCCGATTTCGGCGCCATCAACCCGGCGCCAAAGTTGTTGAACAGGGTATTGATAAAGCTGCAGGCATTGCCGTCCTTGTCGACGACACTGATGTAGACGGTGCTGGTGTGGTTAGGGAGCGAAGGCGAAGGCAGGTTAGTAAGACGCTGGGACGGGTCGATGGCGCCGCGAAGCTCAGTGGCGCGTTCGGTCGTGAGCAGCGCATCGACCGGCACGTTGGCCTGGGCCGGGTCGGCGACATAGATGTTGCGGTCCTGATAGGCGAGGCGTCCGGCCTCGATCTCCGAGTGCAGGCGCTCGACGGAGATGGGGTCGACGCCTTCGGTCTCAAAGCCGGACATGATGTTGAGCAACTCGAGCGCGATGACACCCTGGCCGTTGGGCGGGCATTCCCAGATGGTGTGGCCGCGGAACTCGGTCGAGATTGGCGTCACGTAGTTGCCTTTGACGGCGGCGAAGTCGTCCATGGTGTGTAGGCCACCCAGACTTTGCAAGTATCCAACCATGTCTTCGGCGATCTCGCCGGTATAGAACGCGTCTGGGCCCTTATCGGCGATCAACTCCATGGTGGCGGCGAGTTCTGGTTGGGCGTGCCTTTCGCCGACATCAGGGGTGTGCCCGCCCGGCATGAAGACCCGTTTCTGGTGCTCGTCGCGGGCGAGGATATCGGCCTGCAAGGCGAAATCGGCACTAACGCGCGATGAGACGGGATAGCCGTCTCGGGCATAGGCGATGGCTGGTTGCAAGAGTTCGTTCAAGCCCATAGTGCCGTGGTCGCGGGTGAGTTGGTACCAGGCATCGACAGCACCCGGCACAACGCAGGCATGCGGCGTTTGGCGCTGGATCTCGATAATGCCGTTTTCCAGGTACCATTCGGCGGTTGCCGCCATGGGAGCCTTGCCGGAACCATTGAAGGCAACGATCTCGCCTGAGCCGCCCGGGGCATAAAGGCAAAAGTTATCGCCGCCGATGCCTGTCGATTCGGGTTCGACCACACACTGCACCGCGCAAGCCGCGATGGCTGCATCCATGGCGTTACCACCCCGGCGAAGGATGTCGATGGCGGTCGCCGTCGACAAAGTATGGGAGGTGGCGGCCATGCCATTGACGCCGTGAGCCGGCGAGCGGCCAGGTAACTCAAGGTTGCGCATGGGAAAACCGGCTCCAATTAGTCGGAATTCATCCTGGTATACCACGAAGGACTTGACGGGCAAACACTGAGTGTGCGGTGATGGAGATGGTAAAAACGCTTTCTGACAGAAAAATGCGAAAGCGTCGAAAAGTTTATCATCTGGAGGATACAGTCATGAAATTTCGTACACTAATCCAAGCATCGGTCGCAGCTCTGGTTGCAGTCAGTTTTACTGCTGGACAGTCTTCCGCCGCGCCGAAAATACCGTGCAATACTGCAAAGCTGATCGTGCCGTGGAAAGCCGGTGGTGGCACCCACGTGCTGTTCTCGATCTTTGAGAAAACCATCGCCGGCATGAATATGTCGCCGAAACTAAAGGTCGTCACCATTCCAGGCCAAGGTGGCAACAAAGGTGCTAAGGAGGCGGCTAAGGCCAAGCCGGATGGCTGCACGCTTTTTGCCATTCACCAAAGTGCCTTCACCAGTTTCTTCAACGGCCGCATCAAGTTCCATTTCGATAAGTTTGACCCGGTGGCGCTGTTGACGGATACGCCTGACATTATCGGCGCATCGTCCAAGGCCCCGTGGAATAACTATGCGGAATTCCAAAAAGCTGTTTTGGCCGCGCCGGGAACAGTGCCGACCGGCGCCACCTTCGGTTCCACCAGCCAGTTCACTTGGCTCCGGCTCGAACAGAAGACCGGTATGAAGTTCAAATTCGTACCTTTTGACGGCACCCGCCAGCGCATGACTGCATTGCTTTCCGGTGCCATCAAGCTGGGTGGTCTTAATGTGGCTTCCGGGCGCAAGTACATTGAATCGGGTGAGTTGAAGGCCTATGCCATCGCTGCCGAAAAGCGTGATCCGGCACTGCCAAACCTGCCCACATTGAAGGAGTTGGGCGTCGATCTCATCTTCTCAATCAAGCGTGGTATCGTTGCGCCGAAAGGCACGCCGAAGGGTATCATCAACTACTGGGCAAATGTTATGAAGAAGGCGGCCGCCAATGAAGACCTGAAAAAGCAGATGGTCGCTAAGGGTACAGGTCTCCAGTGGGTTGGCCCCGATGACTATCAAGCATGGATCGATAAATCCTATGGTGAGTTCAAGACGATTGCCGATGCGATGGGCTGGGGAAAGAGTAACTAAGCCCTAAATCTATTGGTAAAATCATCGGACAGGTGGGCCCGGATCGTCTTGCGGTCCGGGCTTTCCGTTCGCACGGGGGCGAAATATTGGGAAGGTCGGTGCCATGGCCCGAATGAATAGAGATACCATCGTCGCCATTTTTCTGCTGCTGGGGTGTGGTGTCCTTATCTGGGCGACCTTTGATATCCGCCAGCCGGATTACGGGGTTCTGATGCCATCCACCTGGCCGCGCGTGATTCTGGCTGTTCTCAGCGTGCTTTGCCTGATTTACCTTGTACAGTCGATCAAGGCCGGTCCCAATGACGCCGAGACGGCTGTGGCACGGGATCTAGGGCTGTTCGGTTTAGTGCGCTATTGGCGGAATCCGATCATCTGCTTTGTTATGTTCTTTTTGTTCCTGCTGACACTGCCGGTGCTCGGCATGCTTATCGGGGGTTTAGTGTTCGTATTCTTGCTTATGTCCCTACTTGGGGGCTGGGCACCAAAGCAGTTGCTTGCTCATGCGGTGATATCGGTTTGCACCGTAGGTACCATGTGGAGCCTGTTCACCTTCGGGCTTGGGGTCATGTTGCCAGAAGGCATGATCTTCAACCCGTACGCAAACTGAGGCCGGAAAGATGGTTGTCGAATACCTATCGGACGCATTCAATCATTTCTCTCTAGCCCTGCAGGGGCTTTGGATTTGGAAAACCATGCTGCTGATGGCGGTTGGCGTTGCCGGTGGACTAGTCGCCGGCGCCATTCCCGGTTTCACCATTGCCATGGCCGTGGTCCTAACCTTACCGTTCACCTTCTCCATGCCGCCGGAACAGGGTGTGGCGACCATGGTGAGCGTCATGGTCGGCGGGCTCTCGGGTGGCCTCATGGCAGGCATCCTGACCGGCATCCCCGGCCCGCCTTCGTCTGTGGCAACAACGTTCGACGGCTTTCCGATGGCACGCGGCGGTCAACCGGGCTTGGCGTTGGGTATCGGGGTTTGGTCATCGTTTTTTGGCGGCATATTCAGTGCTATTTGCCTAATGACGCTGGCGCCGCAACTGGCGCGCGTTGGGCTCGAGTTCCAGCCTTGGGACTTTTTTATGTTGGTCATGTTTGCGCTCACTATCACCGCCAGCCTTGCAGGCAAGCACCTAGTTAAAGGATTAATTGCCGGCGCGCTTGGGCTTTTGGTGAGAACGGTCGGTGAGGACGAGGCGGCGGGTATGGCGCGTTTCGATTTCGGCTCGGAAACCTTGCTTTCGGGTTTCGATTTCATCGCCGTCTTGATTGGCCTGTTCGCGTTCTCGCAATTGCTGAGTGATGTTCGTGACCCGGACGCAGCACGAAAATCTCTCTCCGAGCAAGGCACGGTGAAGGCCAGAATCGATCATCTTGGCGCACTCAGAGAGATTGGCAAACGCTGGGTTGTTGTCGTGCGCTCGGCGACTATCGGTGTCTTTACTGGAATTTTACCGGGCGCCGGCGGGTCGGTTGCCAACATTTTGGCCTACGACCAGGCAAAAAAGGCGTCCAAGACGCCGGAGAAATTCGGCAGCGGTACTCCTGAGGGGATTATTGCCCCGGAAAGCTCCAACAATGCGGTCGAAGGGGGCGCGCTGATCACGCTGATCGGGCTTGGTATTCCGGGCGATGTGACCGCGGCGGTTATGCTGGGCGCACTGTTGATCCACGATGTGGTGCCCAGCCCGACCTTTATCACCGATGAGCCGGTTCTGGTCTATTCGATATTCACCGCTTTCTTCATTGCCACGTTCATGATGATCTTTTTGCAGTCTTTTATGCTCAGAATTTTTGTACTGGTGACGAAAATCCGCATGTACATGCTGGCCAGCGTGATCCTGGGGTTCTGCGGCATCGGTGTGTTTGCTTTGAATAACGTGACCTTTGATCTTTGGAGTTTGCTGTGGTTCGGTATTCTCGGTTTCATCATGCGCCAATTTGGGTTCCCGCTGGCGCCGATGATCCTGGGCGTAGTGCTTGGCAATATTGCCGAACTTAATCTTGCCCGTGCGTTGGCGATCACACCGGACCTGACCCCGTTCTTCACCCGACCCTGGTCGTTGTTTTTCCTAATCATCGCTTTATTTTCCGCCATCTTCCCTGTATTTCAGGAACATCGTGGTCGCAAAAAATGGACGCTGTTTTATCTGCCGTTTGCCTGTTTAACGGCCGCCATTCCTCTCTACATGATGGGCGGTGTTCCAAGGCCGACAATCGCCACCATCGTGGTCGGGTTCGGCACCTGGACACTTTGGCGGCGCTGGAAATCCGGTTGGCAGTTGGATTCTTCCTTGGTCAGCCAAATGCAATATCAAGAAGGAAACAATTAAGCCATGGAATGGTGGAAAGATATCTACAGCGCCTTTAAGGAGGCGGATATCAAACAGGTAGCCTACGTGCCGGATGCCGGCCATGCGGAATTGATCGATGCATGTATCGCTGATAACGATATCCGCGCCGTACCGTTGACGACCGAAGAAGAGGGCATCGCTATGCTGGCGGGGGCCTGGCTTGGCGGGCAGCGGGGCGCGCTATTAATGCAATCGTCTGGCGTCGGCAATTGTATCAATATGGTGGGGCTTATGCGAACCTGCCGTTTTCCCATGGCGGCGTTTATCACCATGCGCGGCCAATGGCACGAATTCAATCCTTGGCAGATGGCGATGGGGCGGGGTGCTGAGCCTGCGCTCGTGGCCATGGATGTGATGGTTGAGACGGTCGATGACCCGGCCGATGTTGGTGCCCAGTCCGCGGCCATGCTGCACCGGGCCTTTGTTGGTATGCATGTGGGGGCGCTCTTGTTGCATCAACGCCTGATGCCGATCAAGACCTTCGGGAAATAGGGGACTGGCGAAATGTCTGATCTTTCACGTGCCGATGAGTTTGCACTCCATCGTCGGGAGGTAGCTCAACAGATCCACGATGCCGGTGGCGACGATTTGTTGATCGTCACTGGTTTGGGTTCAACCAATTGGGACTTCACTGTGGCCGGTGACTGCGAGCGTATTTTCCCGCTATGGGGTGCCATGGGCGGTGCCATTCCGATGGCGCTCGGGCTTGCCATGGCGCAACCAGAAAAACGTGTTCTGGTGGCTACTGGAGATGCCGAGGTCCTGATGGGGCTCGGCAGCTTCGCAACGGTTGCTCTGCAGGCGCCTGAGAACCTGGCCATTGCCGTATTCGATAATGAACGCTACGGCGAGACCGGGATGCAGGCGACGGCGACTGCGTACAAGGCCGATCTCGCGGCCATTGCGGCCGGCAGCGGCATGCCCGTGACCGCGACCGTACGAGAGCAAAGTGAATTGGACACCGCAATTCCGCAAATGCTGGAAGGGTCGGGACCATCGGTTTTTGTAATCAAGGTCAGGGCTGAAAAATTGCCTTTTGAGCTGCCGCCGAAGGATGGTGCTTATTTAAAGGACCGTTTTCGTGTCGCGCTGCTGGGAGATGTGGGCATTGTTTGAACATCATTCACGTAGGGAGAGCCGAACATGGCCGAGCTAGAAAAACTGAACATGTACATCAACGGAGAATGGGTCGAGCCCGCTTCCGGAGATTATTTTGAAACTTTTAACCCGTTTACAGGCCAACCCTGGGCACTGGTTGCGCGTGGTGGCGAGGAAGATGCCGACCGGGCCGTGGAGGCGGCTAAAGCGGCGCTGGAAAGCCCTGAGTGGGCGGGCCTCAATGCAACCCAGCGCGGGCACTTGCTGAGGCGTTTGGGCGATCTGGCTACGAAAAATGCCGAGCGCTTGGGTGCGTTGGAGGTCAAAGACAATGGCAAGCTGATCGCCGAGATGGGCCTGCAGTGCCAATATCTGGCGCAGTGGTATCATTATTTCGGCGGTCTCGCCGACAAGATCGAAGGCGCGGTGCTGCCCATCGATAAGCCCAATACCTTCACCTATACTTGCCAGGAGCCACTGGGTGTCTGCGCCATGATCACGCCCTGGAACTCGCCCTTGCTGTTGTTGGCGTGGAAACTAGCTCCAGCGGTGGCGGCCGGTAACACGGTTGTGGTCAAGCCGTCGGAGTTCACTTCCGCCTCAACGTTGGAATTCGCCAATCTGGTCGAAGAGGCCGGTTTTCCGAAAGGCGTATTCAATGTGGTAACCGGCTTCGGCAAGGAAGCCGGCGAGCCTTTGGTCGTGCATCCCGATGTCGCTAAGGTCGCCTTTACCGGTGGCGCCTTGTCCGGCACCCACGTCTACCAACAGGCGGCGGCCGGCTTGAAAAAGGTCAGTTTGGAACTAGGGGGCAAGTCGCCGAATATCGTTTTTGACGACTGCAACATGGAAAACGCGGTCAAGGGTGCGATTTCTGGAATTTTTGCAGCAACCGGTCAGACCTGTATCGCGGGTTCTCGATTGTTGGTGCAGGAATCGATCCATGATGAATTCGTCGACAAGCTGGTGAAATTCGCCAAGACCGCAAAGATGGGTGACCCCATGCAGGTCGATACTCAGGTCGGTCCCGTTACCACCATGCCGCAGTACGAGAAGATCCTCAGCTATATGGAAGTGGCGCGTAAGGATGGCGCCGAGTGTTTGATGGGCGGAGGTAAGGCTAAGCGTCCCGAATGTGGCGACGGCTGGTTTGTCGAGCCGACCGTGTTCGTCGGCGTCAACAACAATATGCGCATTGCCCAGGAAGAGGTCTTTGGACCTGTGCTTTCCGTGATCCCATTCAAGGACGATGATGAAGCGATCGCCATTGCCAATGACGTGATCTACGGCCTGGCGTCTGGAGTGTGGACCGGCGATATCCGCCGCGCTATCGAGATTCCGAAACGGATTAAGTCCGGAACAGTTTGGGTTAACACCTATCGGGCCGTAAGTTTTATCGCTCCATTCGGCGGCTACAAGCAATCTGGACTGGGCCGGGAGAGCGGCCAGCAGGCAATTCAGGAATACCTGCAAACCAAAACGGTCTGGATTTCCACGGCGACGGAAACCCCAAACCCTTTCGTTTTAAGCTAAGAAAGAATAATGGCTTCAGTAAACAAGATTGTGCTGGTTACGGGTGCGGGTTCGGGGATCGGTCGGGCCTCGGCGTTGGCTCTATTGGAGGTTGGTTGCAAAGTGGTTCTGGCCGGTCGGCGCGTGGGGGCTTTGGAAGAAACCATTTCTCTTGCCAAGGGTGCAGCGAAGCGGGCGATGGCGGTTCCGACGGATGTTGCCGATCCCGATTTGGTGGCCGCTCTTTTTGATGAGATCAAGTCGGAGCATGGCAGGCTCGATGTGCTGTTCAATAACGCCGGCCTCAATACGCCTGGCGTTCTGTTTGAGGAGTTAACTTTTGATCAATGGAAAACGGTCGTCGATGTCAACCTAACGGGTTCCTTCAATTGTGCCCAACAGGCCTTTAAGATCATGAAAGACCAGGCCCCTATGGGCGGAAGGATCATCAACAACGGATCAATCTCCGCCCATGCGCCGAGACCCGATTCTGCGCCTTATACCTCGACCAAGCATGCGATCACTGGCCTTACTAAGACCTTATCTCTGGATGGTCGTAAGTACGACATCGCCGTCAGCCAGATCGACGTCGGCAATGCGTTGACGGAAATGGCGTCGCGCATGTCTACTGGCGTTAAACAGGCAAACGGTGAGGTCGCTGTCGAGGCGGTTATGGATGTTGGTAAAGTTGCTGACGCGGTCGTCTACATGGCCGGCTTGCCGCCGGACGCTAACATCCAGTTCATGACCATCATGGCAACCAAGATGCCATTTGTCGGCCGAGGCTAGAGAGCTTTTATGATAGCCAGGTGCGCTGCAATATTCTGAGCCAAGGAGTGCGGCCTTCAATGCGTCTGGGACACCGGGGATTGCCGCCGGTGCTGCCATCGAAGGCAAAATTTTATCAGCTATTAGATAAGAATTTGTATCGTATTTTGACATATTTGAGTTGCATGGTCGGTCAGACGGCATGCCGTCTGACAAACATCCGGACCCGCGTCTGCGGGGCATTTTCCCGCGAGTGTTTGGGCAATTCGTTCTCGAGAAACAGTTGTTTGAAATATCAATAGTAACCTACAAGATGACCTGTCTGCGGGCGGCTTGTGTTTGGTTTGGTGGGCGTGGCGAAATCACTGCCGATGGGTCGGGCCTACTATGAGATGTCCATCTTTAATTGGCATGATGGATACCTATCCGCCATCTATGCACCACATTATGCTCGCTCTGCTCAGCGCTTAGCTGGCGTGCCGACCCTGAGTGGCCAACAGATGGAAGCCTTGGATGTGCTAGATTCGCTGGCTGATAATCCGAGGCTCAACATCGAGTTTTCTCTTGAGCCCGGCG
>CAYXUT010000055.1:0-16294 GCA_964468005.1 uncultured Magnetovibrio sp. | reverse complement strand
GGCAACTGCATGTCTAGACAATGGCCCAAGGGAGGCAAATTACCCGACGTCTGCATCGATTAAGGCACGGCCCTTATCGGTCAATTTGCAGACCATCCAATCGGGCTTGATCGGATTAACGAACCAAGGCTCGACCCATCCGTGATCGAGACAACTCGCTACCGTGCGGGCACTAACTTTTTGGCCGTCGTCGTCAAAAAGCGGCAGTTTGCCACCAGGCTGAGAAAGGCCTCGCATCATCCAGCGCTGTTGGTTACCAGTTGGTTGATGGTTGCGCATCATTTGCGATGGCGGGCGCACGGGAGCGGGGTCCGGATTGTCATTCTGTGGTGTTGCACTCACGTTTTCCTCCCTCCGACCAGCGGGTGGCACCTTGGCGCATGATACGTTAGATTGATCCCACAACCAAGCCCGCCGTTATTTAGAGCAGTAGAGGAGGGGATGCGCGATGGCCGCCGTTTGGGTTTATGTCACCGCGAGCGACAACGAAGAGGCTGAAATATTAGGCCGCACCATCGTTGATGAGCGGCTCGCGGCTTGTGCTAATATCCTCGGGCGCACGACGGCCATTTACTGGTGGGAAGGACGCGTGGAAAGCAGTAGCGAAGTCGCCTTGGTGTTGAAAACCAGCGATGATATGGTCGCCTCCGTCACCGAGAAAATTAACGCGTTGCATAGTTACGACTGCCCATGTGTGATCGCCCTGCCGATCATGGGTGGCAACCCCGATTTCCTATGCTGGCTAGAAGAAGAGACCCGCAACCCGCGGGGGGATTAACCTGATGTCAGCGTACGCTGATTTGCTGAACGATGACGAAAACTGCTGGGCGTTGGCAATGGCACCGCTGATTCACGATTGCACCGCTTGGTAGACTGGCCTTAACAGCTTGATATGGCCTGGAGTAGGCTCAAAGTCGCAAACTATTCAAGGCTCTTTATCCCACCAAGCTCACTGAGGTGATTGCATGTGCGGCTATTCCTTCATTTCGTCCGGTGAATCCCAAGCCCTCAGTAGTTGTTGCCTTGACACTTACTTGGCCTTTCGCGATGTTGAGTATCTCGGTAAGCCGCTTGCACATGGCTTCGCGGTATGGTCCGATTTTTGGTGCTTGGCAAACCAGGGTCACGTCAACATTGACCACGCGGCCGCCGCATTTTTCGATTAACGACACGGCATGGCGCACAAACTGGTCTGATGCCGTCCCACGCCATTTTAAGTTGCTCGGTGGAAAATGTTCACCTATATCGCCGGCGCCAATGGCGCCGAGTAGCGCATCGGTCACCGCATGCAGCGCGACGTCGGCATCCGAATGTCCGATCAAGCTTTGGCTGTGCGGGATCTGAACGCCACAAAGGACGACGCGGTTACCGTCACCGAAGGCATGGACATCATAGCCATATCCGGTGCGGAACTGGGTGGCTGATTGCGGTGCCTGTGTACGCTCAAGATCTTTCTTAGTGGTGATTTTCACGTTATCTTCGCTCCCCTCAACTATAACGACTTCTATCCCAGCATGTTCGCCAACTGTGGCATCATCGGTCAAGGATTGTCCGGCCAATGATTGGTGGGCTTTGAGGATTGCCTTAAACTGGAAACCTTGCGGTGTTTGCGCCCGCCACAAACCCTCGTGCGGGACGGTTTTGTCGATTTTTCTATTATGCCCGCGTTTCAAGGTATCCGTCACCGGCAGGGCCGGGATGGCTCCTGGGTGCGCGCCGAGGGCGCCGATGACGAGAGAGATCTGGTCTGCGTCGACAAATGGCCGCGCCGCGTCATGGATCAAGACTTGGTCGGGGCTCGTTTCCTTGAGATGTAATAATCCGAGGCGCACCGAGTCTTGGCGACTTTCACCACCCCAAACCGGAGCAAGAAGTTCAAAACCCCGGGCAGCGTGTTCAAAGAGCTCAAGATCGTCTGGATGGATCACTGCCTGAACGGCATTGATGTCCGGATGGTTGATAAACGCGCGAAGGGTATGGCGCAGCACCGGCTCACCGTTCAGTGGTTGGTACTGTTTGGGCATATCGCCGCCGAAACGGTGACCGCGCCCGGCGCCGACGATCAATGCAGCGGTTTGCGTCAATGTGCATCCCTATCATCAGGTTCAATGGACATTAGAACCCATGGCAGCCAATGCCAACCACGTCGTTTGAGACTTGCATCCCCTCAAAGACAGCGCCATGCTGCGGCTACGCGCGTTGAATTAGAACCAGACCTTTCAACATGTTGCACTCCGCGACCGTTCTTAACCTGATGGCCTTGGCGACCCTGCTGCCAGCGACATTCCTGGGGCTTCGCTCGGAGCCCCAGCGTGATGCGTTCTTGTGGTTTGCCGTTATTGCCGCCCTGGTCGGGCCGACGCTTTGGGTGGTGACGTCCTTCACCCCGGCCTGGCGGACGGATTTCGGCGCGGCGCTTTGGGTTACTGTCAGTGCGACCATGGCGCTGTATTTGCTGATCATGGCGATCGAGGATGAATCGTGGCGTCTGGCACCGATTTTAGCGCCCGCCGTCTTGATACTGGGAATTCTTGCGACAGTGTGGACAAGCCACGAAGAGGCGAAACTTCTCGGTCACGTCCCCGGAGCGCTGGTCGTTGTCCATATCTTCGTTTCCGTTGTAACTTATGGCCTTGTGACTATTGCCGCCGTAGCGGCACTTGTTGCACTTTTGCAGGAGCGCGCGTTAAAGACCAAACAACCGACCCAACTGACCCAGACGCTGCCGGCCGTAACCACCTGCGACCGGTTGATGGTTCGGATTCTGAGCGGCGGAGAGGTTGTTCTTGGCGTTGGATTGATGAGCGGAATGGCGCTTCGGTTTGCCGATACTGGGACCGTCATGACATTGGACCACAAGACCATACTGACAGTGACCGCATTCGTGTTGATTGGCGCCGTTCTGTTGATGCATTTCCGAATCGGCCTGCGTGGGCGCCGGGCGGCACGTTGGGCGCTGGCGGCCTATCTTTTGTTGACGCTGGGGTATCCCGGCGTGAAATTTGTCACCGACGTACTGATAGGTTAATTTCTCCAGGAAATAAGCGATGCGTATTGTTAAGGCATTGCTTGCCTTTTTCTAAAAAAATGCCTAATAAATAAGCATAATTTAGGAGTTTCCATCTTGGCCATTCACCAGTTTAAACCGCTACAGATCGGTCCTGTCCGCGTCGACAATCCCATCGTTCTGGCACCGATGTCCGGTGTCACGGATATGCCCTACCGGCGTTTGGTGAAGCGCTTAGGCGCCGGTTTAGTGGTTTCTGAGATGATTGCCAGCCGTGCCATGGTGCGCGCGGCGCGTAAAACCATGAAAATGGCCACGCATATGGCTGATGAATACCCAATCTCTGTGCAGTTGGCGGGGTGTGAACCGGATGTCATGGCGGAAGCCGCACGACTGAATGAAGACCGTGGTGCCGCCATCATCGATATCAACATGGGGTGCCCAGCGAAAAAGGTTACCAATGGGTATGCGGGCTCCGCACTGATGCGGGACGAACGTAAAGCTGGGGCAATATTTGAGGCAGTCGTAGAGGCGGTGAAAGTGCCGGTGACCATGAAAATGCGCACCGGGTGGGATGATTTCAATCGAAACGCACCAAACTTGGCGAAGATGGCGGAAGAATGCGGGATTCAGGCGCTTGCCATACACGGCCGGACGCGTTGTCAGTTTTATAAGGGCCGCGCCGACTGGGCTTTCATTGGTGAGGTTAAATCGGCGGTCAAAATACCGGTTTTCGGCAATGGCGATGTTAATACGGTCGAAGACGCACGGGATTTGTTGGCAGCGTCGGGCGCAGATGGGGTTTTGGTTGGGCGCGGAACCTATGGCCGGCCCTGGTTCCTCGACCAAATCCGATATTACCTGGAAACCGGGGAAAAGCGCCCGGAACCAGGTTTGCAGACGAAACTCGATATTGTAATCGAGCATTTCGATGCGATCCTTAGCCATTATGGGGTTGATATTGGCGTCAAGATCGCGCGTAAACATATTGGCTGGTATTCCAAAGGGTTACCAAATTCAGCAGAATTTCGTGCCGTCGTGTTTCAATTAACGGAACCGGATGCAGTACGCACTCTATTGCGCGGGTTTTATGATCCTTTAATGGTTAGGCGGGCCGCATGAGTAACCAGGCCGCGAATTCCTGGGTAACGGATGATCTCGAACGCGTTATTAATGGCGATCTGGTGCTGAACGCCTTGACGGCGACAGTGATTGCCGTCGATGAAACGGGTATAATTCGCTGTATCAATGCCGCTGGTGAACAATTCTTGCGTACAAGCGTTGGAAATCTGGTTGGTGAGCCGCTTGAGACCTTGCTGCCCGGCGATAGCCCGCTTTTTGCGCTAATCTGTCAGGCGCGCAGCCAGCAGCAGGCGGTGTCGGAATACGATATTACCATCGAAACACCGCGTATCGGTCGCCATTTCGTCAACCTGCATGCAAGCGTGGCACCGGAGAACCCGAACGTTGTGGTTGTCACGCTGTTTCCGCGTTCCATCGCGGATAAGATCGACCGTCAACTCTCGCACCGTGGTGCGGCTCGTTCGGTTACCGCCATGGCGTCTCTGTTGGCCCATGAGGTCAAGAACCCGTTGTCGGGTATCCGTGGTGCGGCGCAACTGCTAGAAGATAACCTCGATACCGAAAGCCGCGACTTGACGCGACTCATCCGTGATGAAGTTGACCGTATTTGCGCTCTCGTCGATCGCATGGGGTTGTTCACCGAAAATTCTATGGTCAGGCGCGAGGCAGTCAATATTCACCAAGTGTTGGATCATGTGCATCAATTGGCGCGCAACGGTTTTGGAAAGAGCCTGCGAATCGTTACCAATTTCGATCCGTCTTTACCACCAGTGCGTGGCGATCGCGACCAGTTGGTACAGGTGTTTCTGAACCTCATTAAGAACGCCGCTGAGGCCGTGTCCGAAGTGGGCGGAGAAATCGTTTTGGAAAGCGCATATCGCCATGGGATCCGCATTGCATCGCCCGGGAGCCGTGAACGTGTGCAATTACCCCTGGTAATCAGCGTCATCGACAACGGCCCCGGGATCATAGATGACATGCTGCCTTACCTTTTTGACCCGTTTGTGACCAATAAATCCAACGGTAGCGGTCTTGGTCTGGCGCTGGTGGCGCAAATTGTTCAAGGGCATGGCGGGATCGTCGAGTACGAACGGGAGTTGAAGCGTTCGGTTTTCAAGGTGTTGCTGCCGATTTTTGCGGAAATGGAGGCAGCATGACGACGGCGCCGACCATCCTTGTTGCTGATGACGATGCCGCGATTAGGACCGTCATCACCCAGGCTTTGACGCGTGCCGGCTTTGAGGTCCGCGCCACCGGAACGGCGGCCATGCTGTGGAAATGGGTTGAGGAAGGCGACGGCGACTTGGTGATCACCGATGTGATTATGCCCGATGAGAATGGCCTCGATCTAATTCCGCGCATTCGACGTATCCGTCCTGATCTTAGGATCGTTGTTATGAGTGCCCAGACGACTCTGCAAACAGCCGTTAAGGCAACTGAAAAAGGAGCTTTTGAATATCTTCCAAAACCATTTGATATCAGTGAATTAATATCAATATCTAAGAGGGGGGTTGAGGCTAAAAATGATCTCGGTGGCAGCCCGGCGGTACCGGATGATTTAGGCGATGCGCTACCGTTGATTGGTCGTTCGGTGGCCATGCAGGAGGTCTATCGTACACTAGCACGGCTGATGCCGACGGACTTAACGGTAATGATTAATGGTGAATCCGGTACCGGTAAGGAATTGGTAGCGCGCGCGTTGCACGATTACGGCAAGCGTAAGCAGGGCCCATTTGTTGCCATCAACATGGCCGCAATCCCACATGAACTGATCGAAAGTGAGCTTTTCGGCCACGAGAAAGGCGCTTTTACCGGCGCCACGGTGCGCACGTCCGGCCGTTTCGAACAGGCGGAGGGTGGCACGCTGTTTTTGGATGAGATCGGCGATATGCCGATGGAGGCTCAAACGCGGTTATTGCGCGTACTGCAAGAAGGAGAATTCACAACTGTCGGCGGCCATGTGCCGATTACAGCTAACGTTAGAATTATCGCTGCGACCCATCATGATTTGAAACAGCTAATCCGCCAGGGCCTGTTCCGTGAGGACTTGTTTTTTCGCCTTAACGTTGTGCCTCTTAGGCTGCCGCCGTTGCGTGATCGGACCGAGGACATTCCGGAACTCGTCAGGTACTTTCTGGCGCGCGCCAAGAATTTCGGCTTGCCTTGGAAAACCATTGACAATGCCGCTCTTCATAGCCTGACCCATCACACTTGGCCCGGCAACGTGCGCGAACTCGAGAACCTTGTCCAGCGATTGGCCGCCCTTTATTCCGAAGAAACCATTTCACAGGCCATTGTCGCCCGAGAATTGGCGGAGCGTGGGGAGGCTGCTGCATCAGGGACAGCCGACGGGCAGGACCAGGGGCTATCGGGGACAGTGGAATGTCAGTTGGCATCTTATTTCGCTGCACATCAGAACGATCTACCGGCCAGTGGCCTTTATGACCGCGTGTTACGTGAGGTGGAAAAACCGCTGATTACCTTGACTCTCCAGGCGACGCGGGGAAATCAGGTGCGCGCGGCACAGGTCTTGGGTCTTAATCGAAATACCTTGCGCAAGAAAATTCGCGAACTCGACATTCCGGTGATCAGAGGCGGCCGATGAGCGATCTTGGAACCACCACCGAGAAGCTGATTTTGGCGGCCCGAAGGGGAATTTCCAGCCGAAAAGCAGCCTATGCGCTGGCCGCAGCCGCGATTGCCTCCGGCGTGGCTACCGTGGCCAGTATCACAGGTAGGTCAGGGCGTGCCTACGATATAGATACCGTCCTCAGTCTACTCTATATTGATGGTATCCTTCTGCTGCTACTGGCTGTCGTGGTTATTCGGCGGCTGATACAGTTATGGACTGAACGCCGCAGGGGTGCAGCGGGTTCAGGGTTACATGTCCGTCTTGTCGTGCTTTTCAGTCTGGTCGCGGTGACGCCGGGTATTCTGGTCGTCGTATTTTCAGCGCTGTTTCTGAATTTCGGCATGCAAAGCTGGTTTTCAGAGCGCGTGCGTACGGCTTTGAATGAATCAATGGCTGTGGCCAAGGCCTATCTTCATGATCACCGTAATATCATAGAGACGGACGCCTTTGCCTTGGCCAATGACCTAAACTTGAACGCGGCCAGGCTCATGCGAAGCCGTCAATTGTTCAATGATGTGCTATCGTCGCAATCGGCCTTGCGCTCGCTTTCGGAAGCCGTGGTACTTGATAGTACGGGCCAAGTGCTGGCGCGTGCGCGGTTCAGTCTTATTCCTGAGATAGAAAACTTGTCCATTGATGCTTTCGAGACCGCCAATGATGGCAAAATCGCGGTTATCGGGTCAGGGAACGATGAGCGTATGCGCGCGCTGATCCGTCTTAACCGGTTTGTCGACGCTTATTTACTGGTTGAGCGACTGGTGGACCCGCGCGTCAGAAGCCATATCGATAAGATCAACACAGCCGTGCGCAGCTACAAGAAAATGGAGAGTGAGCGTAGCGGCATCCAGGTCAGTTTCATCATCATTTTTGTAATGGTGGCACTGCTTTTGCTGCTGGCCGCAAGCTGGGTCGGGCTCACCGTAGCGCGTCAATTAGCGCGTCCAATCAGCAATCTGATTACCGCGGCTGAGGAGGTTAGTGACGGAAATCTCGATTTCCGCGTCAATGCCGGTGCCGCCACGGACGAGATCGGAACGCTCGGCCATGCCTTTAACAACATGACATCGCAATTGCAAGCACAGCAACGAGGTTTACTTAGCGCCAACCGTGAACTCGACGAAAGACGCCGGTTTACGGAAACCGTGCTTGCCGGTGTGTCGGCAGGCGTCATTGGTATTGACGTAGACGGCAAAGTGCATCTTCCTAACCGTTCGGCATCGGAACTGCTGGGGCTTGATGTAATGAAGTTTGCCGGCAAACCGTTGGTTGAAGCTGTGCCCGAAATGGCGGAACTGTTGAAACAGGCCTTGGAAGCGCCGCAACGTACCCACCAATCCGAAATCCGCCTGGTGAGGCACGACGGGCTCCGCACACTATTGGTACGGATCGCCGGCGAAACGCTGGAGACGGAAACTATTGGCTACGTTGTAACCTTCGACGACGTCACTGATCTTCTCTCGGCGCAGCGAACCGCTGCCTGGGTTGATGTCGCACGGCGCATCGCGCATGAGATCAAAAACCCGCTGACACCAATCCAGTTGTCAGCGGAACGCCTGCACCGCAAGTACAAGAGGGAGATTGAAACCGATCCGGATACTTTTATCACTTGCACTGAAACTATTGTCCGACAGGTTGAGGACATCGGACGCATGGTGGATGAGTTCTCCGCATTCGCCCGCATGCCGCAGCCGACGATGAAACCAGAGAATTTGGTGGAAATATGTCGTCAAGTGGTATTTCTGGAGCGCAACCGAACGCCGGATATTCCGATTGAGGCCTCTTTCCCGGATGGTGCTATTATGATGAGCTGTGACAGCCGCCAGATATCGCGTGCGCTGACCAATGTTCTCAAAAACGCTGCCGAATCCATCGATGGCCGGTTGGCGTCTGGGACGAGCAAAATGGATAAGGGCTGGATTCGCGTTACGTTGATGGAGGAAACCCGTTCCTCGGCTGTCGATGTGTTTGACGAGTTCCGTATCGTCGTTGAAGACAACGGAAGGGGGCTACCAGAAGACCGCGAACGGCTGACCGAACCTTATATGACCACACGAGGAAAGGGGACCGGGCTTGGTTTGGCCATTGTGCGCAAAATCATGGAAGATCATCAAGGCGTCGTGCTGCTCAATAACCGAGACGGCGGTGGTGCGGTCGTGACGCGCTCTTTAGCGCGTGAGCGTGATGACATGGGCGCGCCGGCTAAAAGTGCCTTTTGATGGTGAGCGGATGGCTATGGCGAGTTCGGTGAAACTTAGCCGGGGCGACGATAAGCCCAAGGTTTCGGGAATGGCGAACGATATTCTTATAGTCGATGATGAATCTGACATTCGGATGCTGGTTGCTGGCATTCTTGAGGATGAAGGCTTTGATACGCGCGAGGCAGCCACCAGTGATGATGCCCTGGCGGCGGTCGAAGCGCGCCGGCCAAACTTGGTGTTACTGGATATTTGGCTGCAAGGCTGTGAGTTGGACGGGCTAGGTATCCTAAAAGCGGTCAAGCGCAACTATCCCTCGCTTCCCGTGTTGATGATGAGCGGCCACGGCACGGTTGAAATGGCTGTCACCGCCATTAAAGACGGTGCCTACGATTTTATCGAAAAACCGTTCAAGGCCGAGCGATTAATTCTTCTTGTCGAACGCGCTATTGAGGCGGCTAGGTTGAGGCGCGAGAATGAAGAATTACGTTTGCGCGCCGATACTAAACCTCAGATGCTCGGAAATTCGAAATTAATGCGTGATCTCGATCAGATTGTCGTCAAGGTCGCGTCGGCCAACAGCCGGGTGATGATTATGGGACCAGCCGGGTCCGGCAAGGAAGTGGTGGCACGATTGATCCACGAACGCTCGCCACGCAAGGATAACCCTTTTATCGTCGTCAACTGCGCGGCCATGGCGCCCGATCGCATGGAGGAAGAGCTATTCGGTATCGAAGGGAGTAGGGATGATGGTGTCTCCACAATCACAACCGGTACCCTCGAAGCCGCTCACAAGGGTAGCCTTCTGCTTGATGAAGTCTCTGATATGCCGTTGGAAACACAGGGAAAAATTGTTCGCGTCTTGCAAGATCAGGTGTTCGTCCGCATTGGGGGCAATACCCAGGTCGAGGTTGATGTGCGTGTCATTTCCACGACAACCAAAGACCTTGCAGCCAAGGTTGCGGCAGGCCGGTTTCGTGAGGATCTTTATTATCGTCTCAACGTCGTGCCGGTCAAGGTGCCTCCCTTAAATGCTAGGCGTGAGGATGTTGCCGTATTGGCCAAACATTTTCTTGACCGCGCCTGTGAGACCTCTGGTCAGCCGGGTTGCGCTATTGCTGGCGACGCGCTGTTGGCATTACAGAGCTATGATTGGCCGGGCAACGTGCGCGAATTGCGCAACGCGATTGAACGAATGCTGATCTTGGCGCCAACTGATGCTGAAGCGCCCATCGCTGCCGAGTTCTTGCCGCAAGAGGTTTTGGGTATGGTTGCTGATATCTCGCTACCGGAACGCAATGGTGAGATCATGTCGTTGCCGCTTCGCGAAGCACGTGAGCACTTTGAGCGCGAATATCTCAGCGCTCAGATCAAGCGTTTCGACGGTAATATCTCGCGAGCGGCCGATTTCGTCGGGATGGAGCGCTCCGCATTGCACCGGAAGCTCAAAAGCCTCGGTGTTCTAAACTCTGACAAAACCGACTGATATCGCCTATAACATGCCCCAGATGTGAGGGAGCTGTCTCATGAAAGTTATCGTATGCGGCGCCGGCCAGGTGGGTTTTCACATTGCCCGCCATCTATCGCTCGAAAACAATGATGTCACAGTCGTGGATCAGTCTCCTGACTTGATTAGACAAATCGGCGATAATCTCGACGTCAACGGAATCGTCGGCGAGGCTTCACACCCGACCGTCCTTGATGAAGCCGGTGCCGAAGACGCCGATATGCTGATCGCAGTCACTTACGCTGACGAAGTCAACATGGTCGCTTGCCAGGTGGCGCATTCGATTTTCAAGGTTCCAACCAAGATCGCTCGCGTGCGCCAGCAAAGTTATCTCGATCCCATGTGGACGAACCTGTTTTCTCGCGACCACATGCCCATTGACCACATCATTTCGCCGGAAATTGAAGTCGCGCGGGCGGTGACCCGGCGCTTGCAGGTGCCTGGCGCCTTCGAGATGATCCCGCTTGCCGATGACAAGGTGAAACTGCTGGGCGTGCGCTGCCGAGAGGATTGCCCGCTGGTCAATACGCCGCTGCGCCAACTGACGCAGCTGTTTCCTGATCTAAATATCGTGATTGTTGGATTGATGCGTGGCGATGAGGCCATCGTGCCAACCTCAGATGATCAGATGCTGCCGGGCGACGAGGTCTATTTTGTTGTTGATAGCGAGCAGGTCAGCCGCGCCATGGCGGCGTTCGGCTATGAGGAAACCGAGGCGAGGCGCTTGTTGATCTTTGGCGGGGGCAATATCGGTCTGTTTTTGGCGCAGCAAATCGAGCATGAGCACAACTGGGTCAGGACCAAGATCATCGAGCAGAACCCGGAACGAGCCAAGAATATCGCTGGAAAACTGGGTGAAACCATGGTGCTGCAGGGTAATGTACTAGATCACGAACTGCTTGAGGAAGCCAATGTCGGCGCCACCGAAACGGTAGTCGCAGTCACCAATGATGATGAAACCAACATCCTGGCGTCTCTGTTGGCAAAGCGATACGGCTCACAGCGCGCTATTACGCTGGTCAACAAGGGTACCTATGAAACCCTGATTAATTCACTTGGTATCGATGTCACTGTGAGCCCACGCAACATTACGGTGTCGTCAATTCTACAGCATATCCGTCGTGGCCGAATTCATTCCGTTCATACGCTAAGGGAGGATTTCGGTGAACTGATCGAGGCGGAAGCGCTGGAAACATCCGAGCTTGTCGGAAAGCCATTAAAGGAAATCAACTTGCCGGGCGGTGTGATGCTGGGCGCCATCGTGCGCGATGGCGAGATGATTTGTCCCGGCGGCTCCACCATTGTCGAGCCGAAAGACCGGGTCGTCCTATTTGCCTCGGCCAAGGTCATCCGCAAGGTCGAGAAGATGTTCTCTGTCCAGCTGGAATACTTTTAGAGGATTAACCGAATGCCCCGTATCGCATATGTTAATGGCCGCTATTTGCCGCACGCGGCGGCCACCGTTCATGTGGAAGATCGCGGATACCAATTCGCTGATGGTGTCTACGAGGTGATCGCTGTTCACAAAGGTGGCTTTCTGGGCGAAAAGGGCCATATGGATCGGTTGGATCACTCGCTCAATGAACTCCGCATCGTCTCGCCAATGGCGCGAAAACCGATGATGATGGTATTGCGCGAAGTAGTACGGCGAAATGGTGTCCTAGATGGCTTGGTCTATCTGCAGATCACCCGGGGCGTGGCCCCCCGCGATCATCCGTTTCCGTCTAAATGCACCAGCTCTCTCGTGGTTACCGCAGTCAAGCGTCCGCCAATCAACAAGATTGATCTATTGGCTGGCATATCGGTGATTTCGATCCCCGACATCCGCTGGAAACGCCGCGATATCAAATCGATCAGCTTGCTCCCGAACGTGCTCGGTAAACAGCAGGCCATTGAGGTGGGGGCTCAAGAATCTTGGTTCATCGATAATGATGGATTTGTCACCGAAGGCACGGCAACCAATGCTTGGATCGTTGCCAAAGGTGGAGAACTGATCACGCGCGACATCAGCGAAAACATTCTCAATGGTATTACCCGCCTGGCGCTCTTGGAAGCGGCGCGCGAGAAGGGGGTTTCTCTGGTCGAGCGGCCGTTCACCATAGCGGAAGCCATTGATGCGCCCGAAGCCTTCATTTCCAGCTCGAATTCGCATGTCAAAGCGGTGACTCGCATCAATGGCCAGTCGGTAGGGAACGGCCATGCGGGTGAATTGACGACGCGGCTTTTGGATATCTACATGGATTTCATTGAAAGCGCCGGCGGTCCGCAACAGACGGACCGTTGGAATTGATCGTAGACTCTATGGTCGAAACTCGATTGCCCAGTGCTCTGATATTCGACTGGGACAACACCTTGGTTGATACTTGGGGTATCATCCACGATGCGCTCAACACGACGCTCGAAGCCTTCGGAAAGACGCCATGGACACTGGAAGAGATCCATACGAAGGTTAGAAAATCCGCGAGGGACAGTTTTCCGGGGCTTTTCGGTGACCGATGGGAAGAGGCGAGCCATGTTTTTTACAAGCGCTATGCCGAGATTCACATGGTCAAGCTTGAGCAACGGAACGGTGCCAAGGACATGCTCGAGCGCTTGAGTTCCCTGGGGTTTTATATGGCTGTAGTCTCCAACAAACGTGGGGACTACTTGCGGGCCGAGGCGGACCACCTCAACTGGAGCCGGTTTTTCACCAAGATCGTTGGTGCCAATGACACCGAGCGTGACAAACCATCGCCCGAACCGATCCACTTGGCGCTTTCTGAGACCGAAATCATGCCGGGGCCGGATGTCTGGTATATTGGCGACTCGGATATTGACATGGATTTTGCCCATCGGGTGGGATGTTATCCGGTGCTGATGCGCGAACGTCTACCCGGCGATGGCGAGTTTGGTGATTTTCCACCGGCCAGCCATTTCCCGGATTGCATGGCACTTTGCAAGTTCATCGATAACCTGTAAGCTTCTTGTAAAATGACGGCGGACCGGGGTTTGGGTCGGAAAGTGGGTCGCGGCCGAAAACCAGAAACTGGATACGCAGTATGAAGGGAGAAGCTCCGGGCCTTCGAAACGGGAAGGTTGCGGTGGCTCAATAATTGATAAAAACGAGGTATTTGCGATGCCCCCGGAAAAAAACCAGAACGTTCAGGACGTTTTCCTCAATTACATTCGAAAAAATAAAACACCGGTCACGGTCTTCTTGGTCAATGGTGTCAAACTACAAGGGATTGTTACATGGTTCGACAATTTCTCGGTTCTTCTGCGTCGGGACGGACATTCCCAGTTGGTCTACAAGCATGCAATTTCCACAGTAATGCCCTCGGTGCCAGTTCAATTGTTCGAATCCGACAAGGACGATGAAAGTACCGAGTAGCCGCGCGCAAACGAAAGTTCGCGTTATCGCGTGACCACCTATCAGTTCGACAATACTAGACGATGGGCCGAGCGCTGTATCGTTCTGCACCCAAGGCTGGCCACTGGAGGGAAGGATGTGCTTGCGCGTGACCCGGATGCATCATTGGAGGAAGCCGGCGGGCTCGCCCGTGCCATCGAACTCGAGATTGAACATCTGGAATGGGTCAAAGTGACCCGGCCGAAGCCTTCGACGCTATTTGGTTTGGGTACGGTCGAGCGCATTGGTGGCATGATTGAGAATTTTCGGGGGCCGCGGCCAGTCAATGTCGTAATCGTCGATACCGCCCTGAGTCCCGTGCAGCAAAGGAACCTGGAGAGTGCTTGGGAATGCAAGGTTCTCGACCGAACTGGGTTGATCCTCGAGATCTTCGGCGCCCGCGCGCGAACGCGCGAAGGGCGGCTACAGGTTGAACTAGCAGCATTGTCTTATCAACGCAGCCGCCTGGTGCGTTCCTGGACGCATTTAGAGCGCCAGCGCGGTGGTGCCGGGTTTATGGGTGGGCCTGGCGAGCGCCAAATCGAGCTTGACCGGCGCATGATCGACCGGCGGATCGACCGCATTAAACGCGAACTCCAAGACGTCAAACGGACACGTTCGTTGCACCGCGACGCCAGAAAACGCGTTCCGTACCCTGTCGTCGCACTGGTCGGCTATACCAATGCCGGAAAATCGACCTTGTTCAATCGATTGACGGAAGCCGACGTTGAAGCCAAGGAGCAGTTGTTCGTCACTTTGGACCCGACAATGCGTGACATCGAGCTGCCATCTGGCCAGCATGCTATTTTATCCGATACGGTCGGGTTCGTTTCCAACCTGCCCCACGAGTTGGTTGAGGCTTTCCACGCCACCTTAGAAGAGGTGATGGAGGCCGAATTGATCTTGCATGTGCGTGACGCGAGCCACGTTGATACGGAAGCTCAAAAGGCGGATGTCTTTGAGGTTCTAGCAGAGATCGGCATTGAGGAAAGGGCCCAGGTCACCTTGGTCGAGGTGTTGAACAAGATTGACTTGATGGATGCAGAAGCCCGTCAAGTTACGGAAAACCGGGCTAACCGCTCAAATCAAGCGACCATTGCAGTTTCCGCGCTTGGTGGAGACGGGATTGACGAATTGCTCGACGCCATCAGTAAACGATTAAGTTCCGGGTTCGAGATCCTTAATGTCGATTTGCGGCCGTCCGAAGGTGCGACGTTGGCGTGGCTATATCGCAACGGGGATGTCATCGAGCGCGAGGATGATGAAAGTACGATACATCTCAAAGTCCGTCTGGCGCCTGCCAAGACAGAACAATTCCAGCGAAGGCGCAAGCTATGACCCCAGACCCGCTGCGCGTATCGGCGATTATTCGCGACGTGGCTGAGAGCACCGTCCTACCGCGCTTTCAGAAGCTCGCGGCACATGAGATATCCGAAAAGCACTCCGGTGACATCGTCACCATTGCCGATAAGGAGGCTGAGCACGCACTCTCCATGGCGCTAAGAGATTTGTTGCCGGGCGCTGCCATCGTCGGCGAGGAGGGAGTGGCTAAAAACCCTGACATTATGGCCGTCTTGTCAGCTGATGCGCCTGTGTGGATCATTGACCCGGTTGACGGCACACAAAACTTTGCCGATGGCAAGCCACACTTCGCCATGATCGTTGCATTGGTTGTAGGTGGCAAGACCATTGCTGGGTGGATACACGAACCAATCTATAACACGACCATCTGGGCGATTGCGGACGAGGGGGCGCACGAAGGCGGTTATCGACTGAAACCCCAGGCTCCTAACCGTACAAATAAATTTGTCGGCTCGTTGAGCCGGCACTACCGTGAACGGCTAGAGCGGGCTCGAATTAATCAATGTGAAAATGGTGAGTTGCCGGCGAAAATTATCCGTTACCGCTGTGTTGGGGCGGAGTATGCAGCTATGGCTAGGGGGACGTTGCAATTCGCACGCTATGGCGGGCGGCTGAAACCATGGGATCATGCTGCCGGCGTGCTAATCCACGCTGAATGTGGCGGTTTCAGCGCTATGGTAGAAACCGGAGAACCTTATGTGCCGGGGCCAACGTTGAAAGAACGGACGTTATTGCTCACGCCAGGTGAAGGAAGCTGGAAGTTTTTCAGAGACATATTGGAGAACTAGAGCCTGTTTACATACAACGATTAATCAAGCTATTCGCGAACCAAAGGGATCGGTTTTTGATGGAGGAACCGCTCATGCTTCTGTGGGAATTGATCGATCACCAATGGCAACGGATATTCTCTCTTGTACCAGGAAAGAAAACGCAACGAGAGTGCACGAGTAGGGCTAGTTAGGCGACTAGTCGCTTACGCGGTGACCTGACCAGAAGGTTTACACTACCATCTATGGGCTTCGGTAACTCACTCTGCCTGATTCTCGCCTCCGATCAAGTCCACGACGAGATGTCGATACCAATAGCCTTGCACCACGGGTCTTTCGGTGACTACCTGATG
>CAYXUT010000054.1:2979-16313 GCA_964468005.1 uncultured Magnetovibrio sp. | reverse complement strand
TTCCATTGATTGCACCGTGTGGTTAGAAGTTTTCCCGTTCGATGAGTTTCACCCTTAGGCCTAACATCGTCCTTGCAGGAGACGAGTTAATCGAATTTCTGCTATTCGGAATGATGTGATCTCTCGATCTTACCGTTGATTTTTGGCAAACACCGTTTGATGCAGGCATGACAAACGCTTTTGTCTTTGACATGTCAACGGAAGCTGGCTCGGAATTCATGACCAATGTCGGAGCTGGTTTCCTTGATTCTGAACGGGAACCTTTCAATTGCGAAGCCAACAGAATTGATGGCAGTAGCCTGCGTATGACGCATATAGATCTTCAAGGCCCTGATCCAGGTTACATCATTGGTAGCGATATACCGGAAGCGGCGGACCGTCTCGCCATTTTCACCTGCCAACGTCAGTAACTTGACGTCCACCTGGATATAATGGCCCGGCACCTGTTTGTTGCAGAGCTTGCGTTTGCAAGTGCTGTTTGGAAGCCGCTTCAAGCCGTGACGTTTGAGAATTCTATAGACACCGGCGCGAAGATCTTAATGTCGTGGTATCACTCCAGATATCAAACGATGCGGATCGCTTCAAGATGATATTTTCGTCGTAGGTGCTGAACCTTCTCTAAAGACTGCCGGCAACATTTTGGTAAAATGGTTGTGTGTAACCGACCTGGCGTTCGCCACGTCTGCTTCGTCGTATTAATCATAGGCCTGTCATCAGCAGAGGAAACTTACCCAGCCAATCTAAATACCGGCGGGATCTGCTGTCATGCCTAGCCTCCTCACCTTGTTGAAGCACTCGAAACTTGAAGTGGGTCTCGCGTCAATTATTGCTCATTGAAAACATACCCCTTCTCCGAAATGGAAATTATCAAAGGTGTCTTGGTAAAGTAGGTGTGTCTACATCTACCATGATCCAGCGGCATGACTTCATTACACCGCACGGGTGATGCCGCCATCGACGCGGATGTTCTGTCCGGTGATATAACCGCCTCCATCGGAGGCCAAGAAGGTGACCGTATCGGCGATCTCCTGAACCTTGCCGTAGCGCCCCATGGGGATACGGTCCTTGAACTGTGTCTTTTCGGGCAGGCTGTCGATAAAGCCGGGCAGCACATTATTCATGCGGAGCCCATCGGCGGCGTAGCGGTCTGAGAACAGCTTGGCGAAAGCCGCGAGCCCGGCGCGCGCAACGCCGGATGTTGGGAACGCCGCCTCCGGCTCGAAGGCGGCGTAGGTGGAGATGTTGATGATTACCCCCGAGCCCTGTTCGACCATCACCGGCGTCACCAAGCGCGTCGGGCGCACGGCATTGAGGAAATAGACCTCGATGCCTTGCATCCAATCATCATCGGTGAGTTCCAGGAGGTCGCCCTTGGGCCCATGCCCGGCGCTATTGACCAGAACATCGATGCGCCCCCAGCGCACCACCGCACCGTCGACCAGGCGCTTGAGATCAACGTTGGAAAGATTTGATCCGGTCACCCCGAAACCACCAAGCTCTTCAGCCAAGGTCTCGCCATTGCCTGACGACGACAGGATAGCGATGTTATATCCCTCCGACGCCAACTTCCTCGCCGCGCCTGCCCCCATCCCACTGCCGCCAGCGGTGATCACCGCAACTTTCTGATCTGCCATGCTGTCCTCCCTGAGGTTCGAAAAAACTTCTGGACCGGAAATCCCGGACCGGAAGGGTATTGATGTCATATCGGAGTGGATTGGGCTAGGCGGGAATGGTTTTGACCAACAGTCCCCTGGCGACATTGCGGTTGACCTCAGCTAGCGCGTCGAGCGACGCGCTGTCGCGGATGGTACGCACGGTCAGGAGCGCGCACCGTCGGTAGCGCTGCTGACGCAGAAGCCGGTAGCTTAGCGCTGCGTTATGACGCTATGCAAGGTGCTGGTGTGCTGCGAAAGCATCACCGCCGCTTGGTTAACTTGGGTCCACAGGCACCACGACTTCGCGGGTCTTTTCAGCAGAAAGGGCTGTCTATGTTTCTGCCTTCGCGAGAATAGAGCCCCTAAATAGTAGGCCCCAACAGCTCTCGATCCGTCCCGGCTCAATCATCTTCACAATGTCAAATAGTATACCTTCACTGGCCCGGAAAATTACCGGAACTATGAGGGAAGGACTATTATCTCTTAATTATAGAAAAAAGTCAGGATATTTTGCTTACGCCAACTAAAAGTTCGTGCTGATACCAAAACGCAATGATAACTAGAGTAAAGGAGCCCCTCCCTCTAAGCCGCCTCATTCACCACCCCGTTAAACGTCAACCCCTCGTCGGTAGCGGAGATCTTGACCGAGTCGCCTTCCTTGACCTCGCCTTTCAGGTACAAGCTGGCCAACGGGTTCTGCAGGTCAGTCTGGATGACACGTTTCAAGGGCCTAGCGCCGTAGATCGGGTCGTAGCCCTTGTTCGCCAAGCGCGCCTTAGCGGCCGGGTCGAGCTCAAGGGTGACATTCTTCTCAGCCAAGAGTTCCGCCACGCGGACCAACTGAATATCGACAATACCGTCCATATGTTCGCGAAAGAGGCGGTGAAACAAGATGATCTCGTCTAAGCGGTTAATGAATTCCGGGCGGAAGGCCGCTTTCACTAGCACCATGACGTCTTCACGAACCTCGTCTGAATCATGCCCCTCTTCCTGATTGGCAAGAATGTCCCCGCCGAGGTTTGAGGTAAGGACAATCATCGTATTCCTGAAATCAACTGTGCGGCCCTGACCGTCGGTCAAGCGCCCATCATCCAAGACCTGGAGAAGCACGTTGAAGACATCCGGGTGCGCCTTCTCGACTTCGTCGAACAAGACCACCTGGTAGGGCCGGCGGCGTACAGCTTCGGTCAGAGCGCCACCCTCGTCATAGCCGACATAACCCGGCGGCGCGCCTATCAGGCGCGCGACCGCGTGCTTCTCCATGTATTCGGACATGTCGATCCTGACCATGGCCTGCTCATCATCAAATAAGAAGGCCGCCAGGGCCTTGGTCAACTCCGTCTTGCCGACGCCGGTGGGCCCCAGAAACAAAAATGAGCCAATCGGGCGGTTGGCGTCCTGCAGGCCGGCGCGCGCGCGCCTGACCGCATTGGAGATGGCAACGAGCGCCTCTTCCTGGCCAACGACACGAGTTCTGAGCGCATCTTCCATGGCCAAGAGTTTTTCTCTCTCGCCCTGTAGCATCTTATCGACCGGGATGCCGGTCCAGCGCCAGACGACGCGCGCCACGTGTTCGTCGGTGACCGATTCTTCAACCACTCGGTTGACCTTAGCTGCTTCGGCGTGGGCGACCTGGTCCTCAAGCCTCGGGATCAGGTCGTATTGCAACTCACTCGCTTCCTCGAGCTTACCCTCACGCATGGCGCGCTCAACGGCGCCGCGAGCTCGGTCCAGTTCTTCCTTGGATTTGGTGGCATCGGCGAGCTGTGCCTTTTCCGATTCCCATTGGGCAGTGAAGTTACGCGAACCCTCTTCGAGATCATCTAGCTCGGCCTCGAGCCTCCCCAAACGCTGGCGAGATGCCTCGTCATCTTCCTTTTTGATGGCCTCGCGCTCAATCTTCATCTGGATGATGCGACGGTCCAATTCGTCCAGTTCCTCTGGCTTCGAATCGACCTGCATGCGCAAGCGCGAGCCGGCCTCGTCAACCAGGTCGATCGCCTTGTCGGGCAAAAACCGGTCAGTGATGTAGCGGTTGGAAAGCGTCGCAGCGGCTATCAATGCACCGTCGACGATGCGCACGCCGTGGTGTAACTCGTACTTATCCTTGATGCCGCGGAGGATCGAGATGGTGTCTTCGACGCTGGGCTCGGCAACGAAGACCGGTTGGAAACGGCGCGCCAGAGCGGCATCCTTCTCGACGTATTTACGGTATTCATTGAGCGTCGTCGCACCGACGCAATGCAAATCACCGCGCGCGAGGGCGGGTTTAAGCAAGTTCGAGGCATCCATGGAACCTTCCGACGCGCCGGCGCCAACCAGCGTGTGCATTTCATCGATGAACAAGATGATCTGGCCGTCCGATGCGGTGACTTCTTGGAGCACTGCCTTCAGCCGTTCCTCGAACTCGCCCCGGAACTTCGCACCCGCGACCAGCGCGCCTAAGTCGAGCACCATCAATCGCTTTTGCTTGAGGTTTTCCGGTACGTCGCCAGCGATGATACGCTGCGCCAAGCCTTCGACGATCGCGGTCTTGCCGACGCCGGGTTCGCCGATGAGGACGGGATTGTTTTTGGTGCGGCGACTTAAAACTTGGATAGTTCGGCGGATTTCCTCCTCACGGCCGATTACCGGGTCGATCTTACCCTCCGCCGCCTCGAAGGTGAGGTCGCGGGCATATTTCTTCAAAGCGTCGTAGGTGTCCTCGACGCTGGCGCTGTCGGCCGAGCGACCTTTCCTGAAATCGGTTATCGCGGCGTTAAGGTTTTGCGGCGTGACACCCGCGTCTTGTAATATCTTCGCCGCTTTCGTACCCGCCTCAATGGCGAGCGCCAACAACATGAACTCGGTGGTGACGAAGCTGTCACCGGCCTTCTCGGCGGCCTGCTCGGCCTGCTCAAACAGGCGTGCGGTTTCCGGCGCCAGGTAAATCTGTCCTGCACCCGAGCCTTCGACTTTGGGGATCTCGGCGAACGCCATGTTGACGGCTTTGTAGGCCCGGGCCGATTGACCGCCCGAGGCGTCGATCAGGCTCGACGCCAAGCCTTCACGATCATCCAGCACCACTTTCAAGATGTGCAAGGGCGTCAGTTGCTGGTGGCTAGATTTGAGCCCCAGGGTCTGCGCGTTCTGGATGACGCCGCGCGCGTGCTCAGTGTACTTCTCAAACTCCATGCCCAACAACCTTTTATTTAGACCGGACTTCCGCGTCCCTCTTGGCGGCAACGCAAAACCCTTCGTGGATTGCGGTTACTCTATAAGAAATATGGTTCAATGAACCGGCTTCGCAAGCACCGAAAAGTAAAGGATTTTGCAACTAACGATGCATTGACTTCCAAATCCAGAAGGTCATGCTGGCTGCTATAATGATCACTGTCACCAACATCTACCGCCATCCGGTCAAAAGCTTGACGGCCGAAGCCTTGCTAGAAGCCCAACTTGTGCCTGGCCGCGCGATTCCCAATGACCGGCGCTTCGGGCTGTTGTTGGGCTCGACGCCGGCAGCCGGTGCCGCCACCGAATGGATGCCGAAGACTAAGTTTTTAGCGCTGGTGCGCAACGCGAAGCTGGCGGCGCTCGAGACCCAATTCGACGATGAGACGGATGTTTTGACGGTGCTTCGCGGCGGCAAGCAAGTCGCGTGCGGCAAGCTCACCGACCGCATCGGACGAATCAGCATCGAGGTTTTTTTGCCGCCTACATGGGTGACGAAGCCAAGGGCCGGCCGAAACTGGTCGAAGCCGGCGATGAGCATGTTTTGTCGGATCACAAAAGTCCTGTGATTTCAATCCTCAACCTGGCTTCGGTCAAAGACCTGGAACGGGTGACACAAAAGCCGGTCGATCCGCTGCGTTTCCGCGCTAATTTGTGGCTCGACGAGCTTGAGGCCTGGCGGGAGCTCGATTGGGTCGGGCGTGATGTAAAGATCGGCAACGTCAGCTTGAACGTCACCCAGCGCATCAACCGATGCGCGGCGACCAGCGTCAACCCACAAACGGCGGAACGCGACATCAATGTCGTCAAATCCCTTCAGAGGGGCTTCGGCCACATCGACATGGGCGTATTTGCGCGGGTAGCCACCAACGGCGCCATCCGCCAAGGCGATGAGGTTTCTCCTTGCTCCTCGACGGAAAATTAGAGTGCTAGTCCAGTGTGATGTCGTATTCGTCAAGCATCGCTAGGGTTTTAGGATCATCAAAGTAGACCCCGAGCTTTCCGTTCTCGACGCAGATCTCGTTGTCAATATAGATGGCAGGCTTTTCGATCCACTAATCCAAGTAGATGCCCAGATTGACCGTGCGATACTTGTCGACGCTCATACCGACCGCCATGTTTAGCGCCCTTCCGTGTGGCTGCCGTCGTCAAGGTATTTTCGGGTCTTGAGATTGAGGCCGATCATGACCGAAGACACTCGCTGGCTAGAGGTCTCGCGGTCCAGAAAGAAAAACGGAAGGCTAGCGGCTTTTAGCCCGTTCAACTCAGGCGACATCGGGATCGACCGTCGGCTTCGGCGCGGCCCCCACCAGCGCTTCCTTGCCAGCCTTGACGCGGCGGCGCGGGGGCGGCCCGGGGGCGGGCAGAACCGATTTGTCGATCTTGCCCTCGTTGGCGACAGGTTCCTCTCCCTCAGCCGGCAACACGCTTTTCGGGAGGGCGCTGATCACCTTAGCCTCATCTTGCGGTACCACATTGGATTCACTGGCCTCGGCCTCATCTTGCTGCTCAATGATCGGTTGCGGGCCGATGCCCTCGACCGACTGAGCGGTTCGTTCTTGCAGCTGGGGTTGTTGGTGCTGATCACGACGGTTCTGGTTGTTGTTATTGTTGGTGCCATCAGCGTTGGCGATACGGTAATAGTGCTCGGCAAACTGGAAACAAGATTCTGATTTGATCCGATCGCCCGCCGAGGCGGAGTCACGGGCCAGGACCAGATATTTCTCAAGAACCTGTTGTGCAGTGCCCCGGACCTTAACTTCGGGGCCGTTGCTTTCAAAATTATTGCGTCCGCCGCCACCGCCTTGGCGTTTGCCACCGCCGCGGTTGCGCGAACGTCGATTGCCAGCGTTATTTTTCATCGTCCCTTGCCGTTTTCGTATTGGCCTCTTGAGTTGTAGCAGACAATCCCGACCCGCACTAAACCCTCCCAAATTCGCTATCAAATCGCGTGGCGATCCACGTGTCCTGTCGCCGAACCATCAAGGCCTGGAAACACTTGGTATCTAACGGGATATAGCAACTGGTCCTACCCCGTTTTCGGGGGACCAGCGCGACCCAATGGGCCACACTCTAGTCTCAGAGTAGACGCATAGCCCGCCTATTCCAACCATTTTTTAAACTTTTTTAACCCTCCGCCATGCGCCCGGTCACGCATCGCGGCAGGCCGGCATTGTCATTAAGCACGTGCACCCCGCCGAGCCCCGATTGGCGTGCCAATTGAAACGCTGCATTCTCTTGTGTACTGCCGATCTCACCAACAAATAGACCACCTGGTCGCAGGAAATCGCGCAACCCATCAAAGATACGCTGGTACGCTTCCAACCCATCCGTGCCGGACAGAAGCGCCGCGGCGGGCTCGTAGCGGGAAATTTCCGGCTCCAAGCCACGCATTTCAGCCTCAGCGACATAGGGCGGGTTGGTAACGACGGCATCAAACGTACCGGATTCTGGGCTGGCCATCAATGCCGAGAACCAATCGCTTTCGAAAAATTCCACCCGCGCCGTGAGGTCTAGAGTTTCGCCATTGGCGCGCGCCACCTCAAGCGCTTCGGCGCTTTTATCGAGTCCGATCCCCCGCGCATTCGGCCTTTCACTCAAAATGGCGAGCAACAGACACCCACTGCCGGTGCCGAGATCGAGAACACGCGGTGATCCACCTCGCGGTAACCGGTCGAGTACGGCCTGGACCAGAGTTTCGGTTTCCGGACGCGGGATCAAGGTTGCCGGGCTAACCTGAAACTCGAGGCTCCAGAACTCCTTGAGCCCTAGGATGTAGGCAAGCGGTTCACGTCCCTCGCGACGGTGGAGAAGCGCTTCAAGGCGCGCACTCTCCTCACCTGTAAGTTCTGCTTCAGGATGGCCAATCAACCACCCCGTGTCGCGATCCATGGCGTGGCCGACGAGCACTCGCGCATCGATCCTAGCGGTATGGATACCGGTCAATTCCAGGCGCCGCGCGGCTTCGTCCTGAGCAAAGCCGATGGAACCCGGCGCATGGCGGCTAGTCATTGCTTTCACTAGGCAATTTCGGCGAGTAGCCGAGCCTGGTCGTCGGCCAAAAGCGCGTCGATGAACTCATCGAGCTCGCCGTTTAATACTTTTTCCAACTGGTGCAGGGTCAAGTTGATGCGATGGTCGGTGACCCGCCGTTCGGGGAAATTGTAGGTACGTATGCGCTCCGAGCGGTCGCCGGAACCGACCTGGCTGCGCCGAACCTCAGCGCGCTCATCGTCGATCTTCTGGCGCTCGGCGTCATACAGACGCGCGCGCAGAACTCTAAGTGCCTTAGCCTTGTTCTTGTGCTGCGATTTCTCGTCCTGTTGAGAAACGACGATGCCGCTCGGCATATGGGTGACGCGCACCGCCGAATCGGTCGTATTGACCGACTGTCCACCCGGCCCCGACGCACGGAACACATCAATGCGCAGGTCTTTCTCGTCGATTTGAACATCGACCTCCTCGGCTTCCGGCATGACCGCCACGGTGGCCGCCGAGGTATGGATTCGCCCGCCCGACTCGGTTGCTGGCACGCGCTGCACGCGATGCACGCCTGATTCGAACTTGAGCCGCTGAAAGACGTCCTTGCCGGAGACGGAAGCCGTCGCCTCCTTGTGGCCACCGATACCAGTCTCAGAGACGCCCATGACCTGGAACTTCCATTTACGGCTTTCGGCGTAGCGTTGGTACATGCGGAAGAGATCGGCGGCAAACAAGCCCGCTTCATCACCACCGGTACCGGCACGCACTTCCAGTATAGCGTTCTTGGCGTCGGCCTCATCCTTCGGCAACAGCATGATCTGTACTTTACGCACCAGTTCAGGCAGACGTCCTTGCAGTTCGCGCTGCTCTTCCTCGGCCAGGGCCCGCATTTCTTCGTCGTCGTCCTCAAGCACAACCTTAAGATCGTCCAACTCTGATTGCGCGCCGCGCAGGTCATTGATGGTTTCGACCACCGGCGTCAACTCGGCGTATTCCCTCGATAGCCGTGTGAACTCATCGGCAGGCGGCATCCGATTGGTTGCCATCAGGGCCTGCAGTTCTTCGTATCGGGCCAACACGCGGTTGAGATTTTGGTCAAAGCTCACGTTAGGTCTTCCTCATTTCCGTCATCGTTCTCGATGGTGAACAGGCGTCTTAGCGCCGCTTCCAGCCCTGTCAATTCCGCCGTGTCTCTCTTAGCCGCCGCCTTCAGCGCTTCGGTCGGATCATGCATCAAACGACGCAGCAACAGGTGCGTCGCCTTTTCCGCGTCACCACCGGCCTCTTTGAGCACGCGCTCACGCAAGCTTTCTCCCCAGGCCCTGAATTCGGTCAATGCCGGCACCGCATCACGCACCCGGCGGCTCGCTGCATAGGAGGCGGCTTCCTCGGCGACGATCCGCTTGCCGGCTTCGGCTTCCATCTGACGTTTAGCCTGACTTTCCGAGGCCAGGCGCTCCAGATCCTGAATATCGTAGAGAAAGGCATCATCAATGCGATTGACGGCGGGATCGACGTCGCCCGGCACTGCCAGATCGACCACGAACACCGGCCGCCGGCGCCGGCACCTGAGTGCCGCGTGCACCATGTCAGCAACCAATACCGGCTCGCGTCGGCCAAGCGCTGTCAATACAATATCGGCCTCGGCCATCTGTTCCGCCAAGCGCTCGAACGGCGCGCGGTGTGAATTCAAGGCACGCGCCAAGGATTGCGCCCGTTCCGCCACCGGGTGAGTGACCGTCAGATACCCTAGTCCGGCCTTCAATAGATGCTCACCAACCAGTTGCCCCATCTCGCCATTACCGATCAGCAGCGCCCGGAGATCGCTTAAGTCGCCATGCAGATCGCACGCCACCTGGACCGCGGCGGCGGCCATAGAGACCGGTCCCTCGCCAACGGTGGTTTCGGTGCGTACCCGTTTGGCCGCTCCGAAAGCCGCCTGCACCAGCGCTTCCAGTTCCAGTCCCGTCATACCGGCATCACGCGCCATACGGTGCGCCGCCTTGACCTGGCCGAACACCTGCGGCTCGCCAACCACCAGACTGTCGAGCGAGGCGGCGACACGAAAGATATGATCGACGGCATGGTCATCTACCAGCGTGTAGATTTCGGACCTGAGCTCATCCACAGCTATGCCGCCATGTTCGGAGAGCGCCTCCAGGATAATCCGGGCAGCCAGCGCCGTATCCTCATGTGTCGCCTGCACCTCGACCCGATCGCAGGTGGAAAGCACTAGTGCCTGCCCAACACCATGCGCTCGTAATTTTTCCAGGAATGGCGCCACAAGGGCATCTTTCAGGAACAAGCGATCCCGCAGCCCAAGCGAACTTGTGCGGTGATTAGCACCGACCACAAGCGGCCGGCGGTTATTGCCGGCGGATACGCTCATGATCGCTAACGGTACTGGTCGAGGTGATCGCTCAAGTAATCCAAGGAGGCTTCTGTCTGCTCACCGGATTCCATGTCGCGTACCGTGGCGACACCCTTGGCCAGTTCGTCATCACCGAGCAACAGCGCCGCCCGTGCATTGGCCTTATTGGCGCGCGCCAGTCGGCGTTTCATGTTCCCGGAATAACCCATTTCCACCATGTGCCCCGTCTTGCGCAAGTCATGGGCTATCACCAAAGCCTTGGCTTGAGCATCGGCACCCAAAGGAACGATGGCAATGGGACGACGGCGCGCCTTGGTATCACCAGCCATCATGGCGAGGCGCTCGACACCGCCAGCCCAGCCGATTCCCGGCGTCGGGCGGCCACCCAGTTGTTCGATCAAGCCGTCATACCGCCCGCCGGCGATTACCGCTCCCTGCGCGCCCAGGGTCTCGGTGACGAATTCGAAGGCGGTATGGGTGTAGTAATCAAGGCCGCGCACCAGGCTCGGCTCCAAGGTGAAGGGAATGCCAATGCGGGTTAGCCCTTCGCAGACCTCGTCGAAAAAGCTTTTCGAGGCATCGTTCAGATGATCTTTTAGGAGCGGTGCGTCGGCGAGGATTTTTCGATCGTGTTCGGATTTCGAATCGAATATCCGCATAGGATTGCGGTAGATTCGCTCCTGGCTATCATCGGAGAGCCCCGACTTATTGGGCTCGAGGTGGGCGATCAGAACTTCGCGATATTGAGCACGGCTTTTCGGATCACCCAGTGTATTGATCAACAACTTGCAATCTTCGACAATGCCCAGGCTTTCGAGAATATGATGAGCGACAGCCAGCACCTCGATATCAGCTTGCGGTCCAGGCACACCAAGGATTTCAGTGTCGATCTGGTGAAACTGGCGCTGGCGGCCCTTTTGCGGGCGTTCATAGCGAAACAAGGGCCCGCGCGCGAACACCTTGAAGGGAGCATGGTCATAAAGTCCGTTGGAGACGAAGGCGCGGCAAATTCCCGCCGTGAACTCAGGACGCAGCGTTATCTCTTCCTCGCCGGAGCGGTCTGAAAAGGAATACATCTCCTTGCTCACCACGTCGGATGTCTCACCCATGGTGCGCGCGAACACCGGAGTAAACTCAAACACCGGCGGTATCATCTCATCAAAGCCATAGCGTTCGGCGATCTCACAGGCTGTATCTGTCACCCATTTGTGACGGCGGTAGGCATCAGGCAACAGATCGTGGGTGCCGCGAACCGGCTGATAGCTGGACATAATCAGGCCCTTTTATTCCGCCGTGTCCGATTGATCAACATCGGCGCCACCGTAACGCTTGGCAACATAATCCTCGAGGATCGTCTGAAACTGCTCGGCAATGCCGGCACCGCGAAGCGTCATGCGTTTTTCCCCATCGATGAATACGGGTGCCGAGGGTTTCTCGCCGGTGCCGGGTAGGCTAATACCGATATCGGCGTGCTTGCTCTCGCCAGGGCCATTGACGATACAGCCCATGACGGCAACGTTCATGTTCTCAACGTCCGGGTAGCGCTCACACCAGACCGGCATTTTGGAGCGGATGAAGCTCTGGACCTTGTTTGCCAAATCCTGGAACACGGTCGAGGTGGTACGCCCGCAGCCCGGGCAAGCGGTGACCAGTGGCATAAAGGAACGCAAGCCCATGGACTGCAGAATTTCCTGGCCGACGACGACTTCGCGCGTGCGGTCGCCACCGGGCTCGGGCGTCAGCGATACCCGGATGGTATCGCCAATGCCGTCCTGCAATAGCACGCCTATGGCGGCAGCCGAAGCAACGATACCCTTGGAGCCCATGCCGGCCTCCGTGAGACCCAAGTGCAGTGCGTAATCGCCGCGCGCCGCCAAGCCCCGGTAAACGGCAATCAAGGACTGCACTTCGCTGACCTTGGCGGAAAGGATGATCTTGTCGCGGCCCATACCGAGTTCCTCGGCGCGCTCCGCACTACCAACGGCAGACACGATCAAGGCCTGGCGCGTCACATCGGCGGCACTCAAGGGCTCAGCCAACTTGGCGTTAGCATCCATCATCTCAATCACTAAATCCTGATCCAGGCTGCCCCAGTTGACGCCGATCCGCACCGGTTTGTTGTGCTTGAGCGCGATATCGACCATGGTCGAAAATTGACTGACGCGCTTGGCCCGATGACCGACATTGCCCGGATTGATACGGTATTTCGAGAGCGCCTCGGCACAGGCCGGGTGCTCACTCAAAAGCTTGTGTCCAATGTAATGGAAGTCTCCCACCAAAGGCACGTTAACATCCATCTTATCGAGTTGATCTCGGATATGCGGGATAGCGGCGGCCGCCTCGGTACGGTCCACGGTGACACGCACGAGTTCCGAACCCGCACGCGCCAGTTCCGCCGTCTGCGCCACCGTGGCTTCGACATCGGCGGTATCGGTATTGGTCATGGATTGTACGACGATGGGCGCACCACCACCGAGGACTACATGATCGATTTCCACCGCAACGCTTGATCGGCGCGGCCGCGGGCCAGTGATAATCGGCGTGTCGGTCATATTAAGGTGCTCCTTATTGGGCCGCCGTTCCTGCCTTAAGGGCATCGGGGTCCAGTTCCACGCCGCGCTGCACGGCACCGGCCTCGCCAATGGCCGGAACCAAAGCGCCATCAACCAGGATTTCAAGCGCGCCGGCGTTGCCGGTGTGCAGGCTGAGCCCAATCTTGTTCGGCACCTCATAGCTCTCGCTTTCCCTGAGCAGGCGCGATACCAGATTGGTGTTGGAGAAGTCGTCTCGCACCTCGATCCAACTGTTGGCCGTGGCACGGACCGTGATACGCGACACCGGTTCCGCAATCTGGACGGCTTGTTCTGGCGCAGCAGTTTCCGCCTCTCTTGTAGCTTGCTCCGTCTCCGTATTGGCAACAGTGGTTTCCGGCACCGATTGCGCTGTGATTTCAGTCCGGGTCTCGGCCGGCGTTGAGATGGATGTCTCGCTTGCGACCGTAGCGGACGGCGGTGGGGGTGGCGGAGGCGGGGGCATTGCGGGTTGTTGCGGCACCGGCGCGGTGGTTTCCGCCGCTGCGCTTGAAGCGGTGGTTTCCGCCGCTGCGCTTGAAG
>CAYXUT010000054.1:791-2879 GCA_964468005.1 uncultured Magnetovibrio sp. | reverse complement strand
GCGGTGGTTTCCGCCGCTGCGCTTGAAGCGGTGGTTTCCGC
This sequence comes from uncultured Magnetovibrio sp., assembly GCA_964468005.1. Lineage (GTDB taxonomy): Bacteria > Pseudomonadota > Alphaproteobacteria > Rhodospirillales > Casp-alpha2 > TMED8. The sequence continues at coordinate 2,838 of CAYXUT010000054.1, read as the reverse complement.
CGCTGCGCTTGAAGCGGTGGTTTCCGCCGCTGCGCTTGAAGTAGTCTCGGACGCGGGCGCGGGAGCCGTTGTCCCGGACTGTTCAGCCGTCACTCTTTTCGGTGCCGGTCCCGGCCTTGTTCCGGGTTCCTGTGTTTCTTCCGCTTGCGCCGGTTTCTCAGCTGGCTGCGGTGCTTCCGTTTTCACAGGTTCCGGCGACGGTTCGGGCTTTTGTTCAACTGGGGTCATGACCGGTACCGGCGCCTCTTCTTTCGCTTCTTTCGTCGCGGGCTCGGCCAATTTTTCTTTATCGGAAACAAGTGCCGCTAGGCGTTCGGGCAAAGGCTCGACCAGATCAGAGAAAAACCTCTCTTCCGTGGTGCTCAGGTACCAGGCGCCATAGGCCAACACGGCAGCTACCAGGCCGACGAAGACGATAGCGCCGCCGGGAACGCTGGTTTCGACCATGGGGGTCGGAAAATTTAGGTCGGAACGGGCGTTGCCCACCGCCAGTTCAGACTTAAAGCGGCGTACTACTTCTTCCCCATCGAGACCCAGATGTTCCGCGTAGGTACGCACGAAACCGACGGCATAGGTCTGGCCCGGAAGATCGGCAAAGCGTCCCTCCTCGATGGCTTCGAGATAGGGAAATCGGATGCGCAACATGGCCGCGACATCGCCAAGGTCTTCGCCGACTCGTTGGCGCGATGCGCGCAGCAAAGGACCGACGCCTGCGTTATGAGCCGCGTCCTGTGCGGCCTGATTTTCCGATCCGCTGGAATTTTCGCTCGGTTGTTTGCTCATGGAACCCTACATTACTGATATTCCAGCCTACTCCAAGACACAATGGGCCATCTCAAAGCGAAATGCCATGCTTGCCGACGTAGGCTTCGAGCCGGTCACGGACCGAGTGTTCGGGAGAATCGAGCATTTCCTCAAGGTATCTCGCCAACGAAGCCGCGTCCAGACACCGGACCATGGCCTTGACCCGCCCAACGGCGGTGGCAATCATGGAGAGCTGTCAAAAACCGGCGCCAACAAGCGCAAGCGCGCCTCCAAGGGCCTTCCCGCCATCTCACCACAAAGGCTGACCGGAACACCCACCGCGTTGCACTGATCAACCACAGCCTTCAGGAACTTGAGTCCGATCGGCGACAGCATATCGTATCGGCCCGCCAGGCGCGGATCGCCCCGGTCTTGCGCGAACAAGAACTGGCCGAGATCGTTGCTGCCGACTGAGACAAAATCGGCATGTTGCAAGAGTGCCGGTATCTGGAATGCTAGGCTCGGCACTTCGAGCATCGCGCCGACGGCCAGTGTTTCCGGCACGGAGTTTCCGCGCTCGACCTCGCGCTGCCATTCTTTGTCAAGCAACTCTCGTGCGGCAATAAACTACGCCACCTTAGCAACCATCGGGAACATCACCCGAAGTTCGCGCCCAGCCGCGGCCCGCACCATGGCGCGCAACTGCTGGCGCAACAAAGCCGGCCGGTCTAGCGAAACGCGGATCGCCCGCCAGCCCATGGCTGGGTTCTCTCCGTCCGCCTTGCTCCAGTGCGGCAAGACCTTGTCGCCACCGATATCGAGGGTGCGGAAGGTCACCGGCCGGCCTTCGGCGCCATCCAAAACCTGGGTGTAAAGCTCGGTCTGTTCATCGACGCCCAAGAACTTGGAGCGCGCCATGAACGCCACTTCGGTACGGAACAACCCGACGCCCTTAGCGCCCGAACGCTCCAGGTTCGGAATATCAATCATTAACCCGGCATTGATCAAAATCTCAATCCTGATTCTATCGGTGGTGATTGCCGGCTTATCGCGCAACCCTGCGTAGCGCTCGCGTTCGGCCTCAAAGCTTTTCAGACCTTCTTCAAAGACTTCCAAGATATCGGCGCTCGGACGCAGATAAACATTACCGTGGCTGGCATCGACAACCATCGTGTCGACGGCGGCGATGACGCCGCGCGCATGGCCGATGGCCGGAATGCCGAGAGAGCGCGCGATAATCGCCACATCGCTGGTTGGCGAGCCCTCTTCCAGCACCAGGCCGGCCAAGCGCTCAGTGTCGTAA
>CAYXUT010000054.1:0-781 GCA_964468005.1 uncultured Magnetovibrio sp. | reverse complement strand
ACCTTCTTCGAAGACTACCAAGATATCTGCGCTCGGACGCAGATAAACATTACCGTGGCTAGCATCGACAACCACCGTGTCGCCACCGTCGACGGCGGCGATGACACCGCGCATGGCCGATGACCGGAATGGCGCGAGCGCGCGCGATAATCGCCACATGGCTGGTTGGCGAGCCCTCTTCCAGCACTAGGCCAGCCAAGCGTTCGGGGTCGTAATCGAGAAGCTGCGCCGGGCCCATGTTGCGCGCGATCAGAACGGCATGTTCCGGCTGAACTTCGAGCAAATCGTCGGGCTCATGACCGACCAGATGCCCGATCAGGCGGTAAGACAGGTCGTCGAGGTCGGCAACGCGCTCCCGTAGGTGGGGATCGGAGACCTGATTCATGCGCGCGCGGGTATCGTTTTGCACGCGCTGCACGGCGGCTTCCGCCGTCAAGCCGCTCTCGATGGCATCCTCAATACGGGTTAGCCAGCCGACATCCTCGGCGATCAAACGGCAGGTCTCGAGCACATCTCATTGTTCACCGCCATCAGGAAGCACATCGCTGGCTAACAGATTATCGAGCTCGCCGTGCATGGTCTTGAAGGCATCGTGCAAGCGGTTTTGTTCGGTTTCGGGGTCTTCGGCAACGAGCCTGTCGACATGCACGTTCGGCACGTGAACGACCGCAGTGCCTATGCCGAGACCGCCATTGAGCCCCAGTCCGTCGAACCTAAGCGGCCGTGCCCGCGGTCCGCCGCCCGGCGGTAATTCCTCCTTATCGACCAGTTCTCCACCGCC
>CAYXUT010000053.1:0-16383 GCA_964468005.1 uncultured Magnetovibrio sp. | reverse complement strand
GTCGTTATTCAGGATATAGTCACAACATGAAAAGCTTTATTTTACATCTAATTTCGGATTCAACCGGAGAGACAGTGACCCATGTGGCGCGGGCTTGTCTCGTGCAATTTGATGATATTGAAGTAGAGGAAAGAGTTTGGCCCATGGTCAGGAATACAGGCCGTGTGGACGAGGTATTAGATGCCATCGAAAAGCAGGGTGGTGTTGTTCTTTATACCTTGGTCGATCGGGAAATTGTCAAACAACTTGAAGATGGTTGCGCACGTGCACAAATTCCCTGCATTCCGGTTCTTGATCCCGTTGTTGCGGCTTTTGGCAAATTCCTCAATGCCGAGGTACATGCCCGCCCTGGTGGGCAGCATGTAATGGATGCGGAATATTTTAACCGTATCGAAGCCATGCAATTTGTGCTGTCCCATGATGATGGTCAGTCGACTTGGGATCTGAATGAGGCAGACGTGATTTTGTTAGGCGTATCGCGGACATCGAAAACGCCGACCTGCATTTATCTCGCCAATCGCGGAATTAAAGCCGCCAATGTACCGATCGTGCCTGGTTGTCCAATACCGGAGAAAATCTTTGAAGTTGATCAGCCCCTTATCATCGGATTGAACAAGGATCCGAAAAGACTGGTCGAGATACGACGCCAGCGATTACGCCTTTTTGATCAGGACGAAAACACCGATTACGTCAATCTTGATGCTGTTTCTCGCGAATTAAATGAGGCAAGACGACTTTTTAATAAACATAATTGGCCTACAATTAATGTCAGCCGTAAATCCATAGAGGAAACAGCAGCGCAAATTCTGCAGCTCTATCAAAACCGTACGACATTAAGCGATTGAAGCATGAATGCGAATTTGATCCTTACTTCGGCAACGTTCAGGCATTGGTCTCTAGCATTTGGGGTGAGATGTGGCTGTTATTCACAGCCAGAAAGGTAGGCACTCATACCAAGGCGGTTCTCCGTTTGGGGCATACAAGCTTTTATGAGTAATCTTAAAGTGTATATTGCAACGCGGAGCACTTCATGATCATCCTCGGCCTCACCGGCTCCATCGGCATGGGCAAGACAACGGCTGCGAATAATTTCAAGAGTTATGGCGTGCCGGTGCATGATGCTGACGCCGCAGTCCATGAGCTCTTGGTCTCGTGTGGCGCAGTGGTTGCTGCGATCGGCAGGGAATTTCCGGAAACCATTGTTGATGGCGTGGTTGACCGCCAGCGTCTAGGTGCTTTGGTCTTCAGTAATTACAAAGAATTGGCGCGGCTGGAAAGCATACTACATCCGCGGGTCCGAGCCCATAAACAAGAATTCTTGGCGCGCGCCGCTCGGGCGGGTGCGAGCGTTGTAGTTCTCGACGTGCCGTTGCTTTTTGAAACCGGTGGTGAACGCCATTGCGACGGTGTGATCACAGTTTCGGCGCCAGGTTTTGTCCAGGCGGCCCGCGTGCTGACTAGGCCTGGCATGACGCGGGAAAAATTTGATGCTATCCTTGAGCGCCAGATACCGGATGCGGAAAAACGCCGGCGGGCTGATTTTATTGTGCCGACGGGGCTTGGGCGGGTTGAGAATTTGCGTGCTATCCATAATATTCTAAATACGGTCCGAAACTGGCGGGGCAAGCATTGGCCGCCCTTTCCCGTCCGCCCTAGGATAAAACCCAACCCTTCACTCAGGGTATGATAGAAAGGCAAATTGTGCGCAAAGTCATTTTAGACACGGAAACCACCGGGCTTGACCCGAAGCTGGGACATCGAATCATCGAAATTGGATGCATCGAACTGATCGACGACATTGCTACCGAAGGTTCCGACAGCCAATATTGGCAATATATCAATCCTGAACGGAACATGCCGGAAGAAGCCTTTGCCGTGCATGGCCTTTCGGCGAACTTTTTATCCGACAAACCATTGTTCGCCGATATTGCCGAGGCTTTCTTGGAGTTTATTGGCGAAGCCCCGCTGATCATGCACAACGCTGATTTCGATATGGGTTTCATTAATGCAGAGTTAGCGAGGATTGGACAACCGTCTCTTGAAACTGGCCGCGCCGTAGACACTGTAAGTCTGGCAAGGAACAAGTACCCTGGCGCGCCGGTAAATCTCGATGCGCTTTGCAAGCGGTTTCATATCGATAATTCTGGTCGCGAACTCCACGGCGCCTTAAAGGATGCTCGGCTTCTGGCGGATGTATACCTGGAGTTGATCGGCGGACGCCAACCCGATCTTGCTTTGGTCGGCGACAAGAATAAACAGCAGTGTTCCGAGATTAATAAGACACGAACGGTCCGCCCGGCCCGGCCGCATGCGCCATCAGAACAAGAACTCGCCGCTCATGCGGTGTTTATTGAAAATTTGTCGGGGCCAGTGTGGCGGGCGTAAAAACTCTTTGATAGAGACCGTGCCTTCTCGTTAATCATCGCTGGTGGCTTTGCCTTGCAAGTTACCCTCTGCGCTGCTCCGGTTTTTCAGTTCGGTTTGGTAAAGCTGGGTGAAATCGATCGGACCCAGCATAACTGGAGGAAATCCGCCATCGCGTGACACTTCGGCGAGGATATTACGCGCGAATGGAAATATTAGGCGTGGGCACTCGATCATCAGGACTGCCGATTTCACATCATCGTCAACATTGATTGTGAAGAGTCCGGCATATTCAAGCTCAAGGATGAACCCGACATCGTCGCCCACTGTACAGCGTGCGCTCAGATCGAGCACCACCTCATAAATACCATCCTCAAATTCATTTGTCTCCACATTGACAGTAATCTGCATATCGGGCGACGTTTGCTGCATAATGGTGAAGATACCGGGCGCCGCCGGCGCTTCGAAGGACAAGTCCTTAATATATTGCCCATTGACGACTATAGCTTGTTCGTAAACATCTTTATAAAATATTGTTTTTTCGGCTGGCGCAGCGTTTTCGGCGATGGTTTCTTCGGCCATGAGCGGGAGCTCCCTATTTAAAGTGCGCTAGTGGCTATCATGGATGGTCGGAACGGACAACCGTTTCCAGCAACTACGAATCACGATGCCCGTCTTCGGGCTTCATGCTCGGCAATTGGTGGGTTGGAGGCGTTTTTTTGCCGGTGTTGTCTGGCTCTCCATCGACTTCGTGGAATTCACCGTCTATGACGGACCCGGACCCGAGGTTCCAACGTGTGCTGGTAGTTGCCTGCGTAAAACCGCGTTTCTCGGCATAGCGCCAAGACTGGGCACCAGCCCATCGGCGGAGAGGCACGATCAGCAACAGAAAACCAAACGAGTCTGTCACGAAACCCGGCGTTACCAACATAGCGCCAGCAATTAACAAACAAACACCATCAAAAACTTCACGCCCTGGGAACCGCTCAACTTTAAGGCTCTCCTGCGCGCGGCTCAGCACGACAAGCCCCTGAATGCGAATGACGACCATGCCGATGATAGCGGTCGCGAAAATCCCGCTAATAGTTAACAAAAGACCGAAATGCTCGCCTGCTTCAATGAAAACGGAGATTTCGACGATTGGTAGACCAATCAGCATTAGAAGAAACCAAATCGCCATGCTTGCCCTTTGTGTCAGAACAGCTTATCTACCACTTATAAGGGTCTCGACCGGCGCCTGCCAGCCCGGCTTGTGCTGCGGGGCTGTTATGTGATTATCTGGATGGGACAAAACATATCCTCCGGGGAATGAGACTGGGTGCGGGCGGCGAACATGGGCAACGGATTTCAGTTTATCGATATTATTCTGTTCGCCATGATTGCGGCATTTCTAGTTCTGCGGTTGCGGAATGTGCTTGGCCGACGTGACGGGCATGAGGGTGGCTATCAGAATCCATTCAAACCCGACGCTCCACCCGATGAGGCGCCGAGCGAGAACGACAACGACAACATCGTTCAACTTTCTGATCGAACGGGTGATGACCTTTTTGCTGATGAACAGGAAGAAATCGTTGCTATGGCCGGGGGCGACGCCACCTTGGCAACTGGTATTACCGATATCCGTGCCGCTGATCCCGTGTTTAATTCGGAAGATTTTTTAGTCGGCGCACGGGTTGCATTTGAGATGGTGCTTGGCGCCTATGCTAGAGGTGACCGCGAAACATTGGGGAACCTGCTAAGCCCGGAAGTGTTGAGTAATTTCCTCCGCGCAATTGACGAACGCGAAGACGCGGACCAGGTTATGGAGGACACGTTGGTTGGTATCCACCAGGCCGACCTCGTTGAAGCATATATGGAAAGCTCCATGGCCACGGTAACAGTGAAATTCGTTAGCGAGCAGGTCAATGTGGTACGTGACGCCGAAGGCCAGATCGCTTCCGGCAATCCGAACGAAGTCGTTAGCGTGACCGATTTTTGGACTTTCGCCCGCGATGTGCACTCAAGCGATCCCAATTGGGGCTTGGTTGCGACGCGCAGCCTTGACTGAGCCCTGGGAAATCCCTTTTCTGTCTGCTCGCGGCGGCCGTGTTTTTGTTCTGGCCGCCGCTGTCTTAGGGCTGGGTGCTTGCGCGCATTTGGATGCCTTGCCGCTGCCGACAGCGCCGATAACTGAACCTAAGTCTGCGAAGGTTGAATTAGGCCTGTATCCTGTAAATTTTGAAATCGTTCCGGGATGGAAGGCTGATCGTCATAGTGTTGCGCTTGGACCGTTTCTGGCGTCATGCAAGAAACTTCTGGGCAAACCACCTGAAAAGCAGATGAGTGAATCGGTGTTGATGGGGAGTGTGAAAGACTGGTTGCCGATCTGTCACGATGCAAAGCGCGTGCGTCCTGGAAACGACGTTGACGCGCAATATTTTTTCGAAAGTCGGTTTCAGGCCTATATGGCAGTGAGCAATAAAGGTAATACTGGTTTATTTACTGGCTATTACGAACCGGAACTAAATGGTGCGTGGAAAGCCGATACCCGCTTCCGGGTGCCGATTTATGCTCGTCCGAAGGATATTATCGGCGCCAACCTTGGTCATTTTGATGATAAATTACGAGGCCAACAGATCGTTGGGCGCCTCGAGAAAGGCCGGTTCGTTCCCTACTATGATCGCGCGACAATTGAGAGTGGCGCGCTCAATGGACGGCAGTTGGAAATTCTCTGGGTTGACGACCCGATCGATGCGTTTTTTCTCCATATTCAGGGCTCGGGACGGGTGCGGCTGCCGGACAGCACCTACATCCGGATTGGCTATGACGGGCGGAATGGTCGGCGCTATACGGCTATTGGCCGCGAACTAGTAGCCGCTGGCATCATGCGGCTCAAAGACGTCACCATGCCGGCTATCCGCCGTTGGATGATCGAGAACCCCGTTGCCAGCCAGGCGGTCATGCGCAAAAACCGCTCATTTGTGTTTTTCAAGGTGCTCAAGACGGGTGGTCCTGTCGGCGCGCAAGGTGTTGTGCTAACACCCGGGCGCAGCCTAGCGGTTGATCCGAAACATGTCCCGTTTGGCGTACCCCTCTGGCTCGATACCATCGATCCTGGCACAGATCCGGTAAAATCCCTGCGCCGGCTGGTTATTGCACAGGATACAGGCAGCGCTATCAAGGGTCCTATACGCGGCGATTTGTTTTGGGGACATGGCAATGCGGCCGGTAGCAAGGCTGGGATTATGAAGCATCCGGGCCGCTACTATTTACTTTTACCGCGTAGCTTGGTGCCAAAGCCAGCAGCGTAGCCTAGCGAAACCGCGACCAGTTGCTTTCCTCTTTCGGAAAAGCCATTGTGTATTTATGAATGAGGTATCCCAAAATGATGGCCCGCTCGTTGGGTTGTTCGCCACCTGTATCGTTGATTTGATGCGACCAGCCGTCGGTTTCGCTGCGGCGGAATTGTTGCGACAAGCTGGGTGCCGCGTCGAGGTGCCGGCCTCACAGACCTGCTGCGGACAGCCCACCTATAACTCCGGCGACATAGCTGACACAAAGTCGATTGCCCAAAAAACAATTATTGCCTTTGAAGTGTTCGATTATATCGTGGTGCCGTCCGGATCGTGCGCTAGCATGCTTAAGGAACATTATCCGAAACTTTTCATGGACGCTCCCGATTGGTCGGCACGCGCGGGCGCTTTTGCCAATAAGGTCTTTGAGCTGACCCAATTTCTTTCCGATGTGATTGATATGGGAGATTTATCGGCAACTTGTGAAACCACGGCAACATACCATGATTCTTGTTCTGGCCTCCGTGAACTTGGCATTAAGGGTCAGCCTCGGAAATTGCTTGCTCAAATCAACGGCCTTTTAATAAATGAGGGAAAGAATGCCGAGCGCTGCTGTGGTTTTGGTGGCCTGTTTTGCGTTAAGTATGGCGACATCTCCACCGGTATGGTCGATGCAAAAATCGATGACCTGGAGGCGTCTGGTGCCAAATTGGTATTGGGTGGTGATCTTGGCTGTTTAATGAACATTGCCGGCCGCTTGAAACGCCGTGGATCTGTTATTGAGGTGCGTCACTTGGCTGAAGTTCTTGCCGGCATGATTGATCGTCCAGCCATCGCCGAACCGGCTGAAGGTAATGACTAGGGTAGTTTAATGGAAATATCCACCCGCTATTTCAAGGAACAATCCCACGCCGCTAGGCGTGACCCGCAGTTGCAAAGGGCGCTCGGCAAGCTGGGTCAGGGCTTTGCACAAAAACGTCGCGAAGCTACAGAGCGCTTGCCGGAGTTCGAGGCACTTCGTGACAAAGCATGTGAGATCAAGAACCATACGCTCGATAATTTGGATTTCTATCTCGAACAATTTGAGGAACGGGTCGTCGAGCAAGGCGGACACGTACACTGGTGCGCCGATGCTAATGCGGCGCGACAGAAAATCCTCGAGATCTGCCGCGCGGTTGATGCTGCGACTGTAACTAAGAGCAAATCAATGATTGGAGAAGAAATTGCCATCAACGATTTTCTCGAAGCGAATGATATTCAGCCGATAGAGACAGATCTTGGCGAATATATCATCCAATTGCGAGAAGAAGTGCCGAGCCACATCATCGCGCCGGCGATCCATCTCAATATGGACCAAGTCGAGCAAACCTTTCGCGAAAAACACGAGACCCTTGATCCAGACCGAGCGCTTGATGAGCCGCGGATGCTCCTTGAAGAGGCCCGATCACAGTTGCGCGAGAAGTTCCTGACCGCTGATGTGGGGCTCACGGGGGCCAACATGCTGATTGCCGAGACCGGCTCAAATGTGCTGGTCACCAATGAGGGCAACGCCGATCTGACGTATTCACTGCCTCGCGTCCATATCGTTATTGCGTCTTTGGAAAAGGTCGTGCCGACACTTGAAGACGCGACTAGCATCCTCAGAGTTTTGGCGCGCTCCGCCACCGGGCAGGATATGTCTGTTTATACAACGTTCTGCACCGGGCCGAAGCGCTCCGATGACCTAGATGGGCCTGACGCATACCATGTCGTGCTTCTCGATAATGGCCGAAGCGAGCTTCTCGACAGTGAATTCAAGGACATGCTGCGCTGCATTAGGTGTGGTGCCTGTCTCAACCATTGTCCTGTTTACCAGACAATCGGTGGCCATGCCTATGGCTGGGTCTATTCTGGCCCAATGGGTGCGGTATTGATCCCGGGTTTGATTGGCCTTGATGAGGCAGGTGATTTGCCCAATGCATCGACACTCTGCGGCGCCTGTGAATCGGTCTGTCCGATGCGAATTCCTCTACCGCGCATGCTGCGCTCATGGCGGCGGCGGCAGTTTGAGCGCGCTGGGGTGGGCGGCATCGGTCGCTGGGCACTGAAGATTTGGGCCGCGCTAGCCAAAACCCCAAAACTCTACCGAATGATCTCAACTCTGAGCATTTCGGTCTTGAGTTTGTTTGATCGAGGCCGGGGCAAGTTCCGGCGATTACCTTTTGCTGCTGGCTGGACCCAAACGCGCGACTTTCCCGCGCCAACTGGCGATAGCTTCGTCTCACAATGGCACAAGGGCTCCCGCGGCGTCGCGAGTGATGATTGGCTCAGGGGGCGTAGCAAATGATCGACAGCGATCGTGGAGTTATCCTCGAACGGCTAAAAACCGCCCTTAACCGATCGGTACGACCGCCGGAAGAAGCCCGTGCACGACTGCTGACGCCGGTCGAGAGCCTGATCCCAGCACGCGGGGCTGGGGACGGTAAAAATAAAATTAAACAATTTATTGAAGAGGCTGAAAAAGTCGATACGACGGTTGCTCGAATTAGCAGCTTGGGAGACTTGCCCCAAGCCGTCACCAGTTATCTCGCCAGCCAGAACCTGCCAACCAAGGTCCGTGCCGCACCGGCATTCTCTGACGTGTCTTGGTCCGATCAGCCTTTGTTGACGGTTGAAACAGGGATTGCTGAAGAGATCGATACCGTCGGTGTCAGCCGAGCTTTTGGAGGCGTGGCCGAGACCGGCACATTGGTTTTCTTGTCGGGGCCGAATAATCCGACCTCGAACAATTTCCTTCCGCCTACCCTTATCGCTGTGATCGCGGCGGAAGATATTGCTGGAAACTACGAGCAGGTGTGGGATCGTATCCGTTTGCAGTCTAAAACAAGCCCTGATACATCAACAATATTGCCGCGCACGGTGAACTGGATCACTGGCCCGTCGCGAAGCGCTGATATCGAACTAACCCTTTTGCTCGGCGCACATGGTCCGCAATGCCTACATATCGTGGTTGTTGGCGATGACGATTAGACGAAATAAGCCAGTAGGACGAAAACGCCCAATCCATGTCAGCGAGCATGATCTTTGGGAATCCGTAACGGCAGATGTAAAGCCGCTGCGCGGAAACCTATATAGAGATAAGGCGAACTCTCTAAGTAACCACAATCAAGGGCCCCCCCTTATCGAGAAACAGGCTCACAGTTCTGAGCCAAATATTTCTCAAGCAAGTGCTCCCAAGCTTACCTACGGAAGTGCACCGGGACTTGATAAGCGCACCCGGCTGCGTTTAAGGCGGGGGCAGGTTAATATAGAAGCACGGTTGGATCTCCATGGCATGAACCGATCGACAGCCCATGCAGCGCTTTGCCGGTTCTTGGAACAGGCATATATGGCGGGAACAAAAATAGTTTTAGTAGTGACCGGCAAGGGTTTGCGTCAAAATGGCGAAATTGGGGTACTTCGCCGTGCGGTGCCAACGTGGTTGAACGAAGAATCTATTCGTCCATGGGTCCATGCCTTTGATCATGCCGCGCCACGTGATGGCGGAGAGGGCGCGCTCTACATTGTCATGAGGCGAAGGCGATGACACCGTTCGGCGAGATGATTAGAACGCTACGCGATGAGCACGCTATCTCCTTGAAAAAGATGGCCGAGGACCTTGGCGTTTCGTCGGCCTATTTTTCGGCCCTTGAGCATGGCCATCGCGGGCGGCCCGGTTCGGGGCTGGTGCAACAAATTTGCGGATATTTTGATCTCATGTGGGACGAAGCCGAGGAGCTCAAACGCTTGGCCGAATTGTCGCATCCGCGCGTTGTTGTCAATACGGCTGGGCTAAGCCCGAAAGCGACCCAACTCGCGAATGTTTTAGCGGAAGAAATTGAGACCATGGATGAAGAAACGGTGGAGTGGATACTAGCTGAGATTGAGGGTCGCCACGCGCCATTAAAAGGCCCAACACATTAGCGACCTAGATGACTTTCTCACCTTAAATATTTGATCCAGACTAGACCCCTTTAGCCTCTGTTCTGGGGCCAGCCCGTGGTTATAATACGCTTTAGATTGTTGAAGGTGGCGCTGACCCCGGCGGGCCGTAAAATGGCGCTACATGCATCCAACATCATGCGTTTGGTGAACGTATGAATTTCCCCAAAAGCGATTATGATCCCGGCCTGCGTGGGACCATTCGCATTGCGACAAATACTTCCGCGGTAACGCAATTCCTGCCAGTAGATTTAGCTGGTTTTATTGAAGATCATCCGAACATGGGTGTCTACTTTTTTGTGAATAGATACAAATACGCATTGAGCAGACACAATGGTAGTCGGTTCAGAGGGAAAGAGATCATCAAGATATTGCTACCTGATCATTTCGGGTGATCGCATTTGCTTTCTGCTGTTGAATTGCATCAAAAGCACTAAGAGCTCTGCGGTTTCCAGAGCATATCGAAAAATAATTCGATGGCTTTTAAGAGGTGTAATGACGCACACGACGGCACAGTTGTTGTTCGATCGGTGGCAGCTATTATTCAAGGGACGTTGGGGACATAGGGGATAAGAAAATGTGCCACCATTAAACGATGAAGCGGTTAATCTTTGCCCAATAGAGCCCGCTCTTTTGTATAAACTCGGAACACACGGTACGAACTCCTGTTACAGAATAAACTTCCGTACATCGGCATTTTCGGCGAGATCAGCAACGTTCTTTTGTACCGTTTCCGCACTGATAGTGATGGCATCACCCGAACATTCGGAGGCCGTAAAGCTGATTTCCTCCATTAGCTTTTCCATTACCGTGTGTAGCCGTCTGGCGCCGATATTCTCGACGCCCTGGTTGATCTCAGCGGCGAGATCAGCGATAGCGTCAACGGCGTCTTTGGCGAACTCCAACTCCACGCCCTCAACCCCGATCAAGGCCTTGTATTGCTTGATCAGACTAGCTTCCGGCTCGGTTAGAATGCGGACGAAATCTTCCCGTGTCAGTGCGCGGAGTTCGACCCGGATCGGTAAGCGGCCCTGCAATTCCGGTAACATGTCGGCTGGCTTGGCGACATGAAAGGCGCCGGACGCGATGAACAACACATGATCAGTCTTAACGGGGCCATGTTTGGTGGATACCGTCGTGCCTTCAATTAAAGGCAACAGGTCTCGCTGTACGCCTTCACGGCTAACATCGGCGCCCATGCGTTCCGAACGCGCTGTAATTTTGTCGATCTCATCAAGAAAAACGATACCGTTGTTCTCCACCGCTGAAATAGCTTCACGGACAATGCTTTCCTCGTCCAAAAGCTTGTCACTTTCGTCGGCCAACAGAACAGTATGGGAATCGGCGACCGTCATGTTCCTTTTCTTGGTCGACTGGCCGAAGGCCTTGCCAAGCATGTCGCTTAAATTAATCATACCCATCTGAGCACCTGGCATGCCGGGAATGTCGAAGGTCGGCAATCCGCTACCGCTATCGGAAACTTCCAGCTCGATCTCACTATCATCAAGCTCCCCATCCCGTAGCATGCGCCTGAATTTTTCCCGCGTCTCTTTACCCGCGGTTTCGCCAACTAATGCATCGATCACGCGCTCTTCGGCTTGCAGCTCGGCCTTGGCTTGGACAAATTTCCTCTGAGTTTCTCGGGTCATGTAAATGGCGGTTTCGACTAGGTCACGGATGATCTGTTCGACATCGCGCCCGACATACCCAACTTCGGTGAATTTGGTGGCTTCTATCTTTATGAATGGCGCCTGCGCCAGCTTCGCCAAGCGTCTCGCTATCTCCGTTTTACCGACCCCGGTCGGACCAATCATCAGAATGTTTTTCGGCATCACTTCTTCGCGCATATCGTCTTCCAGCTGCTGGCGGCGCCAGCGGTTGCGAAGCGCAATGGCGACGGCGCGCTTGGCGTCACCCTGGCTGACGATGTAGCGGTCTAGTTCGGAAACAATCTCGCGGGGTGTGAAACTGGTCATAAGCTCTCAATGGTGATGTTATTGTTGGTGTAAATACAAATCTCACCGGCAATGGCCATGGCCTTGCGGGCAATGGCCTCGGCATTCATGTCCTCCCGGTCGATTAGCGCCCTCGCGGCGGCTAGTGCATAATTACCGCCAGATCCAATACCGATAACGCCATCGTCGGGCTCCAAAACGTCACCGTTGCCAGTCAGCACCAGGCTCACCTCCTTATCGGCGACAGCCATCATGGCTTCCAGACGCCGAAGGTAACGGTCGGTACGCCAGTCTTTGGCGAGCTCCACCGACGCTCGGGTCAGTTGCCTGGGATACTGTTCGAGCTTGCCTTCAAGGCGTTCAAACAAGGTAAAAGCATCGGCGGTTGCACCGGCAAACCCGGCTACCACGCCACCCCCTGCCAAGCGGCGAACCTTCTTGGCGCTAGCCTTAACGACCGTATCGCCGAGGCTCACCTGCCCATCGCCAGCAACAACGACCTTCCCGTCCTTGCGCACCGATAAAATTGTGGTTCCATGCCAAGGCGGAGCTCGGGTTTCATCTTCGTTCATGGATCTCTCCGTTTTCGCGCGAGCATGCGACTATACTGAAGGATATCGGTTTGGGAAGACTTTGATGCAACCCAGCGGGCAACGTTTGATGATGCGGGCTGGCGAAGGTGGCGGCTTGGTGTTAAAAGTTGCTCCGTCAAGCCTGAACGAGGAGAGTGTCATGCGGACCGGACAAGTGGAACGCCGCACGAAAGAGACGGAAATCTCCGTTGCTGTTGATCTTGACGGCAGCGGCGAATACACGGTTGATACGGGTATCGGGTTTCTCGACCACATGCTCGAACAACTCTCGCGCCATAGTCTCATCGACCTCAAAGTGTCGGCCAACGGCGATCTGCACATCGATTACCACCACACCACCGAAGACACCGGCATCGCCCTCGGTGAGGCGATCGCCGTAGCGCTTGGTGATCGCCGTGGCATACAGCGTTTCGGGTCGGCTATGGTGCCTATGGATGAGACCTGTACCCGCGTGTCGTTGGATATTTCCAACCGGCCTTATCTCGTATGGAAGGTGGATTTCTCCAAGCCGACACTTGGCGATATGGATACGGAACTCTTCAAAGAATGGTTTCAGGCTTTTGCACAGGCCTCTGGAATCACGTTACACGTCGACAACCTCTATGGTGAAAATACCCACCATATCATTGAATCGTGTTTCAAAGCGCTGGCACGCGCCCTGCGCGCCGCGGTCGAAATCGATCCCCGCAAAGTAGACGCGGTACCATCGACCAAGGGTACTCTTAGCGGGTCCCTGTAGGCCGATGGCAACCAGCGGCGTGAAGTTTCTGACCAGATTATTCGATCATCACCTGAACCGAAATGGCCCTAATTTCCATGAAGGTCTATACCGTTCATCTCCGCCACCCAAGCTATGATCCGATTGAGGACATTGTCCTCATGAGTTTGGGCTTTTCGTGGACAGCGCTGTTGCTCACCGGAATATGGATGATCTGGCATCGGCTGTGGATCCCGGCGGCGGCCACCTACGGATCGATCAAGGCCGCCGACGCCAGAGAAATTATGCAAACCTACGTCGTCTGTGGTGCTAATGAAGACGCTGCCTTGTCGACCTTTATGCAAGCTAACCCCGAATTCTTAGAGGCCGCATGACAATCGTCCTTATCGATTACGGCTCCGGGAACTTGCGTTCCGCCGCTAAGGCCTTTGAGCGCGCGGTCAAAGAAGCCGGCAGCACTGACGAAGTTGTCGTCACGTCTGAAGCTGACGACGTAGCCAAGGCCGACCGTATAGTGCTGCCAGGCGTTGGTGCGTTTGCTGATTGCCGAACAGGCCTTTTCGCGCTCGATGGCATGGCAGCGGCCATTGAAGAGGCGGTTACAAAACGCGGGCGGCCATTTTTTGGCATTTGCGTCGGCATGCAATTGATGGCGACACGCGGCCTCGAACATGGCGAAACCTCGGGGTTCGGCTGGATTGATGGCGACGTATCTCCCATTACACCTTCAGATCCAACTTTGAAAATTCCCCATATCGGCTGGAACAATTTAAATTTCCCCGCTTTTCCTCATCCTATATTTGAGGGACTAACAGCCGATGCGCATGTCTACTTTGTTCACTCCTACGCCATGCAATGCAAAAACCCCTTTGACGAACTTGCTAGCGTGAATTACGGCGGAGAAATCACCGCTGCAGTCGGCCGTGATAACTTCGTTGGTACTCAGTTCCACCCGGAGAAAAGTCAAGCTACAGGTCTAACAATCATTGATAATTTTATAAACTGGTCTCCTTGAAGGGCTAAGTTGGATATGGATCCGAAAACGATATGATTTTTTACCCCGCAATTGATTTAAAACACGGCCAGTGTGTCCGGTTGCTACACGGCGAGATGGAAAAAGCAACGGTGTTCAATGATGATCCCGCCAGTCAAGCCTTGACCTTCCAAAAACACGGTGGCCAATGGCTGCATCTCGTTGATTTAAATGGCGCATTCGAAGGAAAACCGATCAATGGTAAGGCAATTGAAGGTATTCTGAATGCGGTCGAGATCCCGGTTCAACTCGGCGGCGGCATCCGCGACATGGCGACGATCGAGATGTGGCTGGGGCGCGGTGTCCGGCGCGTTATTCTTAGCACCATTGCGGTACGTAATCCGAAATTGGTTCGCGAGGCCTGTAAGCGCCATCCCGGTCGCGTGGCACTTGGCATTGATGCGCGTGATGGCTTCGTCGCCGTCGAGGGTTGGGCGAAAACGGCTAAGGTTACCGCACTTGATATGGCCAAACAGTTTGAAGACGCCGGCGCCGCTGCCATTATCCACACCGATATTGGCCGTGACGGCGCCATGCGGGGCCCAAACCTGGAGGCGACTGCCGAGCTCACCGCCAGTGTCTTGACGCCGGTAATTCTCTCGGGCGGCGTATCCTCGATGGATGATATCCGGTGCGTGGCGGCATCCGGTGTTGGGATCGAGGGGGTTATCAGCGGGCGCGCTATTTACGACGGTCGCGTCGACGTCACCAAAGCTGTGAGCCTCCTGGCGGAGGCTGCGTGATGTTGAAGGCACGGGTCATACCCTGTCTCGACGTCGACCAGGGGCGCGTGGTCAAGGGCGTGAATTTTGTCGACTTGGTCGATGCTGGTGATCCTGTCGAGCAGGCACGTATTTACGACAAGGCCGGAGCGGATGAGCTTTGTTTTCTTGATATCACCGCGAGCCACGAAAACCGTGATACTATCTACAACGTTGTTAGGCGCACTGCGGAACACTGTTTCATGCCACTCACGGTGGGGGGGGGCGTGCGCACGAACGACGACGTTCGGAAATTGTTACTCGCTGGTGCCGATAAGATCTCAATCAACACCGCCGCCGTACACGAGCCCGAGTTCGTGCGCGCTGCGGCGACCAAATTTGGTAGCCAGTGCATTGTTGTCGCTATTGATGCCAAATCTGTTTCTGACGACAAATTCGAGATCTTCACCCACGGTGGACGCAATCCCACCGGCATCGACGCCGTCAAATGGGCCGGGCGCATGGCCGAATATGGCGCTGGTGAAATTCTGCTGACTTCCATGGATCGAGACGGCACCAAGATGGGGTTTAACATTCCACTCACCCGCAACGTTGCCGATGCGGTACCGATCCCGGTGATTGCTTCGGGCGGGGTCGGCACCCTTGATCACATGGTAGCAGGAATTGTTGAGGGCCATGCCTCTGCCGTATTAGCGGCCTCCATTTTTCATTTTGGCACCTATACCATCAGCGAAACCAAGACTTTCATGGCGTCTGCTGGTGTGCCCATGCGTCCCGCAGACCCACTATAACCGGAGGCAAAAATGGCAAAACAGGAAGATACCGCGCCTGATCCAAATACATCACGCATCAAGTCATCGGAAAAACACATTCTTGATCAGCTCTATTCAACCATCAAGCGCCGTCGCCGGGCGAGCTCCGAGCACTCTTATACGGCTAAGCTGTTCGAACGTGGGCGGCCGCAAATTACCAAGAAATTGGGTGAGGAAGCGGTAGAGGTCGTTGTTGCCGCCTTGACCGAAGATAGGAAGGCGGTGATCACCGAAAGCGGCGATCTGTTCTATCACCTCTTGGTATTATGGGCCGAAATCGGTGTCAAACCTGGGGAGATCTGGAAAGAGCTTGAGCGGCGTTTCGGTGTATCAGGTATTAACGAGAAAAAATTGCGCCAACTGTAATTGACCACATAAAAGAAGAGGCCGCGACCATGGCTTATGACGACCAGAACGTATTTGCCAAAATCCTTCGGGGCGAAATCCCCTGCAACAAAGTTTACGAGGACGATTGGGCTCTTGCTTTCCAGGATATTGCGCCGCAAGCACCCACCCATATCCTGGTTATTCCCAAGGGTCCTTACGTCTCCATGGACGATTTCTCTGCTAACGCTAGCGATGAAGAGATTGCCGGTTTTTTCCGAGCTATCGGCACCGTCGCGCGTGACGCAGGCGCGGTCCCTGGCGGCTACCGCATCCTCGCCAATCATGGCCGCGATGCGCACCAGGAAGTGCAACATTTTCACATGCATGTTTTTGCGGGTCGCGATCTTGGCGGCATGATCCGCCGCTCGCGTAATTAGGGTGAAATGATCACCGATTCGCAGTTTTCCCCGGTTCTCGGTTTGACGACGGGGTGGTGCTTGACATCTGGCTGACCCGTTTAACGTCAACGATCCAAACGGCGAACTCTGACTCTCAAAACGCTGCGCGACACGACGTTGTTGGCTGGATCGCACAAGTTAGGTTCAACCAGCCACAGCTAACTCCGCT
>CAYXUT010000052.1:0-16848 GCA_964468005.1 uncultured Magnetovibrio sp. | reverse complement strand
TTCACCGCCGAGAATGCATTATGGGCATCAAGCAAATCCAATACCGGCTCGCCGGTACTTTCAATCCCTGTCCTATCGAAAGCCTGGGTGCCGCGCGCTTGAGCCAGTTCCATGATCTTCGCTGCAGTTTTGGGCGCGAGATCTATGATGATGTGGCAATCTCCGCGCCGGATCGCCGCCATGGCGAGGCCGGCCTCCGTGCCGCAATCGAATAGTGCGCCGGCGAAACTTTGCGGATGGTATTCACGCGCCATTGCCGCTATTTCAACGAAAAGGGCTGGGCCACTGGCGCCGCTCGTGGTCTCAGAGCTTCGCAAAACGACCGGCCGAGAGCATTTACCAGCAGCAGCGAGTGCGGCTTTCGCCTGCGCTAGGTCGTGGACAATGATCATCGGTTTGCTAGAAACAGCGCTCATGGCAAAAGTGTAATGCAGGTAACGGGCAAGAAGAAACCCCGCCGGTGGTAACCGGCGGAGTTTTAAAGAGATTGTGTGGTGCTAATTATTTTGCGTTAGACAGCACTACGGCGGTGTCTGACATGCGGTTTGAGAAGCCCCATTCATTGTCGTACCAAGAAAGCACGCGCACGAAATTACCGCCCATGACCTGTGTCTGGGTGGCATCGAAACTAGACGAGGCCGGATTGTGGTTGAAGTCGATGGAAACCAACGGGGCTTCGTTATAGCCCAAGACGCCTTTCAGGCGGCCCTCGGCGGCTTCCTTGATCGCCGCGTTGACTTCCTCGGCAGTTGTTTCGCGCGTAGACATGAAAGTCAAATCGATCAACGAGACGTTCGATGTCGGCACGCGTACTGAGGTGCCATCAAGTTTGCCGTTCAATTCCGGCAGAACTAGGCCAACGGCCTTGGCTGCGCCCGTTGATGTTGGGATCATCGACTGTGCGGCTCCGCGGGCCCGGCGCGGATCGCTATTTAGGGTGTCGAGCACCGGTTGGTCGCCGGTAAACGAGTGCACCGTGGTCATGAAGCCTTTCTCAATGCCGATTGTCTTGTTTAGCACGTCGGCCACCGGCGCCAGGCAATTGGTGGTGCAAGACGCGTTGGAAACCACTGTGTGATCTCCGGCCAGAGTTTCGTGGTTGACGCCGTAGACAATGGTATTGTCTACGTTCTTGCCAGGCGCCGAGATCAAGACCTTTCGAGCCCCGGCTTCCAAGTGCTTGCCGGCACTTTCGCGGTCGACGAACAGCCCGGTGCATTCCATAGCGATGTCAACGCCAAGCTTACTCCAAGGTAAATTTGCCGGATTGCGTTCGGCGCTCACCTTGATCGGGCCGGTGCCGGCATCCATGATATCACCATTGACGCTGACATCGTTGACCAGGACGCCGTGCACGGAATCATACTTAAGAAGATGTGCGTTTATATCGGCCGAGCCGAGGTCGTTGATGCCGACCACCTTAACGTCGTTTCGGTCCGACTCCAAGATCGCGCGAAGAACTAGCCGGCCAATCCGGCCAAAACCGTTAATAGCTATACGAACCGCCATGAAAATTTCCCTCCTTCGGGGCAAATTGAGAACAAGGGCCGGCAAGAATCTGGCCATCCTATTTTAAAACCCTTACAAAAAAAGAGGGTTTCGGACACGTTCTCCGGGACGGCAGCACCATCGGTCGAAAGGTCGGATTCGTCAATGAGATTCTATAATTCCGTCCATATGTGATTAACCCTCTAAAATTCTAAATTCAATAAATTCAATAAAATAAGGATGCTTCTTCAACTTAAAGTTGACGTGCTAGAGTCCTTACGCTTATTCTGGTTACCTCTCGATTCGAGTGTCGCTAGAGGACTGGGGCTTGGCGAAAAATACAGCGTTGCAAAAACCGACACGGGTACATCAGGCGCAGGACCGTCTGGACCGTGCCGTGGCGCGCCTGGAGACGGTGATCAAGAATCGTGCCGTGAGCTCGGCGACGTTGGATGAACGCGACATCAAGCTCAAAGATGAACTGCGTCAATTGCGGGCGCAACACGACAATCTTAAGCAATTCAATGATGAGGTTGGCGACTGCCTTGATACGGTCATCACCAACCTGAAGACGGCACTTGAGAACTAGGCGGTCTCTAAATATGGCGCAAGTGACGGTGGAAATTAATGGGAGCAAATACCAGATCGCTTGCGATGATGGCCAGGAGGCGCACCTCAAACGTCTCGGCGATTATATTGGTAACCGCGTGCAGGAATTGAGCGCCGCCGTCGGCCAAGTTGGCGATGCCAGGCTTCTAGTCATGGTCTCTTTGCTGATAGCCGATGAGCTCTCGGATGCCTATTCTGAACTCAGCGTGGCGCGCGGAGGCGATGGCGCGGCGGCCCGCATGGGCCGCGAGGAAAGCCTCTCTGATGCCATCGTGGGCTTAGCCGAACGTATCGAATATATTGCCGAAAGTCTCGAAGCCACCTAAGTTCCTGATTAGGGCGGCATGCTGCCAATCGCGTTAGACCTTTGAATCCCGGGGCCAACGAAACCTTCTAGGGAACTGTTCCTGTCCAGCCCGTGGGCCGGACACACGGTGCCCACCTGCACAATCGCAGGCCTGGAGGATTGATCCGGTCGACGGCTTGGTGGCGCCGCCTGTTTTCTCATCAAACCGAAGTACGATCCCGTGACTGATGTCGTCAAACAAAAATCCGCCCTCCGCGAAACTGCCGTCGCCCGGCGCCGGAATTTAGCCGACACAGCCGGTCCAAATGCCGGCTTGCGTTTGGCGGATCATATTGTGGCTCATCTCTCTGGTCGACCGGCGGGTGTGGTTTCCGGTTACTTGCCGATGAGCGACGAGATAGATCCGCTGCCGGCGCTTGCCCGATTGATACAATCGGGCTGGGTCATTGCCATGCCGGTTGTCACGGGGAAGGCTGAACCCTTGGTTTTCCGCCAGTGGGCCGAGGGTGACGCACTTGAGCCCGGACCGCTGAACACGTGTCACCCGCTCTCGAGCGTGGCGGAACTGACGCCCGATGTTTTGCTCGTGCCGTTACTAGCCTTCGATGCTGCCGGTCAGCGCATCGGCTGGGGCGGTGGTTTCTACGACCGGACCATTGCCGGGCTTAGGGTGGAGAAGGATATCGTTACACTCGGCACCGCTTTCTCGGGCCAGCAAGTCGACAAAGTGCCAAGTGCCAGTCATGATGAGCTGCTCGACGGTGTCATCACCGAGGCTGGCGTGATGGAAATCGAGGGGCCGATATGAAGATTTTGATCGTCGGCGACGTGGTCGGCAAATCGGGTCGCCTGGCGGTAGCCGAACACCTGCCGGGCCTAAGCGAACAAATGAGCCTCGATTTTGTCATCGTCAACGGCGAGAATGCGGCGCACGGCTTCGGCATTACCGATAAGATCTGCGCGGGGTTCTATGAGAACGGCGCTGACGTGATCACCACCGGCAATCATGTTTGGGACCAGCGTGAGATCATGAATTACATCGATTCAGACCCGAAGTTGCTGCGTCCCTTGAACTATCCTGCCGGCACGCCGGGAAAGGGGGTCGGCATCTTTGAAACCAAGGACGGACGAAAGGTCATGGTCGTCCATCCTATGTGCAGGCTGTTTATGGATCCGCTCGATGATCCCTTCGCCGGTGCCGAGGCCGCGTTGGCAGGGGTTAAACTCGGCCAGGATGCGAGCGTCATCCTGGTTGATGTGCACGGCGAGGCGACCAGCGAGAAGCAGTCCATGGGCCATTTTCTTGATGGCCGTGTTTCAGCTGTCGTTGGTACCCATACACATGTGCCGACCGCCGATCATCAGGTGCTGCCCGGCGGCACCGCCTTTGTCACCGATCTCGGCATGTGCGGCGATTACGACTCCGTCATTGGCATGCAGAAGAAAAATGCCTGCGCGCGCTTCGTGACAAAGCTACCGCAGGGCCGGTTGGAACCGGCTGATGGTGAAGCTACCTTCTGCGCCGCCTATATTGAGACCGACGACACCACCGGCCTCGCCAAGCTGATCGAACCGGTTAGGTTGGGGGGGAGGTTGAAGCAGACGGGTGCTGAATAGTGTCTATTCCGCGATGCCTCGTGCCACTTTGGCTGCATGGCGCCAGGCGAAGTGGGATTTAGGTACGATTACGATCCGCTCTATTTTCGCCGTGGCGGTCTCGTTCAGGCGCGTACCCTCACATTCGGCTAAGGCCTTGAGGGTCAACGCAGCCTAGCCTAGTTCCTTGAACATTAGCCCCGCCACGGCCAGATTGATATCTGCCTTATGCGTGCGGAATTAAATTAAAAGGCCTGCATGACCCTTACAGGATACAATTTTATGGTTACCCAAAATTACATCGCCATGTCATGGCCGGATATTGGTGTGGTTCGGATGGTGGTGCTATTTAGGCGGTGAGCGGAGAGCAAACGCTATCCAACCTCGCCGCTTTCCATCCCGCCCAATTATTGCCATATTGCGCTGCCATGAAGGGGGCGGGTGATGCCTTGATTGGTGGCCTTCGTTTCCCACATATGGTATGAGAACCCCCAAACATTTCATGATTTAGAGGCACAGGGAATGGCAGGCCATTCAAAATTCAAAAACATCATGCACCGTAAAGGGCGTCAGGACGCCAAGCGGGCCAAAATCTTCGCCAAATTGGGCAAGGAGCTTTCTGTTGCCGCACGTGGCGGTTCTGACCCCGACTTCAACCCGCGACTGCGTCTCGCCGTTGTTGCGGCCAAGGCGCAGAACATGCCCAATGATAATATTAAGCGCGCTATCCAGCGCGCCGAAGCGGGCGATGCGGCCAATTACGAAGAAGTGCGCTACGAGGGCTACGGGCCTGGCGGCGTCGCCATCATCGTCGAAACCTTGACCGACAACCGCAACCGCACGGCATCTGAGGTACGTTCAGCGTTTTCCAAGCATGGCGGCAATTTGGGTGAAACCGGCGCGGTGAACTTCATGTTCGACCGGGTTGGATTGATCAACTATCGGGCAGAAGTCGCCGATGCTGATGGCATGTTCGAAGCGGCCCTTAAAGCCGGTGCGCAGGATGTCGAATCGGGCTCCGATGGCCATGAGATCGCCTGCGATCCGGATGATTTCTCGACCGTGCGCGACACTCTGGAAGCGCAGTTTGGGGCCGCCGAGGACGCACGTCTCGATTGGAAACCGCAGAACACCGTCGTCGTCGATGAGGATACGGCCAGCACGCTTTTAAAGTTGCTCGATAGCTTCGACGACAACGATGACGTGCAACATGTCGCCGCCAACTTCGAGGTCGATGACGCCATCCTCGAACGCCTGAGCGCCTGAGAACGGGGCGGGCGAGAGGTATGCGGCTGATCGGTCTCGACCCTGGCCTCCGCCAGACCGGCTGGGGCGTGCTCGTCGTCAAAGACAATCGCCTCGCCCATATTGCCAACGGCGCTGTTACATCCGACTCAAAACATTCACTTGCCGAACGTCTGAAGCAATTGCACGACGGCCTTGAAGACGTGTTACGCGAATATGGGCCGGCCGAAGCGGCTGTCGAGGAAACCTTCGTCAACGCCAACCCGGGTTCGACCCTGAAACTCGGGCAAGCACGCGGCATCGCGCTGCTGGCACCGGCACGGTTCGGGATTGCGGTGCACGAATACACACCGAACCAGGTGAAGAAGACGGTGGTTGGTTCCGGCCATGCCGCCAAACAGCAGATCGAGATGATGGTGAAGACGCTGCTCCCCGGCTGCGAAGTTGCCAGTGCCGACGCGGCGGACGCGCTGGCCGTTGCCATTTGCCACGCACATCTCCGCCAATCATCTGAGGCATGGGTGCGCATGGAGTTGGCGAAGTGATCTCGCGCCTGAAAGGCATCGTCGATGGCATCAAAGCCGATAGCGCGGTGATCGACGTGAACGGTGTCGGCTATCTGGTCTTCGCGTCGTCGCGCACGCTATTGCATTTTAACGTTGGCGAGGCAGCCACGGTTGAGGTCGAAACCCACGTGCGTGAAGACCATATCCATCTCTATGGTTTTGTTGACACTACCGAACGCGACTGGTTCCGGCTTCTGACCACTGTACAGGGCGTTGGCACCAAGGTGGCGCTTGGGCTCCTAGGCATCATGACGCCGGACGAATTGCTGCAAGCCATCGCCGCGGCTGACAAGGCCGCGGTCACGCGCGCACCTGGCATTGGCCCCAAACTGGCGACGCGGATCCTGACTGAGCTCAAGGACAAGGTTGGTAACTTAGCGCTCGGTCAAGCTGCGCAACAGACGGGGGCGGCTGCCTCCGTGATGGACGGATCGGTACCGGCGGAATTGGCTGATGCGGCATCTGCTTTGGTAAACCTGGGCTACGGCCCGTCGGAGGCCTTGGGTGCTGTGTCGCGTGTCTCGGGGCGACTGGGAGATCGGACCAGTGTCGAAGATCTGATCCGTGCCGGGCTCAAGGAACTGGCGGGGGCTAGCGTATGAGCCAGGATACTCCGAACGAAACCCGCATGGTGGCCCCTGAAGCCGTTGCCGGTGACGAGGCTTCCGACTTTGCCGAAGGGGCCAATACGCTCCGGCCCATGCGACTCGATGATTTCGTTGGTCAGGCCAAGGTCCGTGAAAATCTGCGTATTTTCGTTGCTGCTGCGAGGCAACGTGGCGAGGCCATGGACCATGTCTTGTTCCACGGGCCGCCCGGCCTCGGTAAGACGACGCTGGCGCAGATTGTTGCCGCCGAGTTGGGTGTTGGCTTCCGGGCCACTTCGGGGCCGGTGATTGCCAAGGCCGGTGATCTTGCGGCCATTCTCACCAACCTGCAGTCCAAAGATGTACTGTTTATCGACGAGATCCACCGTCTCAATCCGGTCGTCGAGGAAATTCTCTATCCGGCTATGGAAGACCGGCAACTCGACCTGATCATTGGCGAGGGGCCGGCGGCGCGCTCCGTACGAATTGACTTGGCCCCGTTCACGCTGGTAGGTGCGACGACACGCTCTGGGCTTTTGACGACGCCGCTCCGTGAGCGGTTCGGTATTCCGCTTAGGGTCGATTTTTATGCGCCGGATGAACTCCGCCATATCGTCAGCCGTGGCGCTGGGCTGTTGGGTTTTGATTTGACTGAAGAGGGGGCGTGGGAAATCGCGGGCCGGGCGCGTGGTACGCCGCGCGTGGCGGGTAGACTGCTCCGCCGGGTGAGGGATTTCGCTTCCATCGAACTGCAAGGCCCGGTCGATGCCGAGGCTGCGGATAAGGCACTCAACCGATTGGATGTCGACAGGCGCGGTTTGGATGCCATGGACCGGCGATATCTAGCATGTATTGCCGAGAGCTATGGTGGCGGGCCGGTGGGGGTCGAGACACTTGCCGCCGCTTTGTCGGAGCAACGCGATACCATAGAGGAAGTGATCGAACCCTACCTGATCCAACAGGGTTTTCTGATGAGGACGCCACGCGGCCGCGCTCTGGCTCGCGACGGGTACAAGCACTTGGGTTTAGAGATACCGTCCGATGCCGCGCAGATGGAGCTTCTGAACGATGCCCAGCCTGGAGAAGTAGATGTTTGAGGGCTATCTGCACAGGTTTCCGCTTCGTGTTTATTTCGAAGACACGGATGCTGCCGGCATCGTCTATTACGCCAATTATCTGCATTTTACTGAACGTGCACGCACGGAAATGATGCGTGAGATTGGTATGGCATCCTCCGAAACCATGGCCAACGAGGGCGTTGCCTTGGCTGTCAGGCGTTGCAAAGTCGAATACTTGAGACCGGCCCGGCTTGACGACGAACTCACTGTCGAAACCACAGTGAAAAAAGTTGGCGGGGCGTCGGTGAAACTGTATCAGGCCGTAGTTCGCGACGGTGAAGAACTGGTGGCCATGGACTTGAAATTGGGCTGCATGTCGATAAATGGCGGCCGCGTGGCGCGCATGCCACATGCGCTTCGCAAGAGATTGGTCGAACACATTGAAGGATGATCCATGGAAAATCAGATCGTTGATACCGTGACTTTGGGCGGCTCGGTGGCCGACCTAGATTTCAGCTTGATTGCGCTGTTCATGCGTGCCGACCTCGTGGTTAAGGCGGTGATCGTCATATTGTTCCTGGCATCCGTTTGGTGCTGGGCAATCATCTTTCAGAAGTGGTTTTCCATGAGGCGGCTGAACAAGCGCTCGAACGAGTTCGAGCAGGGCTTCTGGTCCGGGAATTCCTTGGATGATCTCTATGACCGCATCTCCCAACAACCGCGTGATCCCATGTCGGCGATCTTCGCTGCCGCCATGCGAGAGTGGCGGCGCTCGCCGTCGAGGCAAACGGCCAATGGTGCTGGCGTCAAGCTGGCTGAGCGTATCGACCGGGTCATGCATATAACCATGGCGCGTGAAATGGATAGCGCCGAGCGTTACATGACGTTTCTTGCCACCACCGGTGCGACGGCACCATTTATCGGCCTGTTCGGCACTGTCTGGGGTATCATGAACAGCTTTCAGTCCATTGCCATTTCCAAAAACACGTCGCTCGCTGTGGTTGCGCCGGGCATAGCCGAAGCTTTGTTTGCCACTGCGCTTGGCCTCTTGGCGGCAATACCGGCGGTTATCGCCTACAACAAGCTGAGTCGCGATCTCGATCGTTACGCCGGGCGGCTTGAGAGCTTTTCCGGTGAGTTCGGCGCCATCCTGAGCCGCGAACTCGAGACGGGAGAATAGCCATGGCGTCGGCAATCCAATCCCATTCGCGCCGCTATGCGCAACGCCGCGCCCAGCCGATGAGCGAGATCAATGTTACGCCCTTTGTTGACGTGATGTTGGTGTTGCTGGTGATTTTCATGGTCACCGCGCCCTTGTTAACGGTTGGCGTCAAGGTCGACCTGCCGAAGACTAAGGCGGGCGCGGTCTCCGGCAGCGATGAGCCGCTTGCTATTACGGTCAACAAGGAAGGCCAGGTCTTCGTCCAGAACACGCCAACCGAACTTAGTGGTTTGGTGCCGAAGCTCGTCGCCATAACTGGCAAAAATCCAGATATCCGCATCTTCGTGCGCGGTGACGCGAACGTGAACTATGGCCGCGTCATGGAGGTCATGGGACTGATCAATAACGCAGGTTTCCGAAAGGTAGCGCTGATTGCACGCCAGCCGTTAGGCAAGGCACGGAAAAAGAAAAACTAACGCCATGCGCGGCGGCCTGGTCGGTTCGTTGATCTTTCATGCGGTGGTGGTTTCCATCGCTTATTTCGGCTTGCCGTACCTGGCCCTGGAACCGGCCTTGATTGATGCCGCTATTATCGTCGATGTGGTCAACGTCGCCGAAAAAAGTAATCCACCGCCAGTACCTCCCGGGCCTGATATACCGAAAGAGCCCGAGAAAGTCGAGACACCGCTACCACCGCCCGAGCCGCCCGAGCAACAGGCACCGCCATCGCCGCCCGAACCGGTTTCCGAGCCGGAACTCGAACCGCAGCCTGAGCCTGAGCCTGAGCCTGAGCCTGAGCCAAAACCGGATCCCAAGCCCGAGCCAAAACCAGAGCCCAAACCGGATCCCAAGCCCGAGCCAAAACCAGAGCCCAAACCAGACCCGAAGCCGAAGTTCTCCAAGCGCAAGCCACCGAAGAAGCCAAAGCCGCCAGACCGCTTTGCTTCGGTACTCAAGACGCTAGAGGAGTTGAAGCAGAAGCCGCGCGTCCAGCCCCCTAAGAAGGCTGATAAACCGCTGGAAAAATCGAAACTATCTTTCAAGAAATCGATTGCTGCGGCCCTCAAGCAACAGCCATCAAAACGACATAATCCGGCGCAACCTTTGTCGATCAGTGAAATCGACATGGTCAGGCGGCAGATCAGCCGGTGTTGGAACCTGCCGGCCGGCGCCAAGGGGGCGAAGGATTTGAACATTGCCATATACGTCATCATGAACCGCGATGGAACGGTGCGCGAAGCCAAAGTGATGGACCCCGCTCGGATGACGAGCGACGCGTTTTTCCGCATTTCGGCGGAGGCGGCCAGAAGAGCGGTCTTGAATCCAAAGTGTAATCCGCTCAAGCTGCCGTCCGAGAAATTTGAACAATGGCAAACCATGACACTCAACTTCAACCCACGGGATATGTTCTAACCATGACGAAGATGATGATGACGGCCGCTATGAGAGCTACTTGGAAGGCAGGTACCGGCGCGCTGGTGGCGCTGTTGATGTTGGCGAGCAGATCTGCCTCGGCGGAGCTCAGGATCGATATCACCAAGGCGGTGGTCGAACCGATCCCAGTGGCGGTCGCCGATTTCGTCGGCGCCGATACGCTTCCGTCCCAGTATGGTGCGGATATTGCGCGTGTCATTACCGCCGATTTGGAACGCTCGGGCTTGTTCAAACCCATCGACCCCAAGGCCTTCATTCAGAAGGCCCAGAATATTAAGACGCTGCCCCGTTTCGGCGACTGGCGAGTGATTAACGTGCAAGCCTTAGTGCACGGCCGCGCACATATTGTTACGGATGGTCGGTTGCGTGTTGAGTTTCGGCTCTGGGATGTGTTGGCCGAGCAGCAGATGGTTGGGCTAGCGTACTTCACCATTCCCGACAATTGGCGCCGCGTTGCGCATATCATTGCCGATGCCATTTACAAGCGGCTCACTGGTGAGGACGGCTATTTCGACACGCGTATCGTGTACATTGCAGAGCAGGGGGCGCTAAACCGGCGGGTCAAGCGGCTCGCCATAATGGACCAGGACGGCGCCAACCATCGCTTCTTGACTGATGGCGGATCGTTGGTGCTGACACCCAGGTTCTCGCCGACCCTGCAGGAGATCACTTATCTATCGTTCTATGGCAACGTGCCCAGGGTCTACATTTTCAACATCGATAGCGGGCGCCAGGAAATTCTCGGCGATTTTCCGAATATGAACTTTGCTCCAAGATTTTCCCCCGACGGCAAGAGCGTCATCATGAGCATGGCCAAGGACGGCAATAGCGAAATCTATAACATGTTGCTTAGCACGCGTCAGGTGCGCCGGTTGACCAACCATTCTGCCATTGATACTTCGCCCAGTTACTCGCCAGATCAAAAGCAGATCATCTTCAACTCCGACCGGGGCGGCACGCAACAGCTCTATGTCA
Organism: uncultured Magnetovibrio sp.; assembly: GCA_964468005.1. Taxonomy (GTDB): domain Bacteria; phylum Pseudomonadota; class Alphaproteobacteria; order Rhodospirillales; family Casp-alpha2; genus TMED8. The sequence continues at coordinate 5,821 of CAYXUT010000052.1, read as the reverse complement.
TGAATTCGGATGGCTCGGGCGTGCGTCGGATCAGCCATGGCAAGGGCCGCTACGCGACGCCCGTTTGGTCGCCGCGCGGCGATTTGATTGCCTTTACTAAGATGTCGAGCGGCATTTTTTATATTGGCGTTATGTATCCCGATGGCACCGGCGAGCGACTTTTGGCGAAGGGTTTCAACGTCGAGGCACCGACCTGGTCGCCAAATGGTCGTGTTTTGATGTTCTTTCGGAAAGGGCGCACTAGAAAGGATGGTTCGGGCGGCAAATCACGACTTTGGTCGGTCGATCTGACCGGTCACAACGAGCGTGAGATTATCACCCCGATCGATGCCTCAGACCCGGCTTGGTCTCCGCTGATCCCATGAATTCAGCTAGGGAGATACCGCTTCGCAGTTTTGTAGTATCTTTATGATTCAACGTTGTTGCAAAAAAAACGCTTGGAATCGTCACATAAGGCCTTTAATACAATCGGCAAGGCGCGTCGTTCGGCCGGACACCGCGTGGGTGCCGCTGTCCAAAGCGTGATTTTGAACCCATAAATTCCCAATAAGGGGAGATGAACATGCGAATTAGAATTCTGAGCGTTCTCGCTGCCGTGGCTCTGGTCGGGGCCTGTGAGACAGCCTCCGAAGAAAGTGGTAAGGCTTCCGGGAGCGGCTCCACCGCACTCAAGTTAGCCTATACTGCGAAAGCTCCGGCGACGGCTTCCTCCGGCATTAAGGCGGGCACCCAGCAGGACCTGGTGGTCAATGTTGGCGACCGTATTTTCTTCGATCTCGATAAATACAGCGTACGTGTGAATCAGCGTTCCCATCTGGATAAGCAGGCGGCATGGATGAAGGCCAACCCGTCAGTGACCGTCGCCGTCGAAGGACACTGCGACGAGCGCGGTACGCGTGAGTACAACTTGGCGCTCGGCGAACGCCGCGCCAATTCGGTCAAGGATTACTTGGTCGCTGCTGGCGTCAACCCGGAGCGCATAAAGACAATTTCGTATGGCAAGGAACGTCCGGTCGCTCTCGGATCGAATGAGGGCGCCTGGTTGCAAAACCGCCGTGGCGTGACCAAGGTTACTTGCGCCGGCAGTTAACCCGCCCGAGGTCAAATACAGCGGTTTCATTTGGCGCTTGTCCGACGGTTGTGGCCGGCAGGGACAAGCGCCATAATTTTGCCCAAAACATGCTCCACCTTCGGGGGCTTTCCCGGTCTGTCTTGACTGGGAGCGTACGGACTGGATAAAGCAGGATGCCCATGAACGGACCGCAAGCCCGTTACACGATCGGTGCCATTGGAATCTTGATTTTGCTCGGCGCTGCCGATGCCTCAGGCCAGGACCTGGCACCGCTGCTTGATCGGCTGAACCGCTTGGAACGCGATATCTCGACGCTCAATGTCAGGATATCCGGCGCCAAGGCGACGCCGATGATCTCCGCTAAAACACTTGGCGGATCAGTATCTAACCATGCTGGTACGCGTTTGACGGCACGCATGGACTCGCTTGAACAAGACCTCCGAGCCCTCACGGGCGCGCAAGAGACGATCAACCATCAATTGCAGCTTTTAGCCGAACGTCTGGACAAGCTTATCGGTGACATCGATTATCGGCTTGGCGTTATTGAGGGCCGACTGGGGGCTGGCGGCCCGACATCGGCGGCGGCCGCGACCAGTCCGCAAGCGCCGCAGCCATTTGGTTTGCAAACCTCTGGTGCTATGACAAAAGCCATTGCACCGGCGCCTGTCGGTGCACCGGCGGCGGCGGCCGTATCAAATGCGCCGGACGCGGCCGCACTACCGGGCTCGCTGGGGACGGTTTCCCAAAAGGTTATCGATCAGGTACAAAAAACGCGCGGGCAAACCGATGTGGCAGAGGTAACACCGGCGCCCAAAAGTATCGAGGCGGCTGAAGCAGTTCAGGCCGTGCCGACACCAGCTCCATTGCCATCACCAACAGCAATGCTTCCGAGTGGCACACCAAAGGAACAATATACCTATGCCTTCAATCTGTTGCGCCAGACCAACTACGACCAGGCCAAAATAGCGCTCGAGCAGTTCATCGCGGCGCATGGCTCTAATCCGTTGGCCGGTAATGCGCGCTACTGGCTGGGCGAAACCTTCTACGTGCGTGCCGACTATCAGAAGGCCGCGCAATTGTTTTTCGAGGGCTTCCAATCCGATCCAAAAGGCACCAAAGCGCCCGACATGCTATTAAAACTCGGTATGTCCCTCGTACAATTGGGCAAGAAAAATGAGGCCTGCACCACCTATGACAAGGTGGCTGCTGATTTCGCCAAGTCGTCCAGCCGCATCAAGACCGCCCTCGCGCGCGCGCGCCAGCGCGCCGACTGCCCGCAATAAACTTGGCCGCTATTCTCAGTGCCACTGATTTCTGGCGTCGCATGGCGGCACTAGGTCCGTTCGAGCCGAAGCCGCACATTGCCGTCGGTGTCTCCGGTGGTGGCGACAGCATGGCGCTGATAATTCTAGCTGAACGCTGGGCGCGCGCGATGGGCGGACAGGTGACGGCACTTGTTGTCAATCATGGCTTGCGGGAGCATTCCGAAGTAGAAGCGGCGCGCGTCGGCGGCTGGCTAGTGGAAAGAGGCATCTGCTATGTCGTACTTGAGTGGTGGGGCAAGAAACCAAAAAGCGGCATTCAAGGTGCGGCGCGGGATGCGCGTTACCGGTTGATGGAGCAATGGTGTGGCGACAACCACGTGCTGCATCTTTTTGTTGGCCATACTCGCGATGACCAGTCGGAGACGCTCTTGATGCGTCTTCAGCGCGGCAGCGGCCCGGAGGGCCTTGCGGCGATGAGTGCCCAGCGCGAACTTCGTCGTTGCCGGCTACTCCGGCCATTGCTTGATGTCCCGCGCGAAGAGCTACGGAAATTCCTGCGGGAGCAGGGCCAGGAATGGCTAGAGGATCCTTCCAACCATGATCCGCGGTTTTCCCGCACCCAGGCGAGGGCGGCGCTCGGCGGTGACGGTCTGCGTGCCAAAGAGCTTGCTCAAAGCGCTAGGCGCTATGGCTTGACGCGGATTGTATTGGAACGTGAGACGGATCGCTTGTTGGCCAGGACAACGCGGTTCTTCGAGGGTGGTTACGCCTACGTCGATAAGAAGGTTATGGCCGCAGCTCCTGAAGACATAGCGCTCCGCGCACTTTCGCGGGTAATCGTTGCCGTTGGCGGGCTGATCCACGCACCTGTACGGGCTCGTGTCGAACGCGTTCATTCTGAATTGCTAGCCGCCCAAACTGCAGCCACGACGCTTGGACATTGTCAATTACGGATCAATTCAACGCGTGTTGAAATCTACCGTGAGCGGCGAAACCTGCCGGCGCCGAGAGCTTTCCAAGCGGGGGTTTCGTTAATGTGGGACGGCCGCTTCGAGATCGGGTTTGGTAAGAGGCCGCCAGGGCTAACGGGCAGTTTGTACTTGCGGTCACTCGAAACGCTCGACTGGCGCAAAATTCGATCCGAGTGCCTAGAATTACGTTGCCGGCCAGCGGTGCCATCTGCTGCACTTGCTGGCTTGCCGGCTCTTTGCGATGACAGTGGTATTTTGACTGTGCCCCACGTAAAATACGTGAGGGGTGCTGGATGGCCCGCAAAACGGCATGGAATGGGCATCATTAAGGCGCGGTTCATGCCCCTGCGAGCTGCTTCAGATGCAGGTTTTTGTATTGCGTAAGCGGTATTCCGTACTATTTCTATCAAATAGCATCGCAAGCCACCTAACCACGGAAAGGAAGATGGCGTGAACTTTAATCGAAATCTGGCGCTTTGGGTCGTAATCGGCCTTTTGATTTTCGCGCTGTTCAACCTTTTCCAGGGCTCTTCAACGCGCGTGCCGCACAATGCGCTGGCATTTTCGGATTTCTTGGCCGCGGTGAAGTCGGGTGAGGTTAGCAACGTCAAGATCCAGGGCAATGCCATTTCCGGTAGCTTTCGCGATGGCCGCCCGTTTCAGACCTATGCCCCGGATGATCCAACGCTGGTGACCACGCTGAACGAGCAAGGCGTTAGGATTACCGCCGCGCCATCGGAAGAAAGCACGCCGACGTTGTTCTCGATCTTGATTTCCTGGTTCCCGATGCTGCTATTGATCGGGGTTTGGATCTTTTTTATGCGCCAGATGCAATCGGGTGGTGGCAAGGCTATGGGCTTTGGTAAATCGAAGGCGCGGATGCTCACCGAAAAGGGCGAGCGGGTGACCTTCGACGATGTTGCCGGTATCGATGAGGCCAAACAAGAACTTGAGGAGGTTGTCGATTTCCTCAAGGATCCGCAAAAATTCCAGCGCCTGGGTGGAAAAATTCCGAAAGGTTGCTTGTTAATTGGCCCGCCGGGTACCGGTAAGACGCTTTTGGCACGGGCTATCGCTGGTGAAGCAAATGTGCCGTTCTTCACCATTTCTGGCTCCGATTTTGTCGAAATGTTTGTCGGCGTCGGTGCCTCGCGTGTGCGTGATATGTTCGAGCAAGGTAAAAAAAATGCGCCTTGCATTATCTTTATCGATGAAATCGACGCGGGCGGGCGTCACCGTGGCGCCGGTCTTGGCGGTGGCAATGATGAACGCGAACAGACGCTCAATCAGTTGCTGGTCGAGATGGATGGTTTTCAATCGAACGAAGGCGTGATTCTGATTGCGGCGACCAACCGCCCGGACGTTCTCGACCCTGCGCTTTTGCGCCCCGGTCGTTTTGACCGCCAGGTGGTAGTGCCGAACCCCGATATTCTAGGGCGTGAAAAAATTCTCAAAGTGCATATGAAGAAGGTGCCGTTAGCTCCGGACGTCGTCGCGCGCACCATAGCACGCGGTACGCCGGGGTTCTCGGGTGCCGATCTCGCCAATCTGATCAACGAAGCGGCTCTTCTGGCGGCTCGCGCTTCCAAACGCGTCGTCACTATGGCCGATTTCGAGGCCGCGAAGGATAAGGTGATGATGGGCGCCGAGCGCCGTTCCATGGTGATGACGGACGAGGAGAAGAAACTGACTGCCTATCACGAGGCTGGCCACGCCTTGGTCACCTTGCACATGCCAAAAACCGATCCGCTGCACAAGGTGACGATCATCCCGCGCGGTCGCGCCTTGGGCGTCACCATGAGCTTGCCGGAACGTGATCAGCTCAGCCAATCTGAAACGCAATTGAAGTCTTTGCTGGCGATCATGTATGGTGGGCGGATCGCGGAGGAATTGGTTTTCGGCAAGCGCAACATCACCACTGGCGCTGGCAACGATATCCAGCAGGCCACGAGTATGGCGAGGCGCATGGTCACAGAGTTCGGTTTCTCGGAGAAACTTGGGCCGCTCCGTTATGCCGACAACGAGGAAGAGGTGTTCTTGGGCCATTCCGTGGCGCGTCAAAAGTATATGTCGGATTCCACCGCCGCGCTGATTGATGACGAAGTACGCAGCCTGATCGAAGAGGCCGAGGCTCAGGCTCGGCGGGTCATCGAAGAGCAGCGCGATGGGCTTGAGACCATCGCGCAAGGCTTGCTCGAGTTCGAATCACTCAGTGGCGAAGATGTCGATGCGCTCTTGCGTGGTGAAGAGCTTGTCCGCAAGAATGATGATGCCACTCCGACGGAGGGCGGCCACAAGGCTTCCGTGCCGACTTCCGGTGCCGTCAAGAAAGATGGCAAGAAGGACGAAGGCGGCCCCGGTATCGGCGCCAAGCCACAGCCCGAAGGTTAGGGCGTTCGAAGGAGGCGTGTCTGTTATTTTCTTCCTCACCCAAACCCTCCCCTCCCAAGGGGGGATTTACACTGGTACCGGAGAAAAAGGCATTTTCTTCTTTCTCTTGATAGGGGAAGGTC
>CAYXUT010000051.1:0-17522 GCA_964468005.1 uncultured Magnetovibrio sp. | reverse complement strand
GTCTCGTTGATCAGGCCTTGCGCTTCGGAACTGGCCGTGGCAAGGATTTTCTCATAGCTTGCAATCGCGGCTTCCGCCTCTTTCTTGATCTCGATGGCGCGTTCCAAATTATCGTCGATGCGTTTTTGTCGTGCTTCCAGGGTATCGGTGATCTTCGGTACGGCAATGCGCCACATGACCACGAACAGAATCGAGAAACAAATCACGAGCCAAAACACCTGGCTTGGGAAGGTGGCAATCTGCTCCAGTTGGGGCATGAGCGGTCTCCCGGCTATTGTGCCCGCCGCTCCTTAGCGGCAGCACCGAGCGCAGCTGATAACGGGGTTTAACCGAACAGGATGACGAGCGCGATAACCAGTGCGAATAGTGCGATGGCTTCTACCAGCGCAAAGCCCAGCATGGTCATCGGAAACACAGCGCCCTGAGCGGCAGGGTTGCGGCCGACAGCCTGAATGAAAGAGGCGAAGATGGAGCCAATACCGATACCGGAGCCGATTACGCCAATGGTGGCGAGGCCTGCGCCCAAATATTTTGCAGCATCCAATTCCATGGAACTATCCTTTCTTTACTCGAGAATCCGCTAAGAATTATTGGTTAAACCGATCAATGCTCTGGTGCAGATGTCCTTAGTGTAAATACAGAGCATCGTTGAGATAGAGGCAGGTCAGGATCGCAAAAACGAAGGCCTGCAAAAATGCGATGACAATCTCGAGCCCGGTCAGCGCGACGATAAAAGCCAGCGGCAACCAGCCTGCGACGATACCGAGTGAAATGACAAAACCGGCAAATACCTTCAGGAGCGTATGGCCAGCAAGCATATTGGCGAACAGTCGCACGCTCAAGCTGATCGGACGCGAGAGATAGGAAATGATCTCGATCGGGATCAGCAGGGGCGCCATGTACATGGGCACCCCTGGTGGCATGAAGAATGAGAAGAAGTGCATCTTGTGCTTGGCGATGGCGATTAGCGTCACGCCAATGAAAATCACCAATGCCATGGCGAAGGTGACGACAATATGGCTGGTGAAAGTGAACGAGTAGGGGATCATACCCCACATGTTGCCAAACAATACAAACATGAACACCGTGAAGATGAACGGGAAATAGGCGCGGCCCTCTGGGCCAACGGTATCGCGGACAAGATTGGCGATAAAAACGTAACTGAGTTCGGCTATTGACTGCCAGCGGCCCGGCACCAGTTGAGCGCGGCGCATGCTGATCAACAGGAAGGCGCAGACCGTCAACACTGTTAGCACCATGAAAGTCGATGAATTAGTGAACGAAACGTCGATTTCACCCAACTTCATGGGCACCAGCGTCTTTATCTCAAACTGCGCGAGTGGACTATGTCCTTCAGCCAAAACTTTTATCCCTCGTCCGGACCGGACTTTTCGGTCCTTTCTGTATCCTTGCGGTACCCCACCGCATACCCGAAATTTGAAGCCACGCGATATACATTTAGCATTCCCGCGGCGGCGCCAAGTACAATGAACACCAGCATCAACCATGGCCGGGTACCAAAGTACTCATCAGCCAGCCAGCCGATGACCACCCCGACGGCGACGGCGGAAGTTATCTCAATTGATACCCGAAAAGCAAGCCCAAGTGGGCTACCTTTTTCGGACTTTTTGTCGATTTTTTGTTTGAGCGGATCCAGCGGCTGTTGGCGGGCGTGTTGTAGCCGTGCGTCAAGTTCGTCAAGGGCCCGTTTGTCTTCGTTTCCATTCATCATTAAATCCGCCCAACTGCTGTTCTCGCCAGTTTGTTGTCATCTTCTGCCATCCGAATGGGAAGGCCTAAAAATTTGTGTCGGCTCCATTTTTGGAGGACGAGTTTACTGGTATTTTTCAATACATCAGTTGGCCAACAGGACATCAAAGCCGAACACTCGGAAAGAATCTCAAGAAAAAGGCTTTGCGCATTGCCAGGCAAAAGTCTCTATGCTGCCGCTACGCCTAAAATGAGGGGAAAAAGAGGTCAAGCACTCTCACGTAGTTCCTCGGCGCGTTGCAGGTCAACTGACACCAATTGTGATACGCCGCGTTCCGACATGGTGACGCCAAACAGGCGGTCCATGCGCGCCATGGTCATGCGGTGGTGAGTAATGACAAGGAAGCGCGTGCGCTTCGCTTTGGACATCTCTTCCAAGAGTCTGCAGAAACGGTCGACGTTTGCATCGTCCAACGGCGCGTCGACCTCATCAAGCACACAGATTGGTACAGGGTTGGTCAGAAACACCGCAAACATTAGCGACAATGCCGTTAAGGCCTGCTCGCCGCCCGAGAGCAGTGACAACACCTGTAGCTTTTTCCCCGGTGGGCTGGCCATGATCTCAAGACCGGCATCCAGGGGATCATCCGATTCGGTTAGAGCCAAGTGCGCGCGGCCCCCGCCGAACAGCTTGATGAACAGTTCCTGAAAATGCTTATCCACTTCATTGAAGGATGCCAGCAAACGTGCCCGGCCCTCTCGGTTTAGTTTTGAGATGCCCTGGCGCAACTTGTCGATGGCGGTAAGCAAGTCCTCACGCTCGGAATTTAGCGTATCGATCTGCTTTTTCATCTCGGCTGCTTCTTGCTCGGCTCGCAGGTTGACCGCACCCATGGTTTCGCGTTCGCGATGCAATCTTTCGACCTTGCGCTCAGTCTTTTCCAACTCCGGCAGTTCTTTGTCCGGATTAAATCCGGATAATTCGAACAAGGCGTCTGGCGCACAAGACAGTCTGTCGGCAACACGTTCGACAATTCCGTCACAGGCTTGTTTGGCCTGCTCAACCCCACCTTCCGCCCGAACCCGGTTTTCGCGCGCTTGGTTGAGGGCCGATTCAGCGTCGCGCAAAAGGCCGTCTGTCTCACGGAGCGCATTTTCCGCTGCTTGAAGCTCGGCGGCGGCCTTGGCGCGGCGGTTTTCTGATCCGCTCAAGGCCTCAAGCAAGGATTGCCGTTGTTCGGTTAAGGTTTTCGGTGCTACTTTCAGCCGCTCAAGCTCTTCGCCCAATCGATCACGGCGCAACTCCAGTTCTTCTAACTGGTGGCCCGATTCGGTCCGACGGCGGTCCCAGGATTGAAACTCGGTATTGATCATCTGCAGGCGTTCACTGCGTTCGTGCGCCAGTCGCTCCAAGCCTTCATGACGGGTTCGGCATTCGACCTGACGGTTGCGGCGCTCGGCCAGCTTTCTGCGCAGTCTGGCAATCTCTTCGCGTTCTGCTGCCGGATCAGGCAGTTCGGTGCGCTCGTTGTCGATAGCGGACAAGGCCGTCACCGTTTCATCGAGATCGGCGCTGTTGCTGTCAGCCGCCTCAACCACGGTTGAGAGACGCGACGAATGCACCGTCGCGCATTCCTTGGCCGTGACGACACGTTCTCGGACGGTGTTCAACGCGGTTTCTGCCTCACTGACGACGCGCCGCGCAGCCTGTTCGGCCTCACGGGCGGCGTTCTCGGCATTGCGTTTGGTTTCGTGCACCGTCTCGGCGGCCTTGGCTTCGCGGCGGCATTCGGCCAACTGTCCACGTAGTTCGGTTAAACGATTGCGCTGCTCCAGGCGGGTTGCTGCCGGTGTCGCCGCTTCGGAAGAGACTGTGAAGCCGTCCCAGCGCCAAAGTCCGCCCCGGCGGCTGACTAGGCGCTGCCCTTGCTTCAAATGTGGCGCAAGAGCGATGGCCTCGGCAACGGTTTCAGTGATACCGACTTGGTCCAAGCGCCTTAACAGCGCTACCGGTGCTTGCACCACAGTATCGAGTGGCATGGCACCATCGGGTAGTGCAGGCGCGCCCACTAATTTCGGCAAGGTACGCCAGTGAACAGGCGCTGCTTCATCAGTCGGGGACGAGAGATCGTCGCCGAGCGCCGCACCAAGGGCTGCTTCAAAACCCGGTGCCACTTCAAGCGCGTCGATCACCGGCGGGAACAGGTCGTTCTCGACAGTAGAGAGGATTTTTTCTAGCGCGCGCTCCTCGGCTTGCAATTCAGTGACTTTCGCCTGGGCACTGTGCAGGGTGCTAACGGCATTGCGGCTCTGTTCCTCAGCCTCGGCGCGGGCGCTTTCAGCCTTGTTCAGGCAGTTCCGGCGATCCATCAGATTGCTCTGATGCTGGCCGAGCGCCGCCTCGGCGTCAGCAAGTTCGGCAGCATCAGGGCTATCGGCCTCAATCTCAAACTTCTGTGAGGCGATCTCGGCGGCGCGTGCCTGCAACCGGTCTCGGCGCTGGCCGAGTTCGGCAATGCGCAGGTTCAAGCTATCGCGACGCGCCTCGTTATTGGCTGCCCGCTCTGTTAAGCCAGCGACGGCGCTCTCGAGCTCCTCAACGGCCAGGTTGGATTTGCCCAGTTCATGCGAAGCCGTTTCCCGTACTTTGGCTTCGCCTTCACGGGCAGTTTTGATCTCGGCGCACTCATCCGTAAGGCGCTCAATGGCCGCTGTCGCGTCGTTGGCGATGGCGCGCTCGCGCTCGTTGTCCGAACTGACCTGCTCCAAGCGCTCGGAGGTTTTCTCAATCGCATCACGGATGCGCAGCTCTTCGGCGTTCAATCCCTCACGGGCCACAGTAAGCCGGTGCAATTCCGCCGCCGCTTCGGCTTCCATTTTGCGCAACGCGGGGATCACTTCGGCGCGTTCGGCTTGAGATTTAGCCGCGTACGCCGCATGGCCGGTTAGTTCACCGACATGCAAATCGTCGGCGCGCAGTTTTTTTTCCGCCTCGGCCAGATATTCGCCGGCCTGCTTCCATAGGATATGGAACAAGGTCGCCTCGGCCTTGCGGATGTGGTTTGAGAGATTACGGTATCGGGTGGCCTGGCGGGTCTGTTTCTTTAGACCGTTCAACTGCGTATCGAGCGTCACGAGAATATCATCAAGGCGTTCCAGGTTGGTTTCGGCCCCGCGCAAGCGAAGCTCTGCCTCGTGGCGTCTGGAATGTAGACCGGTGATGCCCGCCGCTTCTTCCAGAATTCCGCGCCGCTCTTTCGGCTTAGCGTTTATGATAGTACCGATGCGGCCCTGGCTGACCAGCGCCGTGGAGCGCGCGCCGGTCGCCGAATCTGCGAACAGCAGCTGCACGTCACGAGCCCGCACCTCGGCGCCGTTAACCCGGTAGGTGGACCCCTTTTCGCGTTCGATGCGGCGGCTGACTTCGAGTGCGTCGTTATCATTGAACTGCGCCGGCGCGGCCCGCTCCGTATTGTCGAGTGACAGAACGACCTCGGCGACATTGCGTGGCGGGCGGTTGGCAGTGCCGCCGAAAATGACGTCCTCCATGCCAGAACCGCGCATTTGTTTGGCCGAGGTTTCGCCCATGGCCCAGCGGAGTGCTTCGACCAAGTTTGACTTGCCGCAGCCGTTCGGCCCGACAACACCCGTCAATCCCAGTTCGATCTGGAGTTCCGTGTTGTCGACGAACGACTTAAAGCCCGATAGGCGGAGTCTATTGAACTGCAGCAAGGTCGTTTGGTTCCTTTAGATTATTTCGCTTTTTTTAATGCTTCGTCGACGTACTCGCGAAATTTCTCATATTCGAGCGCACCGGCAACTTTCTTCCCGTTGATCAAAAACGATGGGGTCGAGTTGATTTCGTGCTCGGTGCTCGCCTTGCGGGCTGTTTCCTGCAAATAGTCGATAAGCTTTTGCTGTTTCAGGCAAGCATCGACGTCATCACTGTTGAGCCCGCCGAAGCGTGCGGTTTTTTTCAGGGCCTCAAGCGGATTTTCAGCGTGTGACCATTGCTTTTGGGCGCGGAAAAAGATGTCAATAAAGCCGAGATAGCGTTTCGGCCCCGAACAGCGTGCGATCATCGCTGCCGCCAACGCCGGCGTACCGAGCGGAAAGTCGATAAACACCAGCTTAGCCTTGCCGGTGTCGATATAATCCCTCTTCAGCTTAGGATAGATCTCGTTGTGGAAGTGTGCGCAGTGTGAACAACCGAGCGAGGCATATTCGATAATAGTCACCGGCGCATCAGAATTGCCGACGATGGCTGGCTTGATGGCTTCTTCAATGCTCGCGATATCGGCCCGCGCCTGGCCAGCAGTCGCCAAACCGAGAACAAAGAACAAAAACACATACACAGTGTTCATTGGCAAATATCGTAACAATGAAACCTCTCAGCAACTAGATGTGGTGAATATAGAATCCAAAAAAGTGGCGAGTCGACCCCTTTTTGCGGAAAGTTTCCCCCAGGCTCGGGGAAAACCAGGGTTTCTGAGGGCCATAAGCCTAATTTTCTGGTAATACGCGACCGAGTTTCTCGAGCGCCTGACGCAATTCTGGGTCTTCGATGCCTTCTAGGGTCTTGGCCAATTCGCGTTGGCGGGATTCGGACGGCACCGCTTGTTTTCTCTGGCGTGGCGATAGTGCTGCTTTCGGCAAGGGCCCGTGTAGGAAGCGTAGGCGGGTGACCGCCTGGTAGCCGAAATGGCCGTTGATGCGTTCCAGCAACTGTGGCTCCAGGTGCTGCAATTGGGTTGCCATGGCTGAGTTGTCGACCCGCAGATGCAGTATGCCATTGGTACGCTTGCGCCAGGCATAGGCGATCTTTTCCGGCTGGCTGTGGGTGGCGATGGCGTTGCCGACGATGGCGTTCCAATCGCGCGCGATAACACCGTCGGCAAGGCCGCGCTTGCCGAACATCGGTTTGGTCAACCGCCCGATACTGTTGCTGAGCAGCTCCGAGCGATTGCGACGCTGGTTCAAGGTATTCTGTTGATATCTGGTCTGTCTGGCCATCACGGCTCATGGTAGGCTCGTCTTCGGTGCTGGGCAACCGGCGCTTAAAGGCAACAGGTAAAGCCGTCATTCCAATGAGTTCCATTTCTGCCAAACTGCTTCGATGGTACGACGCTAACCGCCGTGAACTGCCGTGGCGGGTAGCGCCCGGCGAGGACGTGGACCCGTATCGTGTCTGGGTTAGTGAAATCATGCTACAGCAAACTACAGTGGCGACGGTAACATCCTATTTCGGCAATTTTGTGGCACGCTGGCCGACAATCGAAAAACTGGCCGAGGCCAGCCTTGATGAAATTCTACACGCCTGGCAGGGGCTCGGCTACTACAGCCGTGCGCACAACCTTCACAAGTGTGCGAGGGAAGTAGTGGCAAATTGGGGCGGAACCTTCCCGAGAGATGAAGCCGATCTCCGTTCGCTGACTGGTATAGGTCCTTATACGGCAGCTGCAATTTCTGCGATAGCATATGGCCATAAGGCGACGCCGGTAGATGGTAATGTGGAACGGGTGATGGCGAGGTTGCATGCCGTTGAAACGCCATTGCCGAAAGCCAAGCTGGAGATCCGCCATCTTGCCGAGAGCCTGACGCCTGAGCAACGGGCTGGTGATTTCGCCCAGGCGATGATGGATCTTGGCGCCCTCGTTTGTCGGCCAAAAGCCCCTGATTGCTCGGCGTGTCCGTTGAAAACCACTTGTCTTGGCCGCAAGGGTGGCGATGCGGCAAGGTTTCCGGTCCGGCGACCCAAGAAGCCAAGGCCAACTCGATATGGCACCTTATTTTGGCTCGTACGGGAAGACGGCGCTGTATCGGTACGACGCCGCCCCGAAAAAGGGTTGCTTGGCGGCATGATGGAGTTTCCTTCGACCCCGTGGAGTGAAGTTCGATCGGTGCCGAGTATAGCGGCAGATCACGCGCCGGTGAATGCGGATTGGCTACCGCTCGACGGCACGGTCGAGCACGTGTTTACGCACTTCCGGCTTGTGCTTGAAATCTGTACCGCATCCGTGGCGAAAGCTTGTCCAGACAATGTGCAATGGTGCCGGCCATCTGACTTCGATGGGCTGGCGTTACCAACGGTGATGAAAAAAGTGGCGCGCCATATGGCCGCTATCCGCGCTGGTCACGAATCGTAGGAAATCAACGCGTCGAAAGGCATTTCCAGGCGGTCGCGGCCGCCAAGAAACGTCAATTCGATGATGCAAGCGGCACCGACGACTTCGGCACCGACCTTGCCGAAAAGTTCGATAGACGCATCCATGGTGCCGCCAGTCGCTAAAAGATCATCCAGGATCACTACGCGTTGCCCCGGATGCGCTGCATCTTCCTGAATCTCAACGGTGTCGGTGCCATATTCCAGATCATAGGTGTGCGTGATCGTGTTGCCGGGCAGCTTATCTTTCTTGCGCACCATGGTGAAGCCGATGCCGAGCCGAGCCGCTAATGGCGCGGCGACTAGGAACCCGCGCGCCTCAATACCGGCCAGCAAGTCCGGCTGGTGTTTGGAGACAATTCGGGCTAGCCGCCCAAGCGCTACCTGCCAAGCGTCCGGATTCGAAAGCAGCGTCGAAATATCATAAAACAGGATACCCGGCTTCGGAAAATCGGGGATGGATCGGATGTATTCCTTGAGGTTCATGGTCATCCTTAAAAACTATATTCAGACCGGCGCATGGTAGCGATTGGCTCCGGCGCGGGCAATCATATGCAGGCCTTAATGTTGGGCAGAAACGCATATCTCCAGTGGATTAAGACCGTATATTGTTGTCGTATGCGACAAGCTATCTCGCCGCATGAAAATTCTTCACCGGTAGTAAATTGTTAGGAGATACCAGCGCGGCTTCGAATTTTGGGTGCGGACGGTGGAATTGCAAAAGACTGCGGAACCAATGGCTTTCTTTTTGATAAAGATATCCTCATCGATGCGAGCACCGGACTTGGTGATCTTGATGTCGATTCTATGGCGAAGGTTGACTATATATTTCTGACCCATGTTCATATGGACCACATTGCGTGCCTGCCACTTGTTATCGATACGGTTTTTGCATCGCAGCGCTCTCCAATAAAGATCTACGTACCGGGCAACGATAGGAGAAAGTTGCTCAAGAATATGTTTAATGATGTCATATGGCTAATTTTACTCGTATGCCGTCACTCACAAGCTCGGTTGTCCAGTTCAAGCCAATGGTTCAAGAAATTAACCTCGGCGGGCGGCGCATTGGCATGCTCCCAGCCAACCATCACAGCCTTGCCGTCGGGGTTTGGATTAATGGCGGAGATGGTACGCTTGTATTTACCGGGGACATGGGCCCATGCGAAGAGTTTTGGCTGGCCTACGAAAAACTGAGCGACGTCACCCATTTTATTGTCGAATGCTCTTTTCCGAATGAACTAGAAGATTTGGCCCATAAGATGGGTCATCTGACGCCGGCCTTGCTGGAGCAGGAACTCAAGCGTTTGAACGGAAACCCGCAGGTATTTGCCACCCTTATGAAGCCCGCAACAAAAGTCGAACGCTGGGCCAATTAGCAAAGATAACGAGCGATCACGACTTCTGTGTGATCGAACGTGGTCAGATCATCGATTTTTGAGGCGCGCGGTTCAACCCGCTTCCATTTCCCGGCGCAGTTTGTAGGCCGATGTGGTTCCATCAACGGCGACATCGTCCCAAGTAATGGGCTGGCCGTCGGCGACGGCATTCTTCAGCCTCACGTCGTGGGCTAGGCCGAGCGGCAGATAGCCGTTGGCCATTGAAATGTCCGCCGGACGCAGGCCGCCGGATACGGTATAGCCGCCCTCGCCATCAAGGACTTCACTCGCCTGCAAGTCACGCTTGGCAATGGCCGCGACGTCGGCGCGGAAGGACTTCGCCGCGCCCGTGGCCTCATCGCGCAAGCCCACCGAAGCGACGGAAATAGCGAACTCAAGGCCGATCATGTGCCAGCGCTTGTAAAGACACATGTAGCGTCCCGAGGGATCGGTGGTCCATTTGTATTCTTCGAAACAGTTCTTCAGGTATTCGGTGTCAGCTTCGAAGCAAACCCAGACACCCTTTCGGATATCGTAGGGAATGGGGTCGCCATCGCGGGTCAGGCATGAAATGACTTCGACCAGTCCCTTGCGTTCCAACTCACCGCCTTCTGATTTCGGGCGCATCAGAGTGGGGATGTCGTCGACGGATCCGGGCGGAAAGGCGAGGCCACCTGTTGGTGCGTCGAGGCCCGTCGCATTGGCGATGGCGGCGCTTTCAATGGCCGGCTTGGAACCATCCAGGAAGGCATTGAACATCTTCGGGTTGAGCCGGCCACGCTCAGCTTGTTCTTGGGTCAGGCCCCAATGCTCCCAGATCGTGTCCGGCGTCGATTTGCGGTAATGTGGCAGCCACTTGTGGCCGCGCCCCGCCGCCGTGACGTTGAACCCTGATGCTCGCGCCCAATCCACCAATTCGGCAGTCAGAGCCGGCTGGTCACCGTAGGCCATGGAATAGATGACGCCGGCGGCCCGCGCTTTGGCGGCTAAGCCGACACCACAGAAGGCATCAGCCTCGACGGTAACGTTTATGACGTGCTTACCTTCTGAAAAGGCGACCAGACAGTGGTCGACGGCGGCAATCGGATTACCCGTGCATTCGACGACAATTTGGATGTTTGAATGTCTGATTAGTGCGGGCCAGTCATCGCCGATGAAAGTCGTTCCGTGGGTCACGGCGTCATTTAGATCGGTCGCGCTGAACTGTTCCTTCGGCCACCCGACGAATGTTAGGTTCGAGCGAGCAATCTCCGGTCTTAGTTCCACGATACCAACGACATGGATGCCGGGTACACTCCGCGCTTGGGCTAAAAACATGGTGCCGAATTTTCCAGCGCCGATCATTCCGATGCGGATCGGTTGACCGGCCTCTGCGCGTTGCTGAAGTTTGTTGAACAGATTCATGGGGTATGGCCCTTAGATCTTAGGTGTCAGTTCTTGCGTTCTTGGTCGAAGGTAATTCTGGCCGCGGCAATATTCACGAGTTAACACTCCGCGATGACCGTGCCAGAACTTTGCGTTCAATAGCCACCATGGCCCGCTGCAACATAAGTTTTAAAATTAAATCAGATGTTTCATTTTGCATCGGAGTTTGCCAATCTATAACTACCAGTGAAAACCCCTGCATCCAAGAAATAACAGGGTTTCGACAGGGATGTATTACCAGGCGCTTTCAAAAGCCATTGCCGACGGCCTTCCGAGCCTCAGCCCACAGTTGCAAATGGCGGCGCGCCATGTGCTGGACCGTCCCGATGATGTGGCGCTAATTTCGGTGCCCGGCCCCCACATGTCTGTGATGGAGGCGCTGGTGGCGTTAATGTTAGCAAGAGGTGGATGCCAGGCTCTTGATGCGACCTCCGAAAGCGAGAATCAGTTGACACAGTTCAATCCCTATTGGCAAAGCGTACAACACCCAGTCGAACGCCAAAGTGACGGCAGGTGGGAGGGTGTCCTGTCATGACGCATGTGTTCCACCGTCAGCTTGCCAAGGAATTACCGCTCGCTGTCGCCGGCGAGGGGGTCTACCTCTTTGATGACAGCGGAAAAAAATATCTCGACGCCTCGGGCGGTGCGGCTGTGTCCTGCCTCGGCCACGGCGATCCCGATATAATTGCCGCGATAAAAGCGCAGTTGGACACCTTGGCTTTTGCGCACACTGGATTTTTTACCTCTGAGCCGACCGAGGCTTTGGCCGACCTGCTTGTCGAAGAGGCGCCTGGCGATATATCGGCGGTGTATTTCGTCTCTGGCGGATCGGAAGCCGTTGAGGCGGCCTTGAAGATGACGCGCCAATACCATCTTGAGCGCGGCGATGAAAAACGCACACGGTTCATCGCGCGCCGCCAAAGCTATCACGGCAATACGGTCGGTGCCTTGTCCGTCGGCGGCAACGTTTGGAGACGCGAGCCGTTTAACGGCATGCTGATCGAGACAACGCATATCGCGCCATGCTTTGCCTACCGCGAACGCCGCGACCACGAGTCGGAGGAAGAATATGGCCAGCGTGTTGCCAATGAACTGGAAACGGAAATCCGACGGCTGGGTCCAGAAAACGTAGCGGCTTTCATCGCCGAGACCGTCGGTGGCGCCACGGCCGGGGTGATACCTCCAGTAAAGGGGTACTTCAAGCGTATTCGCGAAATCTGCAATGAATACGGCGTCTTGATGATTCTTGATGAGGTGATGAGTGGTATGGGCCGCACCGGGACGCTGTTTGCCTATGAGCAAGACGACATCGTCCCGGATATCGTCTGTATCGCCAAAGGGCTCGGCGCCGGCTACCAGCCGATCGGCGCAACCCTGACGTCGGAGAAGGTCTATCGCGTGTTCCGGAAAGGCAGTGGGCTGTTTCAGCACGGCCATACCTATATGGGGCATCCGACCGCTTGTGCTGGCGCGCTTGCGGTGCAGCGTAAAATCCGTGACGGCAATCTGATGGGGCAGGTTCGCCAGCGTGGAGAGGAGCTTGCCCAGCGACTGCATGAGCGTTTCGGTAACCATTCGCACATTGGAGATATACGTGGACGCGGCTTGTTCCAAGCGATCGAGATCGTCGAAGAAAGATCGACCAAGAAACCTTTCGATCCGAAGCACAAGTTGTATGCGCGCATCAAGTCGTTGGCCATGGACAATGGATTGATATGCTATCCTAGTGGTGGCACTGTTGATGGCGTGAGTGGCGACCACGTACTTTTGGCGCCACCATTTATCGTCTCGCCAGACCAATTGGACGAGATGGTGGAGAAGCTGGGCGTCGCCGTTGATAGTGCGCTCGGCGAAGCAGGCGTAACGTGATGAAATTATCGAAACTAGAACCGAACGGCCGCACGCACCGACCGGTAATTGCCGGGCCGGCCATGAGGTTGCCTCGCGGCTTCCGGTCTGCAGACCAATGAGGCACGTAGCCCGGAAAGAACCGCCAGGTTCATGCGCATCAACGTTTAGGTAAGTTAACTCACGAGGAGGAAAGAAGATGACCTTTAAGAAGGCATTAGTGGGGACCGTTGCGATTGCCGGCCTCGCCCTGATGACGAGTACCGCTGATGCGGCGCCGAAGAAGCAGTTCATTTCCATCGGCACCGGCGGTGTCACTGGCGTTTACTATCCGACGGGCAGCGCGATCTGTCGCTTGGTTAACAAGGGCCGCAAGGCGCATGGCGTGCGTTGCTCGGTCGAATCGACCGGCGGTTCTGTCTACAACATCAACACGATTCGTGCCGGTGAGTTGGACATGGGTGTTGCTCAGTCTGATTGGCAGTACCATTCTTACAATGGTTCCGGCAAAAAATCATTTATCGACGCCGGCCCGTTCAAGGCGTTGCGTGCCGTGTTCTCGGTTCACGCCGAGCCGGTCAGCATCATCGCTCGCAAGGATGCCGGCGTGAGGACGGTCGACGACCTCGTCGGCAAGCGCGTCAATATCGGCAACCCTGGCTCCGGTACGGAAGCGACCTGGGGTGTAATGTGGAGCGCCATGGGCAAGAAGAACAGTGATCTCAAGTTGGCCGCGCAGATGAAGTCGGCGGAAACGCCTTCAGCGCTTTGCGACAACAAGATCGATGCCTTCTTCTGGCTGGTTGGCAACCCGGCGGCCTTGAACAAGGAAGCCACCACGACCTGTGACGCCGTCTTCGCGACTGTCGACAACGCGGCTATTGCCAAATTGGTGAAAGAGCATCCGTACTATCGCTGGGCGACCATTCCGGGCGGTATGTATCGCGGCACCCCGAAAGATATCAAGACCTTTGGTGTTGGCGCCACCTTCGTTAGCTCGACGCGAACTTCAAGCCATACGGTCTACCAGGTGGTGAAGTCGGTGTTCGATAATTTCGGCGCCTTCAAGAATCTGCACCCGGCGTTTGGCTTGCTCAAAGAAAGAGAAATGATCACGGACGCGCTTTCCGCTCCGCTGCACGACGGTGCAGTCAAGTACTACAAAGAACGCGGCTGGATGTAATCCGGCCCCCGGACGGCAGGGAAGTGGTCTCCTTCGCCATCATTTTTGTGCAAACAGAGCTTAATATTTATTCGGCAACCCGGGCGGTTAACGGTGGGAAGGGCCTGAATTGACGGGAGCGTAAGCTCTGTTTGGGAGGCGGCAATGATAGGAGCGAGTGCACCATTAGCCACCCCCATTGTCATTGCGGTGGGCAGGTTTTCCAAACAAAGCGGCGGGCGACGCGCCTATAGGCGTCGGCGAGACGGCTAGCCACCACTCCAATGTTGGATGCGCTGTGTATTGTTAGGTTAAGCTCGCGGTCAAGGGCAGTGCCCCGTTGTAATTCTTCGATATCAAGTTTAACCATCTGTACTCGGTTCTGTCCTTGGAGACCGAGCCGTTTACCCTGATTTTCAGGCGCGCCGCCGGGATCAACAGTCTCAATGACCTGGCCGGCAAACAAATTAATCTCGACGAACCCGGATCGCCGGTGCGGTGCGTCATGGAAATGATCATGAAGGCGGAGGGATGGACGCGTAAGTCCTCCCAATTCGTCGAAGAGCTTTCCGAGGCCGAGAGGTTATTCGCGCTCTGCCACAATCGTGTCCAGATGGTTATTTCAGTCTCCGTGGCTCAGACGTTGTAAGTCTGTGATGTGAAGATCGTTGAGGCGGTCGGAAACGGGATTGACAAGTTGTTGAGCAACAACCCGTTCCTGGTCGAGGCGGAGATGTTCACAGGCGACCATGAGAATGTGATGAGACCGCTGACGACCTTCGGTTCGACCCCCAGTCTGCTAAGTTCATCGGATGCGGAGAACGATTTGATACCCGCGAACGTGCAGTCCATGTTGAGAGGTATCGACCGCTTTATGCGGATGCCCCCGACACTTGGGAATTTGTCGCCATCGAGCATGGTCAATGGTGGTTGGGCGGCATTTTTGCACAATGTAACGTTGCAGTATTTTAACGAAAAGAAAATGATATGACCGGTCTCGGCAGTGATCCGATATATTTTTGAAAGGATATGAGGCTGCCTTGGTGGGACGGCTTTTGGGAGAAGAGGAATGAGTGAACAGGAACTGGAAAATGCCAAAACGTCAGCCGCGACCCAGGGCGACCTGCAAGACATGATCGCCGAGGCCGGTACGGGTAGACGAAACCTAAGCGGCATTCCGAAACAGATCCTGTGGTATGTGCCGTTAGCGTGGGCCTTGTTCCAGCTTTGGATCGTCTCGCCCTTGCCTTATTTCCTGAACATAGGGTTATGGAACTCGACAGAGGCTAGATCGGTCCACTTGGCGTTTGCAGTATTTCTCGCATTCACAGTCTTTCCCGCATTCAAGTCCACGCCGCGCAATTACGTCCCCATTCAGGACTGGATCATGGCTCTGGGCGCGGCGTTCTGCGCGGGGTACATCTTTCTGTTCTATCGGGAGTTGGCGGAACGCCCGGGCCTGCCGACGCAGTTGGACATATGCATCTCCATCGCTGGCATTTTGTTCGTTCTAGAAGGGACGCGCCGCGCCTTGGGGCCGCCGTTGATGATCGTTGCCGCCGTGTTCCTTGGCTATACGTTCGGTGGGGCCTGGATGCCGGAGATGATCTCGCACAAGGGGGCCAGCTTGGCCAAGGGCATGTCGCACTTCTACTTGACCACCGAAGGTTTGTTCGGTATCGCGCTCGGCGTTTCGACATCCATGGTGTTTTTGTTCGTGCTGTTTGGTTCGCTGTTGGAGAAAGCGGGCGCCGGCAACTACTTCATTCGCGTCGCCTTCGCCCTCATGGGGCATATGCGGGGCGGTCCGGCTAAAGCAGCAGTCGTATCGTCGGGTTTAACCGGGTTAGTGTCTGGTTCCGCCATAGCCAATGTGGTGACCACGGGCACCTTCACCATTCCGCTGATGCGTAAGGTCGGGTTTTCGGCCGAGAAAGCTGGCGCCATCGAGGTGGCATCGTCGACCAATGGCCAATTGACACCGCCGATCATGGGCGCCGTAGCTTTCTTGATGGTTGAATACGTCGGCGTCTCCTATATTGAAGTGATTACTCATGCCGCCTTGCCAGCGTTGATTTCCTACATGGCGCTGGTCTATATCGTACACTTGGAAGCCTGTAAGGCGAACATGAAAGGTTTGCCTCGCAAGTACGTGCCAAGGTTCGTCTATTCGTTAGGATATTTCCTCGCTACCCTCTTCGGCCTTGGGTTCCTGTGCGTCATTATGTATTTCAGCTTCGGCTGGATGAAGGATGTCTTCGGCGATGCGACGCCGTGGATCGCGGCGGTGATCGCCGGCGCCGTCTACATTAGCTTGATAAAGTATTCGGTGAAGTTCCCAGAACTCAGCGGCCCAATTGAAATCGTCGAACTGCCGGAACCAGGGCCAACCATCAAAGCTGGCCTGTTCTATCTGGTGCCGGTGTTCCTTTTGGTCTGGTGTCTGACCGTCGAGCGCCTATCGCCGGGCTTGTCGGCGTTTTGGGCGACGGTCTTCATGCTTTTCATCCTGTTTACTCAAAAACCCCTGAAGACATTGTTTCGCCAAACCGGCGAAGACACGGGCCTACGGTTGCGCGAAGGCGCCTCCGACGTGTTCGAAGGTATGATCTCAGGTTCGCGTAATATGATCGGTATCGGTGTCGCGACTGCGACCGCGGGACTTGTCGTCGGCACTATCACGTTAACCGGTATCGGTCAGGTGCTGTCGGAAGTGGTTGAGTATATATCTGGGGGTTACGTGCTGTTGATGCTGATCTTCACTGCCGTTCTCAGCCTAATCCTCGGAATGGGTTTGCCGACGACGGCAAACTACATCGTTGTCTCAAGCCTGATGGCGCCGGTGATTGTTACCGTCGGTGCTCAGAACGGCCTGATCGTGCCGTTGGTGGCGGTGCATATGTTTGTCTTCTACTTCGGTATCCTGGCGGACGACACACCGCCCGTGGCCATGGCGGCCTTTGCGGCAGCGGCGTTATCCGGCGGTGATCCGATCCGAACCGGTATCCAGGGTTTCACCTACGATATTCGGACCGCCATCTTGCCGTTCCTGTTCATATTCAACACGGAACTGCTGATGATCGGTATCGAGAGCTGGTACCATTTGTTAGGCACCATCGCGACTGCGATCATGGCGATGCTGTTATTTGCAGCGGGTACGCAAGGGTTTTTCATATCGAAGAGCCGGCTTTGGGAGTCGTTGGCGTTGATTTTGGTCGCTTTTACATTGTTCCGGCCGGGGTTCTGGATGGATTATCTCTATCCGCCGCTTGAAGCTGTGCCCGCTAAGGGTATCTATGAAATTGCTGAAAAATTGCCCGCTGACACCCAGATCCGCATTCAGGTGAAGGGTGAGGATCTGGAAGGCCGCGCCGTCGACAAGGTCGTCATGCTGCCGGTCGGCAAGCCCGACAAGGGCGTTGAACGGCTGAAGAGAGCGGGTCTGGAACTGCGAGAGGAAGACGGCAAAATAATCGTTGATAACGTAGTATTCGGTTCCACTGCGGAACGTCAGAAGATTGATTTCGATTACGAGATCTCCAGCATCCAGAAAAAGGCCGACCGGCCGCCGAAGCAGTTGTTCTACATCCCGTCAATCTTGCTGTTCGCGGTGGTCGCGCTGATCCAGCGCCGCCGCCGCGGCCAGGGTTGTGATGATGCGGCCGTGACCGCGCCACAGCCGACCTAAGGACAAGAGAACCAATATGTATCAAGATACCCTCTTTTGGCCATCGACTTGAACGACGTAAGCTCGT
Source organism: uncultured Magnetovibrio sp. (assembly GCA_964468005.1). Taxonomy (GTDB): domain Bacteria; phylum Pseudomonadota; class Alphaproteobacteria; order Rhodospirillales; family Casp-alpha2; genus TMED8. The sequence continues at coordinate 83 of CAYXUT010000051.1, read as the reverse complement.
GGAACTGATCTTTGCCGTTAACTGTTGAAATGTGCACCAGTGGCGGGAGTAATCTGCACGTTATTACCGTGGTGCGGGGTTTC
>CAYXUT010000050.1:0-17577 GCA_964468005.1 uncultured Magnetovibrio sp. | reverse complement strand
GGGCCGGCATACAAGCGGTGCTACGCATTGATGACGGCGATGCCCGCGTTGCCGATCCCGCGGTCAAGACCGCATTGTTGGAAAACGGCGAAGCTGCTCTTGCCGCAAATGTCTTTGGCGTGCCGACATGTCAGATCGACGGAGAAAAATTCTGGGGCGATGATTGCCTCGACATGGTTGGCGATTATATTGCGGACCCAAACCTGTTGGAGGATGAAGACATGAAGAAGATCGAATCTACTAGGCGATCCACAGAGCGCCGCTGATGCTGCAAACCGTGCGCTCCAGGCGCGGTATGGTGACGGCGCCGCATCACCTAGCCGCCCGCGCTGGTCTTCGGGTTATGGAAGACGGCGGCAATGCCATTGAGGCCATGATCGCGGCGGCCAGCACCATCACCGTCGCCTATCCGCACATGAACGGCCTTGGCGGCGACAACTTCTGGCTAATTCGTGCACCGGGGGCGGATGTCACCGCTATTGACGCTTGCGGTGCGGCGGCGACCCGGGCGGACATCGCCTATTTTAAATCCCAAGGCTTCGATCAAATCCCCTCGCGCGGGCCTTTGGCAGCTCTAACGGTCGCGGGTGCAGTTTCTGGCTGGCAAGCAGCACTTGAGGTCAGTATCAAGGACTGGGGAGGCACATTACCGCTCAAACGGCTTTTGGAGGACGCACAGTTTTATGCGGAAGACGGCGTCGCAGTCACCGATACCCAAGCCAACAACACGCGGACCAAACTACCGGAGCTGGTCGACGCGCCAGGTTTTTCACAAACCTTCCTGATCGATGACGCGCCGCCGGAAGCCGGTGCGCGTTTTACCCAGCCCCGCCTGGCAGCGACGCTTGCGCGCCTTACCGATGCCGGCCTCGATGATTTCTACCGTGGCGATATGGCCCGTACCATTGCGGCCGATCTCGAACGCGCCGGCACGCCCTTGAACCTGGCTGACCTCGAACGCCATCAAGCTCTTCGCGTTGATCCCTTGTCCCTCGACGTCGCTGGCCACAAGGTTTTCAACATGCCGCCGCCAACGCAAGGGCTGGCATCGCTGATGCTGCTCGGCATTTATGAACGCCTCGGCATCGCTGAAGCCGAGGGTTTCGAATATGTCCATGGCTTAGTCGAAGCCACCAAGCGTGTCTTCCGAGTGCGCGACAAACATGTCACCGACCCGGCTTACATGAATGCCGATCCGGTTACGTTCCTGACCGATGCGGCGCTCGATGGCATGGCGGAGGACATAGATCGGGCTGGTGCTCTTCCCTGGCCGGCAGTGGCCCACCCTGGCGATACAGTCTGGCTTGGCACCATTGATAGCGAAGGTCGCGCCGTCAGCTTCATCCAGAGCATCTACTGGGAATTCGGCTCCGGCACGGTCTTGGACGAGACTGGAATAACCTGGCAGAACCGGGGCACCAGTTTCTCGCTCATCAGCGACCACCACAACCAACTGCAGCCGCACCGCCGCCCGTTCCATACCATCCAACCGGCCTTGGCGCAATTGGCAGATGGACGGATCATGGTCTATGGCACCATGGGTGGCGAGGGCCAGCCGCAAACCCAGGCGATGTTGTTCACTCGTCACATTATGCACGGTCAGGGCCTGCAACAGGCTGTCTCCGCACCGCGTTGGCTCCTAGGCCGTACATGGGGTGCAGAAACAGCGGGACTCAGACTGGAAGACCGGATTGATTCGAGCGTTGTCACGGCGTTGGAAGAGGCCGGACATGATCTGGAAGTTATCGGTGCCTTTGACGAGATCATGGGACACGCTGGTGCTTTGGTGCATCATCCGAACGGCCTAATCGAGGGCGCGGCCGATCCACGCGGCGATGGTGAAGCGGCGGGGTTTTAGTTTCTCCTAGGCTCTGCCCCGATTAATTAGTTCCTATGATATCCAACTCATTTTCCGAATTGTGATAATTGGATTGATGGGTCTTTGATGTTAAAATGCCACTTACACTTTTGTAAAAACAACGCGATATGGGCCTTTGGAACACTGTTGAGTACACGCATATGGTGCTTCGATTTCGAGCTAGCGGCTAGGCGTGGTCATTGTGCACGAATGATGTGATCACGGCGAAATTATGCCCTCGTGCGCGCGGTTCCGCGCCATTTATCGCTGACTAAACCGCCAAAGTACCGTTGACGCCAATTAAGATGGCGGTAGTTGGTTATTGTTTCGGTGGCAAAGTAGCTCTCGACATGGCTCGCCTGGGTGTCGATCTTGATGGCGGGTTCAGCTTGCACAGAAACCTGACCTTAATCCAAAAAGCAAACCCAGGAAAAGTGAAAGCCAAAGCGCATGTGTTCATTGGCACCAGCAACCAGCTCTGCCTTAAGGGTTGGGATGGCCCGAGCGGGAATCAGCCGCATCTGACGCCCGTACCACCGAGCCCGCAATAGCCGCCCGGGTTCCGCCCTAGGTATTGTTGGTGGTATGTCTCGGCGAAATAGAACTCCGGTGCGTCGATGATCTCCGTTGTGATAGCTCCGAGGCCCGCCTTTTTGAGCTTCGATGCATAAGCCTTGCGACTGGCCTCGGCAGCGCGAAACTGCTCTTTGCCATAGCAATAGATGCCGGAACGGTATTGGGTGCCAACGTCGTTGCCCTGGCGCATGCCTTGGGTCGGATCATGGCCTTCCCAAAAGACGGTCAGGAGATTTTCATAAGATTCGATTTTCGGGTCATAGACCGCCAGCACCACTTCGTTGTGACCAGTCCGCCCCGAGCACAACTCTTCATAAATCGGGTTGGGGGTGTAGCCCGCTGCATAGCCAACTGCGGTGACGTAGACACCAGGCGTTTGCCAGAACAAACGCTCCGCGCCCCAGAAACAACCGAGCCCGAACATAACGCGTTGGTGGCCTTCAGGGTAGGGCGGCATCAGGGACCGGCCGTTGATGACATGCACCTCCGTCACGGACATGGCCTGGGCGCGCCCCGGCAGAGCATCAGCCTTTTTCGGCATTTCCGGTTTCCGGCTGGCTAAATTGAAGAACATGGCGGCCTCCTTATCAATATTCCCATGATATAGCGAGGGCAGTGGAAGTTTCCAGTCGCGGCGTTGACCTTGGCGGGGTCAGACATCATTTAGGCTGCGAAACCGAACCAGCTAGACTATATTACCACTATGGTCGATTCGCCTGTAAACGCGCTAAAATCCCGCCCTGTTATCCTGTGTATTCTGGATGGCTGGGGTCTTCGCGCGGAAGCCGATAACAACGCGGTGGCCATCGCTGAGACACCAAATTGGGATCGTTTCTCCACCTGCTATCCGAAAGCCCAGCTGAAATCCAGTGCGCTCGATGTGGGCCTGCCGGCCGGGCAGATGGGAAATTCGGAGGTTGGTCACATGAACTTGGGCGCAGGACGTATCGTCACGCAGGACTTGCCTCGCATCAACGCCACCATCGAAGATGGCTCTCTGGCCGCCAAGCCCGAACTCGCGGACTTCATCGATGCCCTGAAGCAAAGCGGTGGCGTCTGCCATTTGATGGGCCTATTGTCGCCCGGCGGCGTTCATTCACACCAGGACCATATGGTGGAGTTGGCGCGCATCGTTTCCGGCTACGGCATTTCGGTGTGCCTGCACGCTTTCCTTGACGGCCGCGACACGCCACCCAAGAAGGGCCGAGATTATCTCGCCAAATTCCTGGAAGACACCAGCGGCCTAGAAGGTTTTGCTGTCGGGGTAGTTAGTGGCCGCTATTGGGCCATGGACCGTGACAAACGCTGGGAACGGATCGAAAAAGCGCACCGCGCCATCGTCACCGCCGATGGCATGCGCGCCCACGACCCTCTTGAGGCCATTGCAGCAAGTTACGACGGCGACAGAGGCGACGAGTTCGTGGAGCCGACGGTCATCGGCGATTTCACCGGTATGGCCGATGGCGACGGGCTGTTGATGGCCAACTTCCGCGCTGACCGCACGCGTGAAATCTTGGCAGCCCTGGCGCACCCGAATTTTGATGGATTTGCTCGCACCGTCCAGCCAGCTTTTGCCGCGCGGCTTGGCATGGTGGAGTATTCGAAGGATTTAAATGCGCTTTTCCCGGCCCTGTTTCCCGCCGAAACGCTATCAGGAATTTTGGGCCAGGTAGTCTCCGAGGCCGGCGCCAAGCAATTGCGCATCGCAGAAACTGAAAAGTACGCACACGTTACGTTTTTTCTCAACGGTGGGCGCGAAGAGATTTTCGATGGTGAAGAACGTATTCTGGTGCCATCACCGAAAGTGGCAACCTACGACCTACAACCGGAAATGTCGGCCCCAAAGGTCACTGACAAGTTAGTCGCAGCAATTGAGAGCAGCAGCTTTGATTTGATTGTCGTCAACTATGCAAACGGCGATATGGTCGGCCACACCGGCATCCTGCAAGCGGCGGTCAAGGCGGCGGCAACCATCGATAAATGTCTCGGGCGTTTGGAAGCGGCGGTCAGGAAAGCTGGCGGCGTCATGCTGGTGACCGCCGATCACGGCAACTGCGAGGAAATGATTGATTCGGATACGGGAGAGCCTCACACTCAGCATACCCTCAACCTTGTGCCAGCCTTTTTGGTCAATGCGCCCGCCGGCGTCAGGGCCCTCAACGACGGCCGCCTCAGTGACGTGGCGCCAACGCTGCTTGATTTGATGGGCCTCACGCAACCAGTGGAGATGACAGGTTCTTCACTCATCGATATCGGCGCCGCTGAGACCGCCGCAGCAGAATAGCATGCCGGACCGGCAGATTCTTGGTAGATATTTTTTAGCACTTTTTGTGCTGACTTCATTGCTGACCGGCATGGAGACCGCGGCACAAACGGCACCGGAAAAACCACCCGTCGCCAAACTGACCCCAGCCGCCACCGACAGCCTCAAGGTGACAAAAAAGAAACTTGATGCGGCGCGAACTAAGAAAGAGACCCTGCAACGCAAGGCCCACGACCTGAAACAGGATATTCAGCGCATTCGCAAAGGTCTAGTGGTGGCGGCGCGGAGCATCCAGCACCATGAACAACGTGTCGGCGAGTTGGGGGCCCGGCTCTCGAATCTCAATATCCGCCAACAAGGGTTCAAGAAGCTTTTCAAGGCAAGGCGCCGTCAATTGGGCACGGTTCTGGCCGCCCTACAGCGCATGGCGCGCAATCCACCAGAAGCCTTGATCGCACAGCCGATCCCGCCCGCCGACATGGTCAGAACCGCCATATTGTTACGTGCCGTCCTTCCCCAACTCAAAGGTAAGGCACGCGAACTTGGCCAAAATCTCGCCAGCCTGAACGCCGCACGCGAAGAAGCCAAAGTCCAGCGCGTAGAATTGGATGACGAATTGGGCAAGCTCGAAGAACAACGCCTAGTGTTGAAGCGCTTGCTCGGTCGAAAATCGCGCTTGCGTCGACGCACCGTACAGCAAACCAAAGCGGCAGGCAGGCAGGCGAATGCTTTAGCCAAGCGCGCGGCGAGCTTACAAGACCTCGTGGCGCGCCTGAATCAATTGCGAGACGAACAGGACCGCCGTCACCAGCCCCCCAACAAAACATTCGCGCCGAAGCCGCGCCCGGTTGTTGCCACCCGACCACCTAAGGGTTTTACCGCCAAACCTTTCGAATCAGGAATCGGGCAAATGCCTTTTCCGGTCGTAGGGCAGGTCATCGCACGCTACGGTCAGACAATTGCGTCGGGCCGCATTCACAAAGGTTTGACCATAGAAACAGCCTCTTCAGCGCAGATTATTGCGCCTTATGAGGGTAAGGTGGTGTTCTCGGGACCGTTCCGTGGATACGGGCAACTCTTGATCATCGAACATAGCGGCGGATATCATACGCTTCTTGCCGGTATGGAGCGGATCGACGCCGCTGTCGGGCAATGGCTCTTGGTCGGTGAACCAGCTGGGGTCATGGGCCGCATTAAACCGGTTAACGTCAAGGGTCGTCGCCGCTACCAGAGGCCGGCGCTGTATGTTGAATTTCGCCGCAAGGGCCAGCCTGTTGATCCCTTGGCTTGGCTGGCGGCACGTAAAGGTAAGGTAAGCGGATGAGCAATTATAGTAAACGCACGCTGGCGGGAGTTGCCGTCGTGACAACAGCACTGGTTACGCTGCTCGGCAGCCAAGCAGCTGAAACGCCTAAAAACAATGCCGAGACCTATCGATTGCTTAATCTTTTCGGCGATGTTTTTGAACGCGTTCGTGCTGACTACGTTGAGAAGCCCACCGACGAAGAGCTAATTGAAGCGGCTATCACTGGCATGCTCACAGCCCTTGATCCGCATTCCAGCTTCATGAATGCTAAGAATTTCCGTGACATGCAGGTCAATACGCGCGGCGAATTCGGCGGCCTCGGCATTCAGGTCACTATGGAAGCCGGTTTCGTCAAAGTCATCTCGCCAATTGACGATACACCAGCCTACCGGGCCGGCGTTGAGGCCGGCGACTTCATCACGCACCTCGATGGTAAGCCGATACAGGGTCTGACGCTCTCGCAAGCAGTAGAACGCATGCGCGGCAAGGTCGGGACCAATATCAATTTGACCATTCGCAGGAAAGACGTTGGCGAGCCATTTGATGTTTCTATCACCCGAGCGGTAATTAAGATCACCTCTGTCAAGTCTCGTATTGAAGGCGATGTAGGCTATATCCGCATCACTTCATTCAACGAGCAAACCGACAAGGGCCTGAAAAAAGCCATATCCAAGTTCGATGGCGAGCTTGGGGATAAAATGATCGGCGTGGTGCTTGATCTCCGCAGCAACCCGGGTGGCCTTCTGGACCAGGCGGTCTCCGTATCGGATGCGTTCCTGGAACGTGGAGAAGTAGTCTCAACACGCTCACGCGAAGCGGAAGATACCCAGCGCTACAATGCCAAGTCTGGCGATGTGACTGGTGGATTGCCCATCGTGGTGTTAATCAACGGTGGCTCAGCCTCAGCCTCCGAGATCGTCGCCGGCGCGCTTCAGGACCACCGCCGGGCGATCGTGCTTGGCACTCGGTCGTTCGGCAAGGGCTCGGTGCAGACAGTCATACCGCTTTCTGGCCGCGGCGCCATGCGGCTGACCACGGCGCGGTATTTCACCCCTTCGGGACGTTCCATTCAGGCCAAGGGTATCAATCCCGATATCGTCGTCGAGCAGTCACGGATTGAGAAAATCTCCAGCGGCAAGCGCACCCGCGAGGCCGATCTGCACGGTGCGCTCGCAAATCCGGGCACCAATGGTGATGACAAGGCGCCAGAGAAGAAGAAAGATGCAAACACCAAAAAAAAGAAAGCCGATGCTCCCCAGGACTATCAACTGAGTCGGGCGCTCGATCTGCTGCGTGGATTGTCCCTCTATGCGGACACGCTGACGAAGCGGACCAACTGATCTTCTCGCCGATACCCAGCAAGGAAACACAGCGTTGAAGTTCTTGAAGAACCTGTTCAAACGATCTTCGGGCGAAGACGCCGATGAAGACGACGAGGACTTCGGCTCCGAAGATTTCGTGTCCAAAGACGATGGGTCTGATGTTGATGAAGAGGCCAGCACTGACGTTATCATAGACGATGAGGACGATTTCGATTCTAACGACGTTGACAATCCCGACGATGACGACCGTGACGGCGCGCATGACGGCCAGCACGCGATGCCGGAAGCGCAAATGACGCCGGATGATGACGACGACGATGGTGATGAGGACGACGTAGATGAGGACGACGACGAAGATGGTGATGAGGACGATGATGAGGACGACAAGAAGGACAAACCCAGAAAACTGATTTTCGCCGGTGTCGGTGCTGGTGTGCTGGTCATCGGCATTGCCGCCGGCAGCGCCGTATGGATGATGGGCGACGGTGACACCACCAAACCCCCGCCACCCAATGACGAGCGCATTCGATTGGCCATACCGCCGAAGTCTGGCTCCCTCAATGCGCTAACTGATCAAAGCGATATATCGCCGAAGTCTGGCTCCCTCAATGCGCTAACTGATCAAAGCGATATACCTCCCGAAGGAGAGCCGGCTGAGGACACGGGTGAAGACGAACAAGCCCAAGGCGAACAGACTGAGGCCGAACAAAGCGAAGAAGCCACCGATGGAGAACAAAGGAATCAGGGCCCAAGCCTTTTAGCGACCCAAAAGGCCGACGGTGACGGTGGATCATTGAATGCCCTTTCCGGCGCCTCGGGCGGCGGTGCCCAAGGCCTAATCATCCCTTCCGTGACATCGACTTCCTTTCGCCGGACACGCAATTTGCAAAAGGCCGGGCCCTTAGCCTCGGCACCGAACAAGGGATTGCTGGAGACCATTGAGGGCATTGCCAAGCCCCTGCCGAAGGTCGACAGCAGCGGCCGCAAGCCCTGGGAGGTTTACGCCCGTCCGTTGACCGGTAGCGAGAAAGGTCAACATGTGGCCGTCATGGTGACCGGATTGGGTCTCAGCCGTGCGGCCACCATGGCCGCCATCCGCAAACTTCCCCCTCAAGTTAGTTTGGTGTTCGAACCCTACGGAAAAAATCTTGAGGATTGGCTGTTACGCGCGCGGTTGGCAGGCCACGAAGTCTTTGTTTCACTACCCATGGAAAGTGCCAAGTTTCCGAACCAGGATCCCGGCCCAATGGCTTTGACGACAACGGCCCAGGTTGCCGATAACCTCAAACGCCTGCAGAACATACTGAGTAGTTTTGGCGGATATGTCGGTGTGGTTTCTACCATGGGCTCGAAGTTTTCCACGGCGGATGGGCAGATGAAGCCAATCCTCCAGGAAGTAAAGAAGCGCGGTCTAATGTTCGTTGATGCCGCGGCAACTTCAAAATCCACCGCACCTACCATCGCAGCCGAAATTGAGCTGCCGGTGGTCAAGAACAACATCGTTATCGATGACCCACCGGCATCAAAAAGTATTCAAGATCGATTTAAAAGACTGGAAACCTTCGCTTCAAAGAATGACTCCGCGATTGCTCTGGTGCGTCCCTATCCCGTCAGTATTCATCAGCTTCAGGCTTGGACACTAACACTGGCCGAGAAACAGTTGGCGCTTGTCCCTGTATCTTCGCTCGTCGGAAAACAGCGCATCAAATGAATGCCCTTAAGAAAGCTGACAAAGCTCAAAAGCTTCGTGAAAAACTGCCGTTTAGAAAGGGTGTCGGCGCTATCATTTTCAATCCTGCTGGCCTAGTCTGGGTTGGCTGCCGAATTCCCAGGGTCGGCCAGGACATCACCGATTACTGGCAGATGCCGCAGGGCGGTATAGACAAACGGGAGACGCCGGAAGAAGCTGTTCTTCGTGAGGTTGAGGAAGAAACCGGCACGGATAGGGTCGAGATTTTCGACCGGACAGCAGGCTGGATCAACTACGACCTACCAAACGATCTCATCGGCGTCGCATGGAAGGGTAAGTACAGGGGTCAGACCCAACGCTGGTTCGCGCTGCGTTTCACCGGCAACGATGAAGATTTCAATCTCAACACCCACAGAAATCCAGAATTCTCCGAATGGCGATGGATCGATTTAGCCGGCTTGCCGGAACTGATTGTACCGTTTAAGCGGAATCTATATATGAAATTGGCGATCGAGTTCAGAGATTGGCCTGAAAAAATTAGAGGGCAAAGAAAATAATATACTTACAGGTCGTTGTCGGGCTCATCGTTCTGGTCGGGGGCGCGGAGCTATTGGTGCGTAGCGCAGTCATGCTGGCCCAGCGGTATGACATCTCGCCCCTAATTATCGGGATGACCGTTGTCGCGGTTGGAACCTCAGCACCAGAACTGGTGGTCAGCGTGGGCGCGGCGCTGGAAGGGGCGCCGGGATTGGCGGTCGGAAACGTGGTTGGCAGCAATATTGCCAACGTGCTTTTGATACTTGGTATTGCGGCATTGATCATGCCGATACAAATCGGCGAGGCTACCCTGCGCCGCGATGGCGCCATGTTGGTTAGCGGCACATTATTTTTTATTGCGCTCGGCCTGCACGGCGATCTCGACACCATGGCCGGCATTTTGTTGCTAATTAGCTTTTTCGTGTTTCTGGGTATGTCTTATTGGCGCGACACACACGCTGGACCCGATGCCAATGCCCAGACCGGAGATGTGATCAAAGAATTCGAGGGGTGGCCAAAATCGACACTTGGGTCCTTCTTCGCGGTCATCGCCGGACCCTTGGGGCTGTTCATCGGCGCCGAGTTACTGATCGATGGAGGCGTTTCGATTGCCAGAACGTGGGGTGTTTCGGAAGAGGTCATTGGCCTGACGCTTTTCGCCTTCGGCACCTCAGTGCCAGAACTCGCTGCAACCATTGCCGCCGCTCGGCGCGGCCATGCCGATGTCGGATTAGGTAACGTTGCCGGATCTAACCTGTTCAATATCTTGGGTGTGGCGGGGGCAACAGCGCTCGTCGCACCTCTGCCCATGTCCAAACAAATCATTACCTTCGATGTTTGGGTAATGCTGGGCTCTACGTTGATCTTAGTTCCTATACTGGCCGCGGGCTGTCGCATATCGCGGCTCACCGGAGGGGGCATGTTAGCTGCCTATCTCGTATACATATGGATTCAAATCCATGGGGTCGACGAATTGATCGGGTAAGCGCTTGGTCAACCTCTTGCCACCCGGCACAGCTTCGCGCATGCTTTCACCATGACGGAAAAGACACCACGAAACGCTCTCGTTACGGGAGCTGGGCAGCGCATCGGTCGCGCCATCGTGTTTGATCTGGCAAGAGCTGGATGGTCCGTCGCCGTGCACTACCACCACTCCGCAGATGAAGCTCGAAATTTAATCAAAGAGGTCACAGATGCGGGCGGCGAGGCCGTTGCGGTACCCGCTGATCTCGGCATTGAAGAACAAGCTTCGGCCCTGCTCCCCGCGGCCGAAGCGGCTATCGGCCCGATTGTCTGCCTGATCAACAATGCCTCAACATTCGAGAGCGATACAATTAAGACCGCCACGCGTGAGACCTGGGATGCACACTTAGAGGTCAATCTGCGCGCTCCTTTCTTGTTGTCGCAGGCTTTTCACAAGGCCCTGCCCGATGGGGCTCACGGAAATATCATCAATATTATTGATCAGCGGGTATGGAACCTGACCCCAGATTTCACCACCTACACCCTATCCAAGGCCGGGCTTTGGGGGCTGACCCAAATTCTGGCTCGCGCATTGGCGCCGGCCGTGCGGGTCAACGGCATCGGACCTGGCCCGACACTGCAAAGCGTGCATCAAAGCGCTGATGATTTCGCCGAAGAATGGAAGGTCATGCCCCTAGCGCGCCAGGTACAACCGGAAGACATATGCCGAGCGGTGCGTTTCATTCTGAAATCACCCGCCGTTACCGGCCAGATGATCGCTGTCGATGCGGGCCAGCATATGGGTATGCGCTGATCAATGCTGGCGCTTTTCGAATATCAAAGGTAGATGTAGCAGCCGCAAACTTGTCCGAACCAGCCAATAGGGGAGGCTAATATATGGATACTAGCCGAAAACTTGCCGACAACGTCGCGTCTTTGCGCATTGCTGATGGCCGCAACGCGCTTAGGCACGTCTTTATCCGAGATCTCGTTCTCAATTGCTCAATTGGTATCCATGATCACGAAAAAGCCGGTCCACAGCGGGTCCGCATTAATCTCGACCTCGCCGTCCAAGAAGGAAACCATCCGATCCACGACGACATCCGAAACGTTATTTGTTACGAGGACATGGCTGCTGGTATTGAATCCATCGTCGCGCAGGGCCATGTGAACCTAGTCGAAACCCTAGCCGACGAGATCGCCGACATGGCCTTGATCGACCACCGCGTGCGCTCCGCAAGAGTACGGGTGGAGAAGCTTGATATTTTGGAAAACGCCGTCAGTGTGGGCGTTGAGGTCGAAAGATGTAGCCAAGTATAAAACTGCCAAAACTTGGATTTTACCTAGTAATTCCCATATTAAAGACAAGGCCTCCCGGCGCTAGTTTTGCACAGTCTTTTCCCAAGGCCACAATTCTAACAGATTTATTCTAAAAACTTTTTAGTTTTGATTTTTGTACAAACAATATCAATTTTTTATAATAATTTCAATAGGATAGGTTGATGCCTAATTTTTATACACTCAGCCTAACTCATTGATTTTTCATATCATTGATCAAATCAGCCACTTTTTCAACAAAGATATCCACAGCTTTCGTGGATAGATAGCTATATATTAGTATTTACGTTCAAGACGATCGCAAAATGTCGCCGCAGATTTCGGAAATGTCCGACGCGAAGGTCAACCAAACAGAACCATGAACAATCAAACGCTGACACATGATCCCTCCGATACAGATCGCGGACAATCTCCCGGAATTGCGATCATTGAGGCTCACCTCAAGACATTGCCCAACCGCCCAGGCGTCTACCGAATGATCAATGTGGACGGCAAAGTGCTTTACGTTGGTAAAGCCAAAAGCCTGAAAAAACGAGTCAGTGCGTATACCCGTCCGGACCGCCAATCCATCCGGATACGACGCATGATCTTCGAGACCGCTTCCATGGAGTTCGTCACCACTCACACGGAAGCCGAAGCGTTATTACTCGAATCGAATTTAATCAAACGTTATGCGCCGCGTTACAACATTCTGCTGCGTGATGATAAGTCCTTTCCATACATCCTGATTGCTCGCGAACACGACTATCCACGTGTGCTCAAGTACCGAGGCGCACAAACACACAAGGGCGACTACTTCGGCCCGTTTGCATCGGTCTGGGCAGTGAACAAAACTCTCGATGTTCTGCAGCGCGCATTTCTGTTGCGCTCGTGCACTGATACGGTTTTTGCCAACCGGTCCCGGCCTTGCCTTCTCTATCAAATCAAGCGCTGTGCTGCGCCCTGTGTGGAGAAAGTCGATACCGAGGCCTATGGCGAACTAGTCGGCGAAGCAAAAGAGTTCCTGACCGGTAATAGCCAACGCATTCAACGCCGGTTCGCAGATCTCATGCAAGAAGCCAGCGATAATCTAGAATTTGAGCTGGCCGCTCAATACCGTGACCGAATCCGCGCGTTGACCCGCATCCAAGCGCACCAAGACATCAACCTCTCGAAGATCAGCGACGCCGATGTCATCGCCGCCACACAGGAAGGCGGCGTAACATGTGTCCAGGTGTTCTTTTTCCGCTCCGGCGCCAACTACGGCAATCGCGCCTATTTTCCAGCCCAGGCCCGCAACGAGGACTTGGCCTCCGTGCTTGGAGCGTTCCTCGGCCAGTTCTATGCCCGCACACCGCCGCCGGGCACCGTGTTGCTGGACCACGATATTCCTAACCGCAAATTGATCGAACAGGCCTTGTGCATCCGCGCCAACAGGAAGGTCAATCTTCAGGTGCCAATGCGCGGCGAAAAGAGAAAATTGGTCAAGCATGCCGCCTCAAACGCCCGCCAGGCCTTGGAAAGGCGCTTCGCGGAAAGCGCTTCACAACGCCGCTTGCTGAAAAGCTTGGCCGAACGGCTTGGTATCGACGAGCCGCCGGCGCGCATTGAGGTCTACGACAATAGTCATATTTCCGGCTCCAAGGCGGTGGGTGCGATGATCGTCGTCGGCCCGGATGGTTTCATTAAAAACGCCTACCGCAAGTTCAACATCAAGGGTGCCAAGCCGGCCAAGGACGGCTCGACCGAGGATGCCAACAATGACGGGTACAGCGCTGGCAATGACTACGCCATGATGAAGGAGGTCCTGACCCGTCGGTTCACACGCGCGCTTAAGGAAGATACCGAGCGCGAACAATGGCCGGATCTGGTATTGGTCGACGGCGGAAAGGGTCAACTTTCGACCGCTGTCGAAGTCTTTGCTGAGCTCGGCATTGAGGGCGTGGCAGTTGCTGCCATTGCAAAGGGGCCTGAGCGCAACGCCGGGCGGGAAACCGTATTCCAACCCGGCACCAGACCTATCGACTTAAAGCCTCGCGATGCAGTTTCCTATTTTCTACAGCGCATCCGAGATGAAGCACACCGCTTCGCCATCGGCTCGCACCGCCAGAAACGCTCGAAGGCCATTAAGCGCTCAATCCTGGATGAGGTTCCAGGCATCGGGGCCAGGCGCAAGAAGGCCCTGCTACATCATTTCGGTGACGCGCGCTCGGTTTCGCAGGCCGGACGTGCCGATCTGGAGGCGGTCAACGGTATTTCCAAATCCATGGCTGAGAGAATTTACAGCTGGTTCCATTCAGACAGGTAGAGCGCGGAATTGCCCCCGACGCTTAGGTTGCCACACCGATACCATACCGTAAAATGGGCACGCGGTAACGGAGCCGCTCTGGAAACTGAGAGCATGTTGACCAAACTTCCCAATGTACTAACTTTTTCGCGGGTGTTGGCGATCCCGGTGGTTGTCTGTTTTCTGCTATTTATCGAAGACCCGCAGGGAAGTTGGCTGGCCTTTGCCGCCTATACCTATGCCTGCGTCACCGATTTTTTTGACGGTTACCTGGCTCGTGTCTGGCATCAGCAATCCGCTTTTGGGCGCTTCCTCGACCCCATTGCCGACAAACTTCTGATTGCTGCTGTACTCCTGGTTCTGGTGGGGGTCGATAGGGTTTCGGGTCTCACGATACTGCCGGCGGCGGTGATTCTTTGCCGAGAAATCCTCGTCTCAGGCCTGCGCGAATTTCTAGCTGAAGTTCAAGTTGGCGTACCCGTGAGCACGCTAGCAAAATGGAAAACTACAATCCAGATGCTGGCGTTAGGATTCCTGCTCGTAGGACCAAGTGGACCTATGTTCGGCCCGCTTAGCACAACTGATATCGGTATCTACGGACTCTGGGGCGCAGCGGGTCTAACCCTCGTAACAGGTTTGGACTACTTGATTATAGGCCTGCGCCAAATCCGCGAGACGGACAATGCCGCCGCCAAATCGACATCACCGAGCACCACCACCGAGACAGAAAGTTGAGAGCGTTACGTGGTGCCGGGTGAAACCAAAATCTTTGGGGTCGTCGGATGGAGCGGTAGCGGCAAGACAACCTTGATGCTGGAGCTTCTGCCGGACCTGATCGGGCGCGGTTACCGCATCTCAACCATGAAACACACGCATCACAACTTCGACATCGACAAGCCGGGCAAGGACACTTTCCATCATCGAGAGGCCGGCGCCTATGAAGTGCTGATCACCGGATCGAATCGCTGGGCACTGTTGCATGAAAACCGAGATGAGGCAGAGCCCGACATCGATTCGCTGTTGGCCAATATGGCAACGGTAGACCTGGTTTTGATTGAAGGCTTCAAGAGCCACCCACACCGCAAACTGGAAGTCTTCCGCCCGTCGATTGGAAAATCGTTGCTTGCCACCACCGACCCCAGCATTGTCGCAGTGGCCAGCGACCAAGCCATGGAAGAGATTAAGGTGCCGGCGCTTGATCTTAACGATGTTTCGGCGATCGGCGATTTCATCATCGGTTATTGCGGATTGGACGGAAAGGTGCGAGATGGCGCAGCTTAAGGACGATTGCTTTGCTTTTGGCGGCGAGTTGATGCCGCTTGACGACGCGCTTGACATCCTAGCGAAACGCACCCACCCGGTCATGGCAACGGAACCCCGGGCGCTTCCTGACGCCATCGGTCGGATAGTTGCGGAAGATATCCTCGCTCCTCGTGACGTACCTCCTCATGACAACAGCGCCGTCGATGGCTATGCGGTTTTCTTCAACGATCTCGTGCCCGATCGAGAAACCTGCTTGCCGATCGGTGGCCGGGTCGCCGCCGGCCATCCGTTGGAACGCGCCCCTGAACGCGGCGAGGCAGTCCGCATCTTCACCGGTGCGCCGATGCCGGACGGCATGAACACGGTATTTATGGAAGAAGACTGCACACCGGCCGGCGATGACATCATCCTGCCGCCCGGCCTCAAACAGGGATCCAATCGCCGCTTCAGGGGCGAGGACGTAAAGA
This sequence comes from uncultured Magnetovibrio sp., assembly GCA_964468005.1. Taxonomy (GTDB): domain Bacteria; phylum Pseudomonadota; class Alphaproteobacteria; order Rhodospirillales; family Casp-alpha2; genus TMED8. The sequence continues at coordinate 1,728 of CAYXUT010000050.1, read as the reverse complement.
CGGGCGATGTGGTGATCGCCGCCGGTCAGCGGCTGCGCCCGCAAGAGCTCGGCCTCGCGGCTTCGGTTGGCAGGGCGGTGCTCAAGGTCTTTAAGCCGCTGCGTACCGCCGTTTTCTCCACTGGTGACGAAGTGCGCGACCCTTCTGATGATGCGCCGGAAGGCTGCATTTACGACGCTAACCGCTTCGCCGTTATGGGCCTCTTAAAGGATTTGGGTTGTGATGTGACTGATGTTGGCATTCTGCCCGACAAGGAAGACGTTATCTCTATTGCATTGGCGAAAGCGGCCCAAGATCACGATGTGGTGCTGACCTCGGGCGGTGTCTCGACCGGTGAGGAGGATCACGTCAAGGCGGCCGTTGAGCAGAACGGTTCGATCCATTTCTGGCGTCTCTCCATTAAACCGGGCCGGCCCATTGCCTTGGGCCAAGTAGCTGACGCCGCTTTCGTCGGGCTGCCGGGCAACCCGGTGGCGGCGATGGTTACCTTCATGGTACTGGCAAGACCCTTGCTGCTCCGTCTCGCCGGCGCATCGGACCTGACGGCGTTTCGCTTTCCGGTTCGCACCGGGTTCGACTACAAAAAGAAGGCCGGTCGGCGCGAATGGGTACGGGCCGCGCTAAAGGCTGATGGTGCTGATTTAGTCGCCCAAAAGTACCCGGCCGGCGGTTCCGGTATTCTGACATCCATGGTTTTTGCCGACGGCTTGGTTGAACTTGGCGAGAAACAGGCCGATGTAAGTGTGGGGGACATGGTCGATTTTCTACCGTTTAACGAGGTGATGCGATGAAGCTGGTTTACTTTTCCTGGGTGCGCGAGAAGATCGGTACCGATCGCGAGGAGCTTCATCCGCCCGCCGACATCGCTACCGTCAATGACCTTATCGCCTGGCTTAAGAAACAGGGCGAGGGTTACGAAGCAGCCTTTGCCGATATGTCGGGAATACGCGCTGCCGTCAACCAGGAATATTCTAAACTGGACGTCGCCGTCGGAGCCGATGACGAGGTCGCTTTCTTCCCACCGGTAACCGGAGGATAGCATGGCCGTACGCATACAGCTCAAGGACTTTGACGTCGGCGCCGAACTCGCGCCGCTTTGCGAGGCCAATCACAATGTCGGGGGCCTTTGCTCGTTCGTTGGCCTGGTCCGCGACATGGCTGGCGACGAAATCATCAGTTCCATGACCCTTGAGCACTACCCCGGAATGACAGAAAAGGCACTAGCCGAGATAGAGACTAAAGCTCAGTCTCGCTGGCCTTTGGAAGCCAGCCTAATCATTCACCGCTACGGCAAGTTGGATCCAGGTGATCAGATCGTCTTGGTGGCTACGGCCTCGGCGCACCGGGAGGCGGCCTTTGAGTCCTGCCACTTCCTGATCGATTGGTTGAAGACCCAAGCACCTTTTTGGAAGCTAGAAAAAACGTCAAGCGGCGGGCAATGGGTCAATGCACGCGACAGCGACGCGGCGGCGACGGCGCGCTGGGTTGATGCCAAGCCGATAGACAAGGGCGTGGCGGAATGACGGCACACACACTCGACATGCCGGGGGGGCATTCTCTCGCAGCTTTAAGGGGATAACGATGACAAGGATTCTTAGCGGTAACCCATTCTGCCAGATAATGGGAATCGAGCATCCCATTTGTCAGGCCGGCATGTACCAAGTCGCCTATGGGCGGCTGGCGGCAGCCGTCTCCAAAGCAGGGGGCTCGAAATAATAGGTTGTGCTT
>CAYXUT010000049.1:6463-17669 GCA_964468005.1 uncultured Magnetovibrio sp. | reverse complement strand
GTTTGTTGCCATGACACGCTCCTAAAAGAACGGGATCACATTACGCCGGTTTCATAAGATTTGGGAAGCGCTAAAACGCTTGGCTCTATCCTGGTGAAAGTCCGCGTAGACGCTCCGAGCGCCGGCGCAAAAGTTCCAGAGTTGCCAGCAACGAGATCGATATCATTACTAGGATTGTAGCCACAGCTAAAATTGTCGGACTAATTTGTTCACGAATGCCGGAGAACATTGCCCAAGGAATAGTTCGCTGATCCACAGATCCAACGAACAACACAACGACGACCTCGTCAAACGAGGTAATGAATGCGAACAATCCACCTGAGATCACACCGGGCAAAATTAGCGGCACGATCACCTTAAAAAACGTTGTCGTTGGCGTTGCGCCGAGACTTTGTGACGCACGGATCAATGTATTGTCGAAACCAACCAAGGTTGCCGTGACGGTAATAACGACGAACGGTGTTCCCAGTGCCGCATGCGCCAAGATCACACCCAAATGCGTAGAGGCGAGCCCTATGCGGGAATAAAAGAAATACATTCCGGCGGCGGAAATGATCAGCGGCACGATCATCGGTGAAATTAACAGTGCCATCAACGGCGAGCGGTAAGGCATTTCGGGCCGACTAAGCCCCAAAGCGGCAAGGGTTCCGAGGAAGGTGGAAATCATCGTCGCGAACACAGCAATGAAAAAGCTGTTGCGGACGGCCTGCCCCCAACTTTCATCGGTCCAGAAATCTTTGTACCATCTCAAGCTATAGCCTACTGGATCCAACGACATCATCTCCGGCGTGAAATTGAAATAAGGTTGGGCGTTGAAACTGAGCGGCAGGATCACGAAGATCGGCCCAATAAGAAACACAAAGATAGCACCGCAAATGACCCGGAACGAATAGTACCAGGTGCGCTCAAGTGGGCCTGCATAGGGTGGCAACGACATTCCGGAACACCCCTAACCTAGCTTCATGTTGTTAATGCCGACGATCTTGTCGTACAGCGAATACATGAACAGTACGAGTGTCAGTAGCAACACGCCAAGTGCCGCAGCGAGTCCCCAATTCAATGTGGTACTAACGTGATCGGCAATAAAGTTGGAAATGAACGTGCCGGATTGCCCGCCAACAAGTGCTGGCGTGATATAGTAGCCAATCGCCAGAATAAACACCAGTACCCCGCCCGCACCGACGCCTGGAATCGTATTCGGCAGATACACCCGGTAGAAGGCGAGCGCCGGGCTCGCGCCCATGGAACGTGCCGCACGCATGTATGATGGCGGAATGGTTTTCATCACCGAGTACAGCGGCAAAATCATGAACGGCAGCAAAATATGGGTCATAGCTACAAAAGTGCCGATTTTGTTGTGAATCAGTTGCACGCGTCCGTCGTCACTCAATATACCCACAAGCACCATTAGGTCGTTTAAAATTCCCTCTGTCTGTAATAAGGCGATCCACGAAGTTGTTCGAACAAGAAGCGAGGTCCAAAACGGTAGCAGAACCAGAATCATCAACAGACTGCTTATACGCATGGGCAAGATCGACAATAGATAGGCGATCGGGTAGCCCAATATGACACAGATAAGAGTAATACCGGCACTCATGGCAATGGTTCGGATGAACAAGTTTACGTAAATCTGGCGTTCCTCAGGCTGGCTGGTCATCTCGCCATTCTCGTTGTAGCGCATATCGACCGCAGCCAGAAAATAAGATGCAGTGACGGGGTCGCTTTCACGCTTGATTAATGCCCAGGTCGTTATGTCGCCCCATTTTTTATCGACTTTAAGGAATTGCCCCTGGAAATCGACATCCTTCATGCGCTTGGCGCGGCGGCCGCTTTTACGAAACAGGCTGGACATACCGGGCTTATCATAATTCAGGCGGCGTGCCAGTCTTCCCAACGTCTTATCCTTGAAGCCCTTTACCACGTCTTTGTTCAAGGCTGCAAATACAACTTCCGGTGGTATTTCATCAGACGATGGCGACCAGCTTTCCAGCGCCACCACAGTATTTGGTAAGACCTTTTCGACAATGGTGTTCTCGACGCTGCGGTAAAGCATATCGATGATCGGCACTACGAAGAACAATGCGATAAATACCAGCAGCGGTGCGACCAACAAAAACGCTCGGATGCGCGAACGCCGAAGCGCACGCTGCAAGCTCACCTTCAGTGGCGTGCCGTCAGCTGTGGTTAACAAGTCGTTGGAAACCGCGCTACCTGACATACGGGTATCTCTGGCTTCTTTCGATTAAAATTAAAAAAGAACAATAGATGTGGACCGGGGCGGAAACCAATCCCGCCCCGGATAACACAAAAGTCTTACTTGGCAAGCCAAGCGTTGAAGCGCTCGTCCATTTCGGCGCGATGGTCGGCCCACCACACGTAATCGAAGTTGAGCACGGTCTTGGCATTGTTCGGATCCGTCGGCATGTGCGGCTTCATGTCGATACCGAGCTCGGCATGCTTGCCCACCAACGGCGCCGATGATTTACGCGCCGGGCCGTAGGAGATGTACTTGGCTTGATCCGCGAGACGCTGGGTATCAGTCGCGAATTTGATGTACTTCTTGACCTCTGCCAAATTCTTGACGCCTTTTGGGATAACCCAACCGTCCAAGTCAAAAACCTGATAGTCCCACATCATGCCGAGTGGCTGCTTTTCGACGGCAATGGCGTTGAACAAACGACCGTTGTACGCGGATGCCATGGCAACCTCGCCATCAGCCAGAAGCTGCGGCGGCTGGGCACCCTTGGTCCACCAGACGGTCTGGCTTTTGATAGTGTCGAGTTTCTTAAACGCTCGATCAACACCGGCTTTCGAACCCAGCGCCTTATAGACATCCTTTGCCGGCACTCCGTCGGCAATCAGTGCCCATTCAAGGTTACCGATCGGTTTTTTCTCCAGCGCACGCTTGCCTGGGAACTTCTTCAGGTCGAACACATCAGAGATTTTGGTAGGCTTTTTGCCGCCAAAGGCATCGAGGCGATACCCGAACGTCGTGGAATAAACGATTTGCGGAATAAAGCAGTTGGTGCCACCCGGAACCAACGTGCCGTCAAAGAAATCCTTTGCCGCCGGAGTTCCATCGGGTGCTGCGGCCAACCACTCGGCGGGATCGATTTCCATGGCCAAGCCTTCGTCACATGCCGTGATCGAGTCGGAAGCCACCATATCGATGATATCCCACGTCAAGTTCTTGGCTTCGATCTGCGCGCGCAGTTTAGCCAACCCTTCAGACGCAGAGTCATCGTTGACGATCTTGGTACCGGTCATTTTGGTATACGGATCGTGATAGGCCTTGGTTTGGCTAGCTGTATAGGCGCCTCCCCACGACACGATGGTCAACGAATCGGCAGCTTGCGTGTTGGCCGCAAAGGCCATGACACCAGCAGCCGCAATTGCAGAAATTGTGTTTTTCATAAGCTTACTCTCTCTCTGGTTTCTAGTTCGTTTCGACAGTGAATCGGCGGTTTCAGTTCGTGGGATGTTATCCCGAACATACGCGAAATCGCCTGTGTCAAGCGTCGAGCGCTCGACAGTCCTCTATGGCCCAACCGAAGTTTACCGTTTCCCCCTCTTTTAGACTTGCGTGATGAGACGCATTGGGAATCTTGACGATAAAATCATCATGACCACAAACGTTTGCTCGGGTGCGAATATGATCACCGAGATAAATCAATTCTTCCACATTGGCTTCAAAAACATTTGGCAATTGCCCATCCGGCGGAGCCACTTCGACACGCTCTGGACGCAGCGATAGAATCGTCCGGCTACCGACTTCGCCGATGTTGACCGACTTCGCCTGAACCATGCCACCGTCATCGACCTCTACGGTGCAACTTTCGCCATTAATGCCTTTAATTGTGCCCATCAGGGTATTGTTTTCGCCAATAAACTGAGCGACGAAGGCGTTCTCGGGGCGTTCATAGAGATCGTCCGGTGGCGCCAATTGCTGGATCACGCCATCGTTAAAGACAGCAATGCGATCTGACATGGTGAGCGCTTCCGATTGATCGTGCGTCACATAAACCATGGTGACGCCCAAATTCTCGTGAATGTGCTTGATCTCATATTGCATTTGTTCACGCAATTGTTTGTCGAGAGCACCGAGGGGTTCGTCCATCAACACCAGCACGGGATCAAACACCAAGGCGCGAGCCACGGCGACGCGCTGTTGCTGGCCGCCCGATAGCTGCGCAGGTCGTCGGCCGCCAAAGCCTCCGAGTTGCACCATATCCAGCACCTTGTTGACACGCTCATCAATTTCCGACTTCCTCATTTTGCGGACCTGCAATGGGAACGCGAGGTTTTCTGCCACCGTCATATGCGGGAACAAAGCGTAGTTTTGAAAAACCATACCGATACCGCGCTTGTGCGGCGGTACATTGTTGATGGGCTCACCATTGAGGAATATTTCACCATGGGTCGCCGGCTCGAAACCAGCCAACATCATCAGGCATGTGGTCTTGCCAGAACCTGATGGCCCCAACATGGTGAGGAATTCACCTTGCGCAACGTCGAGGTTAAGATTCTTGACGACGAGTATTTCCCCGTCATAGCTTTTCTGAACTGCTTCAAAACGGACAAGCGCGGCATTGCTATCAGTCATCGATGAAGCCGTAATCCCTGTTTCAACTATTTTTTACCGACGCTGATTTTTCTTACGCCGACATATTGTCTTGGAGTTTCATCTCACCATTAAGTAAAACCCTAACATGATAAAAAGGCGAAGCGAAAGGGTAAGACTTCGAAAAACATGTATTTATTTGTTCCCGTTCCGTCGTCTTCAGGACACTCAGCGACATTCGCGCGCATTGTCTGTCAACGATGTTTAGATAAAGAGAGATTACCGCATGTGTGGCATCGCCGGCATTTTTTTTCCCGCTAGTCGGACGCCGCCATCGCAAGATGACTTACGCGACCGTCTCGCGACCATGGCCGACGTTATGGCCCACCGAGGGCCGGATGGCGATGGCGTGTGGGCGGCCGATGATGCGCGGATTGGGTTTGCACACAGGCGCCTTGCGATTATCGATCTATCCCCTGATGCGGCACAACCCATGCGCAACGGCGATGGTTCCATCTGGGTGACTTTCAACGGAGAGATCTACAATCACGCTGCACTTCGTCGAGAGTTGGAATCTTCCGGCCACCGGTTCCACACCGATCACTCCGACACCGAAGTCTTGGTCCATGGGTATTCTGAATGGGGCTTGGTCGGGTTAGTCGAGCGACTGGACGGCATGTTCGCCTTTGGTGTTTGGGACACCATACAGAGACGCCTGTCGTTGGCGCGCGACCGCATCGGTATAAAACCGCTCTACTTCACCCGGCTTGGCGGCGTTTTCCAGTTTGCCTCTGAGATCAAGTCGATTCTCACTGATCCCGCGATTCCCCGTGCCGTCGATACTCATGCGCTCAGCCACTATCTCAGCTTTATGATCACGCCCGCACCCATGACGTTGTTTCAGGGCATCTACAAACTACCGGCCGGCCACATTATGGAAGTCGAGGCCGATGGCAAGGCCTGCGCGCAGCGCTACTGGAGCGCAGTACCGGGACGCTCGTCATTGGCTAGCAGCGGCGTAGCCGGTGAAGAGATGCTCGCCACCGGCATTCGCGAGCGCCTGACCGCAGCAATAGAAAAACGGATGATTTCAGACGTGCCGTTTGGGGTGTTCTTGTCGGGCGGTATCGATTCATCTGCCAATGTCGCTCTGATGAGCGAGGTATCCAGCCGCCCCATCGAAACCTTTACGGTCGGTTTCAAGGACCATACCCATCTAAACGAATTGGACTATGCTCGCCAGGTCGCTGACAAATTCACCACTAACCACCACGAGGTGTTGATCGATAGCGCCGACATGCAGGGCTATCTGGCGGATCTTGCGCATCACCAGGACGAACCCATCGCGGACTGGGTCTGTGTGCCGCTCTATTTCGTTTCCAAGCTGGCCAAGGATAGCGGTGTCACAGTGGTGCAGGTCGGTGAGGGTTCGGACGAGCAGTTCTGCGGGTATGACAGCTGGATGACTTATCTGGATTTCCACCGCAAATTCTGGCGGCCTTACACAAGCATGGTTCCGAAATTGCTGCGTCGTGGGATCGGCTCACTGGCCAAGAGCTGGACGCCGACGACACGCGGCGCCGGCGCGCAAGGCGTCGAAGCCTTGCTTCGCGCTGGCCGCGGACAGGAATTGTTCTGGAGCGGCGCCAACGCTTTTTGGAACGTGCATAAGGAGCGCGTCCTGAGCAATCTCGGCCGCGCGCCCGATCTATCGGACATAGTCGATATGGGGTTAGATCTATACGGGCTGGGGTCGTGGGACAGTGGTGACGTTGCCGGCGGCTACTTCGCCGCATTTGATCGGGAACATCCGAACTGCGACGTCCTGACCCGGATGATCCACGCCGAGTTTTGTCTGCGCTTGCCGGAACTTCTGTTGATGCGCGTCGATAAGGTTACGATGTCGACCTCGGTCGAGGGCCGGGTGCCGTTCCTCGACCATGCGCTAGTCGAATACACCATGGACATTCCCATGGCTGACAAGATCCGGGGTGGTGTCAAGAAACATATCCTCAAGCGTGCCGTAGAGGGCCTAATTCCGAACCAGATCATTCACCGCCCGAAAATGGGATTTGCCGCGCCTGTGGCCGAATGGCTGCGTGGCGATTTTGGCTCAGAAGCCGAGCGCACTGTCCTTGCTTCTCCGCTGGTTAATGGCGGCGGGCTCAACAAGACCTATATTTCGCGCTTGTTCGACGAGCACCGCCGCCATGGCGCCGATCATGCGCTACATCTTTGGACGCTTCACAACCTTACGGCCTGGCACGACCACTGGATCAGCTAACCGAGCAGAGTTTGATATCCAGCCATGGCGCGCTCGACGTAATCGTCCCAACCCCATCCATTTTCGACCCGCGCACGCGCGGCCAGGCCCATTTGCGGGCGAAGGCCAGCGTCTTCGACCAATGCCGCTAAGGCATTTCCTAGGCCTCTGCTGTCCCCCGCATTCACGATATGGCCTTCCGTTCCCTCGGTGATGATATCCTCTGCACCGGTTTCGGGTGTCGCTACGACGGCTAGGCCGCTGGCCATGGCTTGCAGAAGGACAAGAGGGAAGCCTTCTTCCAGCGATGGCAGGCAAAAGATATCTGCATCTTGATAGATGGCAGGAAGCTCGTCGGCTGCAAAGGGTCCTCGGAGTTGCACGCCTTCCATCGGCATGGCGTTGAGCAATTTCCGCATGACTGGCTCGACGGGACCGACCAAGTGCAGTTCTGCCTTGCTGGCTAGTGGCTGGAATGCAGTGATTAGATCCACGATACCTTTTCGGATCCCGACCCGGCCGACGGACAATATCTTTACCGGTCCCGTTCCGGGCTCCCGTTTGGATGGCTTAAATCGCACGAGATCAACACCATATGGGTTGACGATCAATTTGTTCTCCGAGATGCCGCGCTCTATGAATGTGCGTTTGGCAAAAGTGGACGGCACGGCGATGGAATCGGCGGCCTCGTATTCAGCCTCTTCGCGCTCGACTATGGCTGGTGGCGTTTCGGAGAACACAAGTCCGCGCTCCGCATAAGCGCGGGTCAGAACATCCGTCTGGTGGGCAATGTGCGACGACCCCCGTTCGATAACTACCTTGATGTCGCGCGATTGTGCCGGCTCAATCGCTTCCAGGGTAGCTGAACTCCAGCCGACAAGTAAGTTGCTGCCCACAGGCAAACTCTTGGCGGCAAACCTGCCAAAAGCCTTAGCCAGTGCAACGGGGTCAAAGGAGCCTGACATTAGGCGTCGTTTTGCTTCCAGCCACCAGGCAGCACGCACAGGCATGTCAGTGCCGGTTAATCGCCGCACCGCAAATCCAGGATAGGTCGTCATCAATCCGCTAAGGGTATTTCGCTTGTGCAAGCCGGTGGCCAACTCGAACGCATGGAACCGGCCATGGACGGAAACCGATACTTTCATGACTGCTGTCTTGCCCGACTGACGGCGTGCTCCAGCACCGACTCAAGAACTTTGGTGCGCCTTTCCCAGGTAAAGTCCCGTAATCGGTCCGGCCGCACGGGCGGCGTCGGTGTATCAGCAATCATATCGAGCGCCTGCATCACCGGTTCCTTTCCGTCGCAGGTGAAAAACACAGCACCGGCGTTGCTCGCCAAGCTCTTAACCTCCGGCGTCTCACCCGGGAAGGCGATGACCGGGCGGCCCTGGGCGATTAACTCCAGTGCTTTGTAATGCAACAAGCATCGCGGATTGTAGATATAAAGGTTAGCCGCGGCAGCCGATTGTAGGTGATGCAACTCCGCATGCCCTAAAAACCCCTCGATGCGGGAGGAAAAGCTCGTGCCTTCGGCGCAGGCCTTGAATATTTCACCGTCGTTTCCAGCATATCGGAAAATCACGTTCTTTTCGGGACGTGCGTGGGACCACTCATCAACAGCCCGCGTCAAGCTCACGAGAGCCTCCTGGTCATAGATACTGCCGGTCAGCATCAATTGGAAACCATCGGCGGGTCCAGTGGCGGAGGTTTCCATATCGACACCGCTATAAAGCACCGTTTTCATGATGTTGGGAAAAACGGCATCAGCCTGGTCGTAATGGGTGCTCGAGAAAACCGTCATCCCGGCCGTATCCTTGAACCGTCCCGCCAACAGCGTTTGCAGACCTCTTGGGATGAAGGCCTGCCAGTTGTCCTTTAAATCGCCAATCCAAGGACAATTCGCCTGGCCAGCCAGTTGCTGGCACAAGCGCCAGGTATCCGTATTTCCGAACGTTCCCCAGACCACATCGGGTCGAAATACTTTCGCCAGTCCTGAAATATACGGCACAACCCCAGCCTGCCAATCAGGAAACATGCCGCCATGTTTGATGAACGACCAAAGCACAGCCAATTGCTGCCGGCCCGCGGGCAGCGCTCCGTGACGGGCCTGGATTGCGTCAAAATCTCCGCTTGGCAGGCAAGACAACCGAAAAGGCCGCCGCCAGTCATGCGCGGCCAAGCGGCGTTCTAGTTCGGGAGGAGGAAAGCTATCGTCTTTGTCGGCAAGCGTCTGGGTTAGCAGCATGATTTTGTGGCCGCGCACCGCCATTGTCTCTGCAAAACGCCCGGCGCGCACGCCGCAGACGTGATTGATCTCCGGGTGGCAATGATTGATAAAAACAGCTTTCATGCCGGCGCGTTCGTGAAGGCTGCGATGCGCGGTCGCGCCTCAATTTCGTCAACGAAATGCCGCTGCCAAGCCTCGGCAATGACTGGCTTCCAAAGCAGCCAAGCGAGATGTTCTTCTCCGGCCTCAAGCCGCTTGATAATCCGCCGCCACCAGCCGATGTCCCAGTAGCCGCGTTCGCGGAAAGACACGCTTTCAACCATTTCCCTTGCGAGTTCATCAAGGCCATTGGCGAACCAGGCATCTTGCGGCGGCAGGAAGCCTTGCTTGTTCCAGCGCGTGCGGATGGTATCTGGCAAAATTCCGGACATGGCTTGGCGCAACAAGCGCTTGGTTTGGGCATCCCCCATCAGGTAGTTCGGCGGCAGTGCGAAAACGAACTCCGCCAACCGGTAATCGCAGAACGGCAAGCGGACCTCACGTGAATGCGCCATGGAGTTGCGGTCACCATAGCGCAGCAGCGTCGGTAAATGGGCGTGGAAAGCGTCTTCGCGAAGCGCATCCAATAGGGCAAGCTGATTGGGCGTTCGGGTGTCGCCATGCAACAATTTCAGCGCCGACGCACTCAGGCCAAAGCGAAAATCACTCCCTTTATTGGCCATGTGCGCCAGTTGGCGTCTGAGGCCGAACGGCATTTTGGTTTTCCATCCCTCGGCTGCGTCTGCCAAGGCGGCCGGATAGCGCTTGCGGATGGCGGGCTCTTCGCGTAGCGCCAGGGATGTGTTGCCGGCCTGTGCCAATGACTTGAGATAGGCGCGGAAATACTGCTCGTAGCCTGCCAGTATCTCGTCCGCGCCCTGTCCGTCCAGCAGCACGGTAATCCCTTGCTCCTTCGCCAGCTGGAATACGCACCACTGCGCATACTGGCTAGAACTGCCGACAGGCAATTCGTTGTGCCAGATGAACTTCGATAGCTCACCAGCCAACCCTTCCGGTGTCGGTTCGGTTCGATGACTGATCACGTTCGTCTGTTCGATGACCTGCTCGGCAAAAGACCATTCGTCGGCGGCTGTGTTGGGAAACCGGCCCGTAAAGACATGATAGGGCACGCCCTCGCCGAGGTGGCTACGGTTCAGGCAGACGATGGCGCTCGAATCGAGCCCGCCTGATAGACAGGAACCAACGGGCACGTCGCTTCGCATGCGGATCGTAACGGCATTCTCCAGCAGTGCCCGAAAGTGCGATGCCGCAGCATCTTCGTTGAGGCTGGCGGCGTCACGGTCGGGCGTTAGCGTCCAGTAATTCGAGATTTCCGTCGTTAGGGTCTTGAAGTCGAACCGCATCACCTCGCCCGGCAGCAACTGCTTGATCCCGGCGAACACGGTTTTGCGCTCATTATCAAGCCCCGCGCGTGGTTGATGGAGGAAGGTCAGGAGGCGACCATCATCGAGATCGGCGGACACGTCATCTAACACCAACAGAGCTTTGAACTCTGAGGCGAAGGCCAAGCTGTCATCAATCTTGGAATAGAGAAACGGCTTCTCTCCGAACCGGTCGCGTGCGCAAACCAGTTTACCTACGGTGGCATCATAAAGCGCGAATGCGAACATACCGTTGAGTTCTGAAAAACCCTTGATTCCCCAGCGCTGATAGACGGCGAGAAGCACCTCGGTGTCGGATTGCGAGCGAAATTCATGGCCCTCGGCCTTCAGGCGCTGGGCCAATTCCACATAATTATAGATTTCACCGTTATAGGTGAGGACCATGTTGCCGTCTGTGCTGGCCATCGGCTGATGGCCAGCCGGCGTTGGATCAATGATGGCGAGGCGGCGGTGGCCGAGGACGACGTTGCCGTCTTCGTTCGCCCAAAGATCAGCGTCATCGGGACCACGATGCACCATAAGCTCCATCATCGCTTCAACGGCTCGGGCGTTGACCCGCCTGTTGCCTACTATCCCCGCAATACCGCACATGCGCCGAACATATCCCGTCAGTCCAATCCTTTAACGATGGCACACTTAAGCACAGCAGGCCCGATTCCGCTACGGCGCACCGCTGATTTAGCCCTGGCGCATTGACAGCCGTGCTTCCAGAG
>CAYXUT010000049.1:0-6363 GCA_964468005.1 uncultured Magnetovibrio sp. | reverse complement strand
CTGGACACGGAAGGCGTCAACTGCCGGCTGCCGGTGGAAGTGAAAGCCTTAAACCCCAACCTGGTCTGGATTGAGAAGGGAAACATGGTGAAGGCATCGACGCTCCGCCGGATCAAGGCCGAGTGCCCCAAAGTCGTCATTGCCGCCTATTCCGAAGACGATATGTTCAATCCCCTCAATCGCACCCGGGCCTTCACAGCCGGCTTGCCGGACTATGATGTTGTATTCACTACTAAGTCCTACAACGCTAACCCGGATGAACTGCCGACACTGGGCGCCAAACGCTGCGTGATGGTCGACAAGGCCTTCGATCCTGGCCAGCACTTTCCCATCGATATCAACCAGGAGGAACGCGAGGCTTATGGGGCAGACGTCGGCTTCATCGGGTCCTATGCGCCGGAACGCGGCGAGACCGTCTTGTATCTAGCCGAACAGGGAGTTCGGGTCCGCGTTTGGGGCAATGGCTGGGATGCGTTCCCGGGCGTCCGCCCGAACCTGCTCATTGAGCGGCGCGCCTTAGTCAATAAGGAGAACGATCTCCGTTACACCAAGGGTGTCGCCGCAACGCATATCAATCTCGGTTTCTTGCGTAAGGCCAACAGGGATTTGCAAACTGACCGCAGCATAGAAATTCCAGCCTGCGGCGGCTTCATGTTGGCGGAATATTCAGACGAACATGCCAGGCTGTTCGCGGACGGCAGGGAGGCAGTTTTCTACCACGACCAGGATGAAATGATCGAGAAGGTGCATTATTTCCTCGATCATGAAAAAGAGCGCCGGGCCGTCGCTGAAAACGGCCGAAGGCGTTGTGTTGAGAGCGGTTACACCCACGATGAACGGCTTCGCTTCATGCTTGGCGAGGCGTTGGGCAGACAGCTTTGAGGGCTCCTTCAAGTCCCTCGATATCCTGATCGAAACTCCAATTGGTTATCCGCTTGCGTGCCGCTTTGCCCATGGATTTCGACAGTTCGGGTTCGGAAAGAATAAATGCTATTGTATTGGCTAGGGTACTTGCGTCGTCGGCAGGTATGATGGCACCCACGGATTTGTCGACCAAGTCCACCGCGCAGCCGCATTGGTTGGAGACAATCACGGCTGTGCCGCAGGCCATCGCCTCGTTGACAGAAAGCCCCCACGGTTCGCGCTCAGACGCAAGTATGAACACGTTCGCCAGGTCATAGAAGGCCGGCAGCTCGCTCTGGTTGCGAAAGCCGAGGATCCTAATGCTGTCGTCATCTTGCGACATGGCTTCGAGCGCTGCCCGCTCCTCGCCGTCACCAACATACAAGAGATAGGGCCGCCCGGTTTTCTCGTGATCAAGCTGGCGCCAAGCTTTGAGCAAGGTCAAGGGATGCTTGCGTTCCTGAAGCTTTCCGGCAAACAGAATGATCGGGCGGTCAGGCTTTAACCTCAATTCACTCCGAAATTTGTCCCGACGCGATGACGCGCCCCGTGCGTGAGCCTGAAAAAAATCGTTGTCGACAGCGTAAGGCATAGAGAACAGGCGCTCTTCGCCGATGCCATGAGTTTCGTAGTAGCGTCGGTTGTCGGTGCCGATGCAGAGAAACCCAACGCAATGGCGGAAGATGCGCTTCAGGTAATGACGCTTGGCCATGCCCCGTAGCCCCGCGCCGTCCGGCATGGCTGCCAAGGTATTCTCGCCCCGCATCAATGTGGGTAGGCCTGAAGCGGCGGCCATCGTAAGCGCCTTTCTGCGAAGTGCGCTATCCCAACCGTGCACCCAAAGAACGTCGCTCTTCGCCAGCCAGCCTTGCAGCTCCGCCGGGTTTGAGACTGCGTGGTGGCTGTAGCCTTTGATCAGCGGCGTATCCCATTCGAACTCGTGCCCAAAGCCTTTGTCATGATGGCGCTCAGCGGTGGCGAGGGTTTCGAACAAGACGGTCAAGTCGATATTGGGCGTCTCGGCAATACGACGCAGAAGTGGCGCTTGATACTGGATCGGGTGGCTAACAAGATAACCGAGTTTGTATCCGAATGAGTTCATTTTTTGCGAGCCTTGAGCGGCTGGTAGAGATTATCGTTTTTCAGCCATTTCTTGAAGACGTAATTCATCGATTTTCTTGGTTCCGATAGGAGTTGTGTGATCGGGATCGAAGGTGTCACCGGGATCAAATGATACGTTAGCAGCGAAATTCATTCTCACGGCATTTGACTGACAGCAAACGTCTAAGGTCACGCGATTGAAAAGATTCTGGACAATATAGTGGAAAACATCACCCGCAGCCCTGTTGTGCAGTTTTCGATATGCGGCCGGGCTCTGAGTATTATACGCTGGAATGGTTCCGCTATCGTGAATTTGTTTCGTTAAGCTCATTAAGGTTTTGTGATATGCAAGCGGTCTTGAAAAGTTTGTGATATTCAGCTGTTTTCTTTTATTAAATTCAGTTGAGCTAATGGGAATAACTTTGCTCCATTGCTTAACAAAGCTGTTGGCAAAGTGTTGGCTTACCGGACGATTCTGGACAAGGCCGATTTCAATGGCTAGCCCTGATTTTGTTGCGATCCACTGATCCTTCATTTTACGATATAGGCGATACAAAGCACTTTTCACCTTTAATCTCTACGCCCATATTGACCAAGTGCTGGTCGTGTCTTTATTGATCACTAAAAAGACGAACGTCGTTTTTGTATGGGGCCTGTTTACCCAGAACCCAATTGCCGAAAATTAGTTCGGCAACCATAAGAATGACGGCGATCCCTGCAAGGCTCCTAATCGTTACTCTCGTATACTTTACTGGCAGCTGATCGCCCCTGACTCCGCGCTTGTTGTCGTGTCATTCGTGGAGATATATAACGTCGTTAGACCGCCGACTAAAGGATGAACCTATTGCGATCCGAACTATTGGAACTCCTGATTTGCCCGGCTTGCCAGGCGAGCGCCAAGCTTGACATTGATATCGGGGAAATGGAAAGCGACGACATTGTTTCGGGCATGATGACCTGTTCCAACTGCAGAGCAGAATATCCAATTGAAAATCACGTTCCCCGGTTTGTTCGTCCAAACGAGGATTACTGCGAGAATTTCGGGTTTCAGTGGCTGAAGTGGCGAACGTTGCAGATTGACCGTCTAAGCGGGCACAATATATCCGGACAACGTTTCCTGGCTGATAGCCGCTGGGCCCAGGATTGGTTTCCTGGCAAATTGATCCTTGATGCGGGTTGCGGTGCCGGACGCTTCACGGATATTGTGGCTGAATTGGGCGCGCGCGTCATTGCCGTGGATATCAGCAGTGCTATCGAAGCGTGCCGTGAGACGACAGCCGTGCATGCCGAACGATCAAAAGTAGGTGTGGACTGTATCCAGGCCTCGCTTTTCAATTTACCTTTGCGTGAAGGTGTATTTGACGGTGTCTATTGTATGGGTGTGATTCAACATACGCCCGACCCCGCCTTGCTGATGCAGAGCTTGCCAAAGTTTCTCAAGCCGGGCGGGCGATTGGCGTACAATTTCTACGAAGAAGGACTTTGGCGCCGGCTACAATTGATCAAGTATGGACTTCGATTGATGTCGCCGTTTCTGCCGATTGGTGCGACGTTGAGGCTTTCCAAAATCCTAGTGTCGATCTTTTTTCCGATAACGAGGCGTTTAGGTTCGATTCCTAAGATCCGTTTATTGAACCATTTTATCCCGATCGCCGCGATACATGATCCACAGCTAACAAAAGAACAGCAACGCGCATGGACGTTGCTCGATACCTTCGATTGGTATGGCGCACGTTACGAGAAGCGGCAAAAACATGATGCCGTAGCGAAAATACTAGAAAGCGCGGGGCTGGGAAAAGTCTCCAGCAAAGCGGGCTTAGCTTGGGGCATGAAGCCGAAAGATGTTTAGTTGATCTGAGCAAGTAATACCAACCTGCAACAAAGAATCATTTAAGAACCCATTCGCGAAATCCGATGGACATGATTTTTCACGGCTGTTTGATGAACTGGCTCCACACGAAGCAACAGTAGTCGAGGATGTCGTTGTAGAATTTGAAGATGCGGTTTGAGAGCCAGTTGTCACGCATGGACTGCCAGACGGTTTCGACTGGGTTCAGTTCCGGGCACTATAGCGGCAACCTCATGCGCGTTATGTTGTTGGGGATTTGGAGAGCTTTCGATAAGTGCCAACCGGCTGGATAGAGGATGACGATGGCATGAGCTCCGGACGCGACGATGGCGACAATGACCGAGAGTGCCCGGCCGACTGTCGTTTTATCAAGGGTGAAGTTAAACTCGTCATGCAACCAAGTGACGAGGTCAGACAAGTGCTAGCGAACCATGCCATTGATATAGAAAACCGGTCCATCCTCAACGGCACGGGCCAGGGCCGCCCGATGCTCGGCATTCAAATTCCGCTGCGCTCCTGGAGATTTGCCGTCCAGCAAGCCGTTCGGTTCCTTAGCACCGAACCGCAACACCCAGTCGCGGATCGTTTGAAGGCGGACACCGCCATGCCGGGTCGCTTTGGAACGCGAAGTACTAACACAGATGAGAGAAAGGGCGCGAAGATGCCGGATCTATTTTGCGTTTTGGGTCACGGCCCAGCTTACATAACCTTAATGTGTAAAACATTTTGTAGGTCGGTATAACATGCGCATATCGGCAATAGTGACGATACCAGCAACTGCCGAGAGCATCACATATAAGATTAGAAAACCGCCCCCTAAAGTAATTAACCCGACCCACGGGGAAAGTGTTGAAGCTGCTGGCCATAGTTGGATTATGCCGTAGATCGGAGCGAGGGATAACAATGACACGATTAGAACCCGCACGATAAGCCCGTAGTGTTTGAGACCGAAAGCCCTGTGGGCCAGTACCATCATGCCGATCCCGATTGATGCTTGGGTGATCAGCGTAGCAGCAGCGGCGCCTTCAATCCCAAAGATTGGAATCAAGAGAAAATTAAGCCCGACATTGAAAGCAGCCCCGAAGATCAAGATTATAGTTAAGCCTTTATCGCATCGCCAAGCCAACAGCGGCGAACTGAACGCGGTCGTTAGATAAAACAGGAATGCATGGGCCATTAGAATGGTCAGTGCATCGTCGGCATTTGTGAAAGCGTCACCGAATAACAACGATATAATTGCTGGTGCTGTTAGTATGCCAAAGCCACCTACCGCACCGCCAAAGTAACTAATGGTGCGTGCTAGGTGCCGTGCAACGACAGTGCCTTCAGCCTCGGTTCCCATATCCTTAGACAATGCCGGGAGAAAAGCGCCGTGAACTAGGCTTGGGATTGCCATTGCCATTATCACGACCCGAGATGCTGCAACGTACTCGCCCACCTCCGCTTCGGCGACCATATACCCCAGAATGACGATGTCGAGATTGATGTAGATTGTCATCAACACCCCCATCAAGGCAACCGGGGCAGATCGCCGCAGGAAATTGAGCCGCGAAATCGAATGCTCGGGCAGACTGTTGTAATCGACCTCAAACCAGAACGCAGTGAGCAAGATGAGTGCGCTCAATATTAGAACCGATACTGGTATGGCGGCTGCTATGTTCAGGTCATTTGGTTCTCGTATTAAGATAATCACAGCCAACATTCCGACTACGGCTGCGCCACCCTGTCGAAAGGCAACGATGCCGAGGCGTTGCTCAGCTTGAAAGAAGAAGTCGACAATAAGCGCAACGCCGAAAAGACCCATGCCCTGTATCAGCAAAACATCGCGCAACCGCTCGGACCATCCGAAATATGGCAATGCTAATATTAGCACCAAAAACAATAACGCGGCGAATACTAACCGGGTAAGGATTACCATTTTGACGAGTTGTAGCCCATGAGTAGGTTGGCGCGCGATTTCTCGAACACTGTGCACATCCATGCCCATATTGACTAGGAGGCCGAAATACGAAAGCAGGGCAATACCGAACCCCAGTAGGCCGTAGACTGCAGGTCCGAGGGATCGAGCCAAGATCACGCCCGTAATGAGACTGCAAGCCATGGTTACCAACTGGGCTCCACCCAGCGCCAGCACGTTGTTCAATAGTCGGCGTGCCATGGAGGGTTCCTTTTCCGATCATACCATTTGCATAATGCGCCGCAGAAAGGGCAGTAGTCCGCGCAATTGACGCGCAAACCCCTGCCGCATAGCGGTCCGGCCGTACGCGGTAGAGACTTTACTGAGTAATTCTGGCACGTTGTTGACACCGTGAAGCGACAACCAGCCGGACATGCGTGGATCAAAAAGAATACGAGCCGCGTGATCGAAATATCCATAACTCATTGCCAATGCGGCTGCTTTCAAAGCTTGAGCTCGTCCAGGTTCGGTCTCTAAATTTAGTGAGTCGAATGACCGAAAAAACAGGTAATCTCCGTGCACCAACTGGCCCCGGCTATAGGGGATTTCTTCT
>CAYXUT010000048.1:1648-17921 GCA_964468005.1 uncultured Magnetovibrio sp. | reverse complement strand
TGGTGACCCCTACGGGGTTCGAACCCGTGTTACCGCCGTGAAAGGGCGGCGTCCTAGACCGCTAGACGAAGGGGCCACGGCAAGTGCTGGGGCGGTTTGGTATACGTCCCGATAGCGGAAATCAAGGTTAAAAATCTGGATTTCCGAATAACCTTGCCTTCGCGGCGTGATTCTCGCTTTTCCCACCTGCCCGGCACCCTTAAAATTCGTCCGTCCAACCTGTTCCAATTCGATCTTCACTTTAAGAGGGGCAAGCATGTTGCAAGGGAAAATGCTGATCGCGCAAGGTGGCGGTCCGACGGCGGTCATTAACCAATCCTTGGTCGGCGCTGTGCAGGAAGCGAGGCGCTGGAATGCCGGAGGCATATACGGGGCACTGCATGGCGTCAGCGGTATCATCAATGAGACCATGGTCGATTTGGGACAGGAATCTGACGTCAACCTGGAGCAGGTCGCAGCCACGCCATGCTCGGCGCTCGGCTCGACTCGCGACAAGCCCGACCTCGCCTATTGCCAGGAAATTTTCAAGGTCTTGCAGGCGCATGGCATCGGCACGTTCTTTTATATCGGCGGCAACGATTCGTCCGATACGCTGCGTATCCTCGCAGACGAGGCCAAGAAGGCCGACTATGGCCTTCGCTGCGTGCATATCCCGAAAACCATCGATAACGATCTGATGATCAACGACCATACGCCGGGATTTCCATCGGCTGCCAAGTTCGTGGCCTCCGCTTTCGCCGGGGTAAACCTCGATAATCGCGCGCTGCCAGGCGTCTATGTCGGCGTCGTCATGGGCCGGCACGCGGGCTTTCTGACTGCCGCCTCCGCCTTGGCGCGCAAATACCATGACGACGGCCCGCACCTGATTTATCTCCCTGAGCGTAGTTTCGACATGGATGTCTTCGCCACGGACGTCCAGGCCGTCTTCGACGAGTATGGGCGCTGTGTCATCGCCGTCTCGGAAGGTGTGCATGATGAGGAAGGTACACCGATCGTCAGCATGCTCGCCAAGGAGATCGAACACGATGCGCACGGCAACTTGCAGCTATCCGGCACCGGTGCCTTGGCCGATCTACTTACTGATGCCATCAAGGCGCGCACCTCGATTAGCCGCGTCCGCGGTGATACCTTTGGCTATCTGCAGCGATCATTTCTCGGCTGTGTGTCGGAAATCGATCAGTTGGAAGCGCGCGAGGTTGGCGTCAAGGCCGTGCAATATGCCGCCACCGCTGGGCGTGATGGCACGGTCACTATCCACCGTGTCGGCGATTACGCTGTCAAATATCAATTGAGTGCTCTTGAAGAGGTCGCCGGCAAGACTAAGGTGATGGACGATAGCCTGATTGCCGATTGTCCTAACGACGTGACATCGGCCTTCATGGATTACGCAAGACCTCTGGTCGGCAAAAACATGGCCGAGGTCTACAGGCTGCAGGCACCAGCCGTCGCCAAGGCATGAAACCACCTTCAGCCACGAGAGGGAGTTACATGGATTACCGGAACCTCGTGACCGATATGAAGGACCAGGTCCTGATCGTCCGCCTGACTTGGCCGGAAAAAAGAAACGCCATGAGCCATCAGATGCGTGTCGATCTCATGGATTGCGTGCTTCGGGCCGAGGATGACGAGGCCGTCAAGGCGATCATCTTCACCGGTGATGGCGACAAGTCTTTCTGTGCAGGCGCCAATATCCCAGAATTGAGCGCACGCACGTTGGCCTCTGAAATAGGCAGCGCGGCGACGCTTAGGAAGGAACTTCCAACCACCATCGAGAGACTGGCCAAGCCTACGGTCGCTGCCATCAACGGATATTGCTTCGGTGCGGGGCTGGAATTGGCTCTTGGTTGCACGGTGCGCATCGCCAGTGACAATGCGTCCCTTGGCCTGCCGGAAATTACGCTTGGGCAGATACCTGGTAGCGGTGGTACGCAACGCCTTTACCGGTTTGTCGGTCTTGGTTGGGCCATGCAGATGGTGCTAACGGGCGAACCGGTTGACACCGAGACCGCTTTGCGGATCGGTCTGGTCACAGAAGTGCATCCGCAAGAAAAACTTCTGCCGCGGGCGCTCGAACTAGCCCACATTTTGGGCTCTCGCGCACCTCTGGCCTTCGTTTCGGGACGTGACGCTGTACTGCGTTCCACAGAGATGGATCTATTGAACGGCATCGACTACGAGCGCAAGCTCTACGCCATCTGTGTCGGTTCGGAAGATGGCGAAGAAGGTCTCAAGGCTTACGCGGAAAAACGTTTGCCCAAGTACAAAGGCCGCTAAGCTGGCGAACTCTGGAGCTCACTTCATGCGCCCCACCCTGCTCGACCCAGAAACCATCAATCGCTATCTAAGTGATGGTTACTGGACGCGCGCGACCATGGTTGGTCGCTACGAAGCCTATGCTCGGGACCGGTCCGGAGGATTAGCCTGCCAGGACAACCATAAGCGTTATACCTGGGCGGAACTGCATGAAACTACCGACCGCTTGGCTGCCAATCTCATCGCCTTGGGGCTCTCGCGCGACAGTCGGGCGCTCGTGCAAATGCCAACATCGAGCCGGGAAATAGTACTTCGCATCGCGCTGAAGAAAGCCGGCATCATCGGAGCTTACGTTCCCGTGCAATGGCGACGTAAAGAGTTGTCGTATGTTTTGGACCGAATTGAGCCCGATCTTGTCGTGTTGGCATCTGATGAGATGGAGGCGAATGAAGTTGATTGGCTCGACGATCAGTATGCGAACGGCGTCGGTTTTGGCCATCGCATCGACGTGGCGTCCAATTCGCGAGACAACTGGGTGGCATGGGGGGATCTCACCGCGCGGCAACCCTGTGCCGCGTCACTCGAACAAATACTGAGACGCAGATTCGCCTATAACGAAGTATCTCTAATCACTGTTTCTAGCGGCACGAGCGGTCTTGCTAAATTGTGTGAATGGCCGGAAGCGGCGCAGGTCTGCGTCGGGCGCGGTATTGCAGAAAGGCTCGCTGTCACCGCCGAGGACAATATTGGCATGTTTGCGCCGATGTCTGGAGCGGCGGGAGCCTTGGTCTGGGCCATTTCGGGAATATTACCTTGCAGCTTTACGTTTCCCCGCACCTATCGGCCAGATGATTTGTTGAGCCTGGTTGGACGCGCGGGTGTCACGGTGGCTACGACGGTGCCAGTAATTCTGGCTCGTTTGGCGCAGGAACCTTTGGAAGATTACGACTTGGCGTTGCTGCGGGTCCTCCGGGTTGGCACGGCGGCAGCAAACATGGAGGCAGCTATTGCTTTTGAGAACGGATCAGGCTGCAAGGTCGTGGTGGCGTCGGGCTCTATGGAATGTCCGGGTTTCGGCCATGCCCATGTCGACGAACCAAAGGAGACACGTCTAGACGGCTCTACTGGTCTGCCGCTACCGGGCTGCCGGCTTTGGATCGTGGGTGATCATGACGATGAACTGCCGATAGGTGAGGCTGGGGAGTTGCAGGTGTCGGCGCCTTTCGCGTCCTCGGGATACTGGCGGGATGAAGAAGCTACAAATGCCGTTTGGTCGGATGGTCGATACGCCACTGGCGATATCGGGGCCCTTGACGGGGATGGCCGTCTGACCCTCCTTGGCCGCCTGAATGAGGTTATCAACCGAAGCGGCTACAAGATCCTGCCGATTGAGCTTGAGCAAGAAATTGCCCGCCACCCTGACGTTTTCGATTGTGCCGTGATTGCTGTGCCGGATGAGGAGTATGGTGAAGTTCCTTGGGCCTTCATCCAGCCGCGCATGAACAAGAGGATTGATCCAGACAAGGTTTCCGATTTCCTTGGTGCGCGAGGAATGGCCAGTTACAAGATCCCAGTACGCATCATAGAATTGGTGAAACTGCCACGCATCAGCGGCAGTAAGTTAGACAAGAAAGCACTCCTTAAATTAACTTTGGTCGAATAGTCTGTCCAAGGAGTTCTATATTTTCACGTACTCCAATTCGACGCCGGCCTCGGAGAACATTTGTTCCGAAATCTCGCTCTGGGTATTCCAGTGCTCCTTACTTTTGTTCGGGATTGGTGCGACGACGCGTTGGATACCGGCCTGAATGATGACTACGCCACAACGCGCGCAAGGTGGCAACGGCGTCACGTAAAGCGTACAGTTTTCGGCTGCCGGCCCGGCGAACAGGAGTGCGTTGGTCTCGGCATGCACGATCATTTCGTATTTTATCTCGCGGTTTTCCAAGCGGTGGTCGTGGTCACCAACGCCCGAGGGGAAGCCATTGTAACCCATGGAAACCACCCGCTTGGTATGGGGGTTGGCGATCACCGCGCCGACCTGGGTCGAGGGGTCCTTCGACCAGGCGGCTACGAAATTCGCTAGGTCCATGAAGCGTTGGTCCCATTTATCCAGCATGCCTCTCCCTTTCCCTATAGAATTCACCAAGCTGGCTGGGCGTCGTCGATCATCAGTTGCGGCGATGAGCGTCCCTGCCAAGTATTGACTCGGACCCGGCCCGCCACATGCATTGGCCGGCCTTTCGCTGTTAGCAGCCCTTGGCCGAGCGGCCGGTCGGTCGAACGAAAACAGATACCCTGAAGCTTGCCGCCCTCTGGGCTTTCCAGCTTACAGCGCACATGGTTCTCGCCGACCCTATCGGCAAAGGCGATGCGAGCCGATGGTACAGCAAAGCGCGGCTCGGCATTGCCACTACCGAAGGGGCCCAGTTGCTGTAGCGTTTCGGCTACATCAATCCCGGCACCGGCTGCGGTTAACGATCCATCAAGGCGCAATGTCGGTTTGATGCCAGCCTCGGCAATTTCGGTGCCAATGCGCTCATTGAGGAAATCGCGAAAGTCGTCTATCCGGGCGTGGGCGAGCGTGAACCCCGCCGCCATCCTGTGGCCTCCACCCTTCTCGATGATACCGGCCTGGTGAGCAGCGATAACAGCGGCACCAAGATCGACGCCGCGGACGGACCGCCCCGAGCCGGTGGCGAGTAAGCCGTGATCATCGACGCCAAGCACGCAGGCCGGGCGGTTGAAGCGGTCCTTGAGTCGGCTGGCGACGATGCCGAGAACGCCCGGGTGCCAGCCCTCTCTAGCGACGAAGGCAACAGCACCAGAGGCTTCCGACACGCTCGCCATTTGGTCCAAGGCTTGGTTTAGAACCTTATCCTCGATATCGCGACGTTCGCGGTTGAGCGCATCGAGCTTAAGTGCGATCTCCTTGGCCTCGGCGGAGCTGTTGGTAGACAGCAATTGACTACCGAGCCCTGGCGTGCCGACCCGCCCGCCGGCATTGACACGCGGGCCCAGGATGAACCCCAGATGATAGGCTCCTGGCTTTTCATCGACGCCGCCAACGTCGGCAAGTGCCACAAGTCCTGGATTGCCACGCCTTGCCATCACTTTGAGGCCTTGTGTTACCAATGCACGGTTGAGGCCGACCAGCGGCACGACGTCACAGACCGTGCCGAGCGCCACTAGGTCGAGCCAGCCCATGAGGTCGGGCTCGGGACGATGGGTGTACCAATTGTTCTCGCGCAACACTCGGTTAACCGCAATGACTAGCAAAAAGGCGACGCCGACGGCGGCCAAGTGCCCCTGTCCGCTCTCGTCGTCGAGGCGGTTCGGGTTGATGATGGCAAGCGCGGTTGGCAGGTTTGGTTCTGCCGTATGATGGTCGACGACGATGACATCAAGCCCAGCTTCGCGCGCCGCGCTCAAGGGTTCAAAGGCCGCCGTGCCGCAATCGACCGTCAGCACCAGCGAAGCGCCATCCTGTGCCATGCCGAGCAGCGCCGGCGCGTTTGGTCCGTAGCCCTCCTTCAGGCGGTCCGGGATGTAGATATTGGCGTGGCCGCCCTGCGCTTCGATGAAGCGTCGTAAGAGCGCCGTTGAAGTGGCGCCATCGACGTCATAGTCGCCGAAGATGCCGATGGTCTCGTTTTGCATGATGGCCGTGGCCAGACGTTCGGCGGCTAGGTCCATGTTGACCAGCTGGCTCGGGTTCGGCAATAGGTCACGCAGCGTTGGATTGAGGAACACATCGGCGTCATCGAGCCCAATGCCGCGCGCCGCCATCACGCGTGCCACCAGTTCCGGTAGTTGTAGGCGTTGCGACATGGCTAGCGCCTGTCGGTCGTCGACTTCACGGGCCAGCCATCTCTTGCCTTCGAGCGAATTTTCAACCCCGAGAAAAGCTGTCTCGCCTGCCGGTTCAACCATCACACTTATTGAACTTGTGATGGCCTTCGATGATACGGAAGGTTCCGGTGTGCGAGCGCATGACCATGGAATGCGTGATGGCGCTACCCGGAGACAAATCGACGCCATCCAGCATTGGGCCTTCGGATACTCCGGTCGCGGCGAAGGTGACGTTGCCACGCGCCATGTCTTCGGCAGCATATTTGGTGTCCGGGTCTTTGATGCCGGCGGCCTTGGCCTTGTCCGCGTCGTCGTTATTGCGGATGACCAGCCGGCCCTGCATGCGTGCGCCGAAGCAGCGTATGGCGGCGGCGGCCAGCACGCCTTGTTGCGCGCCGCCGATGCCCATGTAAATATCAACGGTGTTATTCGGCATGCCGCTGGCAATGGCGCCGCTGACGTCACCGTCCAGGATCAACCGTACGCGAGCGCCAGTATCTCGCACCTTGGCCAAAAGTTGTGAATGGCGTGGCCTATCGAGCATGACAACGAGGAGGTCAGCGACATCAACTCCCTTGGCATCGGCCACTGCCTTGAGATTGTCGGCCGGGTCGTTGTCGAGATCGACCGCGTCGGCGGGAACTTCGCGGCTGACGGTGATCTTATCCATGTAAATGTCGGGCACGGTCAGGAAACCGCCATCCTCGGCCGTGGCGAGCACGGATAGCGCATTGTAGCCGCCACGCGCGACGATGCTTTTGCCCTCCAGCGCCACCAGGGCGACGTCGGCTTTGACGCCCTTTCCGGTGCCCACCTTCTCACCGATACTGAGACCGTTGGTATCAAAATTAGTGCCCTCGCCAATCCGTACCGTGCCATCGATGGAAAAGGTGTTGAGAGCGTGACGCATAGCGGCCACAGCGGCTTCATCGGCGGCGCGGTCATCGCCGCTGCCCATGTGCAGCGCCGCAGCAATGGCCGCCGCTTCTGTGCCGCGTACGGCCTCGAGAGAGAGGTTTCTATCTGGTGTGAGTCGTGGGTTCATATCGACATGTTGGACCGAGCTCACTTTCGCATCAAGTCCCATGAGGCGGGTATCATGTGGAGCCCACCCGACAGTGTCACAACTTGAATGTGCGCGCCACAATTGTTTGGTGGAGTTCCATCAAAAAGAAGCTGCTGCCGAGAAATTCGCTTCAATCAGCGCTCAAGGGCTTGGCCGTGCGCAAGTGCGCGGGTTCTGACAATCGAACTGGTGTCGGGGTTGATGCCGTGGTGGGAAACAAAAAAGGGCCGCTTGGTTGGAGGTTGAATATCGTTGGTAAAACATAAGAGCTTGGAAAGGAACCTTTCGCATTCCGGTTCGCTAGGCCGTGGTGCTAGGTCTTCGGATCTATAAAGGTCCGCAAACCAAAGCATCGTCCCTCCGCACCATGCAGTGTCTTACCTTCGGGCGTCACCAGCGCCGGTACAAATTCCACAGGTTCTACGGCCTGAGGTTCGGGTGTCAGGCGTTCACCTTTTTTGGTATCGACGGCTGTCAGTTTTTAAGGGGATTAAGATTCTTCGTGTCCCACCAGCACGCCAATGCCGTAGGTTACGCTGCCGCCACAGAGAATATAAGGCCCGTCATTCGCCGCTGTTGCGAAAGTGTTTGGCGGATTGGTTGTAGAGGATCTTGTTCGTTTCGGCGTTGGCTTTGTTTTTTCCTCGGTTCTGATGATCCTTGTGGAGGTTAATAGCGTTGATCACTGCTGGACGGCTCTTGATTCTACCTCGCCAAGCCGCGACATTGGGGAAAGCGTCCAACGGCACGTCCATGGGCTTGGCGATAAAGGCCCAGGGAAAGGCGATCATGTCGGCAATTGTGTAGTCGTTGCCGAGGATGTATTCCCGGCTGTCGAGGCGGATGTCCAATACCGCGAGGCTACGTTCGTATTCACCCCGGTAGCGTTTGGCGCTGTATTCAAAGCCGGCGTCCTCGATCTGTGGCGCGTAGTTGATGAAGTGGCTGTGCTGGCCGCCCATCGGGCCCTGGTTGCCGACCTGCCAGAATAGCCATTCCAGCGTTTCCTTGCGGCCGACCGGATCGGTCGGCATGAATTTGCCAGTCTTCTCAGAGAGATAAATCATGATGGCACCCGATTCAAAGACGCTGACACTTCGGCCATAACCTTCGGGAGGGCCATGATCGACGATCGCTGGCATCTTGGCATTGGGACTGATCTTCAGGAACTCTGGTTTGAACTGGTCGCCCTGGCGGAGCTCAACGAGCTCCGTGTTGTATTCGAGCCCACACTCTTCAAGCATGATCGCGATCTTCCAGCCGTTCGGTGTCGGAGAGAAATAGAAGTCGATCATGGTCGTTTCCTTGAGGTGAAAATACTTGCGACGATCCAGATGATTAACCCCGCACCGGCGGTGATGGCAAGCTCGCTGCGGTTCAGGCCGAAAGAGGTGGTCAGGGCAACTAGGCACCACAGCACGGGAATGACGCTCAGGCTCCTGCGCCGCCAGGGTGATCGTATCGCCAGCGTCAGCCCCAATGCCGTAACAACGCTCGGATCGGGAGCCGTGCCGAAAAGTCCCGTCTCCGGCCAAGAATGTCCGTTGGCAAGGTTGATCACCGGATGCGCTGCGACACCAAGTGCGGCCAGAATCATGATGGCTGGATGGTGCCGTATGTCGGCCTTGGCGACGAGAGCGGCAATTAAGACGCCCTCGATGATGAAGGCCCAGCCGAAATAGGTGGCGGCCCAGTTGAGCACGGCATAGCGTTCCATATGAAAGGCCCAGCCGGTCCATATGAAACTGGCCGTAACCAAGAGCGCCGCCCATTTGATCTGTCGGCAATGTACCAGCCACAAGATTGTCAGCCCCGCCGTCATTCCAAGCCAGCCGATCAAATCGATTTCTTGGTAATAACGTTCGAACAGTCGCGCGTAAGTTTCGGACGAGAACAAAATGAAATCGGATATTGAGTAGGTCAGAAGTTCCGACATTAAATATTGTCGACAAACTTTGCGATGCGGTGGCGCAGGTCGACATCTGGCAGGATGCCGGTGCCAGCCACCATGTTCTCTTTCATGTGAATGACCTGGCTAGTAGCGGGAATGGCGCATGTAATTACCGGGTGGGACACGGCAAACTTAAGCAAGACTTGTGGCCAGGCTGTGCAGCCGATCTCTGCTGCCCAATCCGGCAGCGGATTTCTTTCGACGCGTTCGATAAGCGATCGTCGTTGGAACGGCCGGTTGGCGATCACCGCAATACCATGTTCGGCAGACGCCGGCAACAAACGCTCCTCGGCATCACGGTTACCGGCGTTGTAGCTCAACTGGACGAAATCGACGGGATGGCGGGTGATAATTTTTTCCAAATCGTCGTGCCGCCTTCCATGCGAAGTGGTGATGCCGATGTAGCGAATTTTCCCCACTGCCTTCATGTCCGAAAGCGTTTCCAGATGTCTGCGCAAGCCGACCAGATTATGAATCTGGTAGAGGTCAAATCTGTCCAAACCCCAAAGGCTCCGTGATCCACTGAACTGCTTCACCCCTTCGGACTTGGAAGAAGTCCAGACCTTAGTTGCGGAAAACAGTTTCTTGCCCGGGCTTAGACGGCCCAATCCGTAGCCGATCACTTCTTCGGATGAACCATACATGGGCGATGAATCGATCATTCCTCCGCCAGCCTCGAAAAAGGTGCGCAGCACCTCGGTGCGCACGTTGCGGGCATCCTTGTCGCTGCCGACGTTAAAGGTAACGGACGATCCCATGCCAATGACGCCGATGCGCTCCCCAGTCTTGGGGATTCGCTTTGTGATGCGGTCCGCCGATACGGCGAGTGGAAGGCCTGGTTGCAGTGTAGCGCCGAGAGCCGTCGCGGCCGTTGTTGTCAAAAATGTGCGGCGTTTCATCATGCAACTAGTATTCAAACTTCAGCTAAAAACGCCAATAATAAACGGGCGACCTCTTCGGCCTGCTCTTGTTGCACCCAATGGCCCGCACCATCGATCAGATGGCAAGCCCGAAAATCGGTGCAGGCCGTTTTCTGCATGGCGTCCAGTGCGCCCGGTACCTGATAGACGCCCCAATCGCTGACACCGGAGATGAAGCAGGTTGGCACTTCAATGGCGCGCCCAGCGAAGACCTCCGCCTCGCGCGTGAATGCATCGACGAAGCGGCAGCGGTAGCCGTTCAGTCCGCCTTGGAACGTAGTTCGGGCATAGCACTCCGAATACACGGTAAGATCGTCATCGAAAAGCCAAGTACATTCTGAAATCTCTTTCGCCGACGGCATTTCGGAGGCCGCCGTCTCGGCCATGTTCTGCTCAAGGTCCATGATGTAATAGGTCGGCATTTTAGCCAGTTCAGGCGCACTCCAGGACTGAAGTCTGTAAGGCTTGTTATCAGTCCAATCGGCGCTCTTAAAGTGATAGTAGCCGCGCATGAAGTCATGCACGCCCTGCGGGCAGTTAGTCATGTCTCCATTAGCTTCGCGCATTGCGTAATAGCGGTGATAGTGCTTGCGCGGCCGCTCCAGAGCCGCGAGATCGGCGACGATATCCACCGTGGGTCCCGGTTTTAACGATGGCGGGCCAACGTATGGAGCGCTCATCAGGCTGACAGCGCGGAAAACATCGGGCCGGATCAAGGCGCAATTGGCGGCGACGTTGGCTCCGTAATCGTGGCCGGCGATTAAGGCGGCATGATCGATATCGAGCGCTGCTAAAAGCCCGAGCACGTCTCGAACCATGTTGATCGGCCGAAACAGGCTGAGGTCACAATCGTAATCTGCGTCCCACCCCCTGGTAAGGCCATAGCCTCGCAGGTCCGGCGCGATAACGCGGTAACCGGCTTCGGCCAGAGCCGGAATGATCTTGCGCCAGGAATAAGCGATTTCGGGAAAGCCGTGAAGTAAAAGAGCCACGTCTTTGCCCTCCCCCGCTTCCAAGACGTGCATCTCAATTCCGTTGCCATTATCGATGTGGCGGCTTTCGATGCCGCTAGGCAAAGCGTCTTTGTATAAGCTCACGGTTTTTGCTCCGTTTTGCGATATGGACCCGAGCAGTATATCCGATGCTGACCAAGCCGTCTGGTTCAAGGAAATGTTTAGCAAGTTCGATCAATTCGCATTCCGCTGCATCGGCACCCAGTTTCGCCGCATAGGGTTTCAACTTCGATCTCGACAGCATTAGCCCCTCGAAGGCTTCGGGCGGGACATTCATTTTCCAGCGAACTCGATGACATCATCGCCGATCTGGATCAAGTGCTCGAAAAGGCCTAAGCTGAAACCATGATAAAACATCTGCCCGAGACACGGTTCCCGGCGACGCGTATGCGGCGTAACCGTCGAACGCCGTGGATGCGTGGCCTGGTACGCGAAAATACCCTGACCGCCGATAACCTGATCTGGCCGATCTTTGTCGTCGATGGCGAGAACCAGCGCCAGCCAGTGCCATCCATGCCAGGTGTCGAGCGCTTTTCTGTTGACCTATTGACCGATGTTGTCGGTGGCGCTGTCGATCTTGGTATTCCCGTGGTAGCGATCTTTCCCTACACGGACCCAGCGCTAAAAACGCCGGATGGGCGTGAGGCAATCAATCCCGATAATCTGGTTTGCCGCGCCGTGCGCGCCATCCGCAATGCGAAACTCAAGGTCGGCATACTTTGTGACGTGGCGCTCGACCCCTTCAATTCTGATGGTCATGACGGGATTGTCGAGGACGGTGTTATTCTGAATGATGAGACTGTGGAAATCCTCTGCCAGCAGGCCTTGGCTCAGGCTGAAGCCGGTTGTGATATCATGGCCCCGTCCGACATGATGGATGGCCGCATTAGCGCCATTCGTACGGCGCTCGATGGCAAGAGTTTCGAAGACGTAGCGATTATGTCCTACGCGGCTAAATACGCTTCCGGTTTCTATGGTCCGTTCCGCGATGCAGTTGGTTCCGACGGCTTACTCAAGGGCGACAAGAAGACCTACCAGATGGACCCGGCCAATACCGATGAGGCCTTGCGCGAGGTTGCCATGGATATCTCCGAAGGTGCCGACATGGTTATGATTAAACCAGGCCTTCCTTATCTCGATGTGGTCGCACGTGTGAAAAAGGCGTTTGGTATGCCGACCTTCGCCTACAATGTTTCAGGTGAATACGCTATGCTGCGCGGTGCCGGTGTCCAAGGGTGGATTGAATATGACAAGACAGTGCTGGAGATACTGATCGGTTTCAAGCGCGCCGGCGCGGACGGCGTGCTTACCTATCACGCCGTCGATGCGGCGAGGTTGTTAAAAGCGGGCTCGTAATTTCTACGGCCTTTGATCCTGCCCGCCGGTGCACGGCCGGTTCAGGAACCGTTCGGCGCCCAGAACCATCAGTAGTTTTTTCCAGGCGTAAAGTTTATTAATATTTTTGCGTGATGATTACTGGCGGTTGATCAATGGTTTGGCGTTGAGTGGGAGGGAGTTGCTGTAGGGATGGGGCGATTCTGTAGTTTTATTGATATGTAAGCCTAAGTGGTTGAGGCATTATGTATAATTCATGCTCACCATTCGAAATGGTTTTATATACAAACAGCTTATTATCAGAGAAGGGTTTAATGTCTTATTTATATCTATTTGGTGCCATTGTATTTGAAGTTACTGGTACTTTATTGCTTCCAATATCTAATAATTTTACCAAAATTCTCCCCAGTACTGGATTAACAGTCTGCTATCTAATTTCATTTTATTTTTTAACATTTGCTATAAAAACAATTCCTATAGCTATCGTCTATGCAACTTGGGCTGGCTTGGGTATTTTTCTAGTAGCTCTCTTAAGCTATATATTTTTCGATCAAGCACTTCAGTGGCAAGCGATTTTTGGGTTATTCTTTATTGTGATTGGAGTAACTTTAGTAAACTCCTTTAGCACAACACATTGATCTAAGAGTTTTTAAATAGCTCATAGTTTTTTAGGTGACGCCCTTATGGCCTGCACCTTGTTCATAAAGCTGGGCGATATGTTGAAGAAAGTTTTCTAGAGTTTTTTTGCTATTTGTAGTCGATTAGGAATGGTGGTGTAGATACGGCCGCGCAGGCTGGTATCCTGAACTTCGGCTAAGGCTTGCGAAACATCGGTTTCTTCCCTTAAGACGTTAATACGAACACGGCAGCCCCAAGCTTTCTGTCACATAAACTAGCGACATAACCATCTTAAGACATAAATTACTTAGGGAGTTATTTTTTTAGTAGCCAATTTCTAACCAATGCAATCTGTTCATCGGTCATCAGTGTCGGTGCATGGCCGATACCGTCCAGCGTATGCACTTCTGCCTTAGGACCGCGATTGCTCATCTCTTCGGCTGTTTCGGCTATCAATAAGTCTGAATCGCGGCCGCGTATCACCAACACTGGGCAGGAAATACGGTCCCAGAACTTCCAAAGTACAATGTCGTGTTCTGATCCCGCTTTGAAGGGCTCGGCGATCTTTGGATCGTAATGCAGCTGGAAGCCCGTTCCGTCGTTTGCTAGCTTGAAGCCGTGTTTGGCAAGATGCGCCCATTGATCGTTTGTCAACGGACCGAACGCCCCATTGACATCGCGGAGGTAAGTTTCTGCAGCAGCCATGTCGGGAAACACCTTGTCGGTGGCGAGGTAGTTGCTGATGCGCTGCAGGGAGCTTTGTGGAATGACTGGCCCGATATCGTTGATTACCATGCGGCTGATTGGGCTCTCCTTGGCCGCCCCCAGAATCATGCCAATCAAGCCACCCATTGACGTGCCCACCCAATAAACGTTCGTGGCGCCGATATGGACTAAAAGCGCGCCGACATCGTGCAAATAGACCGGATAGGAGTAGTCTTCCGCATTGTCTAGCCAGTCGCTCTCTCCCCTGCCCGCCATGTCGGGACAGACGACACGGTATTCATCGGCCATGACTTCGGCGAAAATGTCAAAATCTCGGCTGAGGCGGGACACGCCATGCACGCAGACTAGGACATTGGGATTATTGGAAACGCCGAATTCCGTGTATGCCAGTTGACGCAATTGGTTCTCGGCGGGGCCGGAAACACTCAAGTAATTCTGTTTCATGGAGAATTTATAATTAAGCCCATCAGACAGGGCAATGGTGCTAGCAATGACAACCTTGCGCTGCGCCCCGGTTATCGGCTTATCTGCGGTGATGAAAAAGATGATCCTTACGGCGGGTAGCGGACTGTTCGTCTTTGTCTTTTTGGCGGCGGCGGGGATTGGCACCTGGCTAGCGACGTCGCTCCACTGGCTGTGGCCGATTGGCGAGAACCTAGTTGTGGCACCGGGGCTTGAAAACCCGGTGCGCGTCGTGCGCGACGACTACGGCGTTCCTCATCTTTTCGCTGAGAACGAACTTGATGCCTACTTCGCACTTGGTTTTGTCCATGCCCAGGACCGTTTCTGGCAAATGGAATCCATGCGTCGCTTTGGTGCTGGGCGTTTGGCCGAGGTGGTTGGCAAGCCGCTTCTGGCCAGCGACAAGTGGATGCGCACCATGGGATTTTATGCGCTTGCCGAAGCCCAGACCCGCGAACTACCGTCGTCGGTGCTGAAGGTGCTCGAGGCCTATGCTAAGGGCATCAATCACTGGATGAAGATTGATTTTGGCATGTTGACACTTGAAACCTCCCTGCTCGGTTACCAGCCCGAACCCTGGAGGCCGGCAGACTCGCTAGTCTGGGGCAAGATCATGGCATCAAGGCTTGGGGGTAACTGGCGTGGTGAGGCGCTTCGTGCCGAGATCGCCAAGCGCATCGGGCCGGAAAAAGCACGCGAGCTTTGGCCTGCCTATCCGGCTGATGCGCCCATCACCGCCGCTGGGCTCACGGGCTTGTATACCCTGGCGCCATGGCCGTTCAACGCTCCGAAGGGTGCGTCGAACGTATGGGCTCTCGGTCGGTCCAAAACCGACACCGGTGGTGCGCTGCTGGCCAACGATCCACATCTTGGGTTCTCGGCGCCGGTATTATGGTACTTGGCGCGGATCAAGACGCCCGATTTGATGATCATCGGCGCCACGGTGCCGGGCGTGCCGTTTCATGTCCTCGGCCACAACGGACATATCGCCTGGGGTATCACGTCGACGCAGTCAGACATTACTGATCTCTTCGTCGAAAAACTCAGTACGGACGAAATAGATAGCTACATGACGACTAAAGGCGCCAGCGCCTTCATCACGCGTGAGGAAATCATTAAGGTGAAGGATGCGAAGGCGGTGAAGTTAACCGTGCGTGCGACGATCCATGGCCCGGTGATTTCAGATCTTCGCCCGAGGCTCGGCTCGATCATCGATGAGAGCCACGTTGTCGCGCTGTGCGCTACATACCTGAAACCGGGCGATATTTCCGCGGCCGCCTTATTTGAACTCAACCGCGCAAAGGACTGGACCGACTTCAACCGGGCGCTTGCCAAGTTCCAGGGACCGCAGCAGAACTTTGCCTACGCCGACACTGCGGGTAATGTGGGCTTCCTGACCGCCGGGTTGGTGCCGATCCGCGGGAAAGGTCAGGGTTACGTGCCGAACATCGGGTGGAGTGGCGAGGCCGACTGGACCGGCATGGTACCATTCGCCGAACTGCCGAAACTCTATAAGCCGGCATCTGATATCATCGTCAACGCAAACAATCGTATCGCGCCGCCGGGTTTCCGTTATTTTCTTGGCTACGACTGGGCCGTGCCCTACCGCGCCCGGCGTATTCGCCAATTGTTAGGTGACGAGACCTCCCAATCGGTCGCCACCGTTGGCCACATGCAGCACGACGCGCACTCATTGATGGCCGATGAACTGCTGCCACTGATGCTCGACGTCAAGGTTAAGGAAAGGATGGCGACGAAAACTCTCCATCTCCTTAGGCGCTGGAATCGAATAATGGAGCGTGGCAAGGCAGAGCCTTTGATCTTCATGGCTTGGCTCTTGGAACTGAACCGCGCGCTTTACGGTGATGAACTGGGCGATCTGACCAATGCTTTCCTGAGTACACGGCCATTGCTGGTGAAATCGATTCTGACTCGGCGCCAGCACTGGTGCGATGACATATCCACCAAAGACAAGCAAGAGACATGTGCGGATATCCTGTTCAGGTCCTTCGATGCGGCGGTGAAGGGCCTCGCGAAGCGTCACGGTGACGATCAAAGCACCTGGCGCTGGGGAACT